>CAZPST010000053.1:10393-12530 GCA_964589185.1 uncultured Roseivirgaceae bacterium | reverse complement strand
AAACGAATCGCATCGCCGCGCAATGATACACTCACCTTTCGCTGCTTTAATATAGCCATAGCATCCGCTCCATTTACCTCCTGGGGTAGCTTCAATCCAAACAAATGACCCGCTCTGTGATCTGGGTGCTCCACGCCAAAGCCTAGTTCTTGAGCCGCCGGAATCAGGTCTTTCATCAAATGCACGCAATACTGATGAATGGCCTCTGGTGTCCAGTGGAGTAATTGCTTCAACGCCACATGGAGCATGGGCACCAAAATAAAATTGCTGTGCTCACCTACTTCGTAGCGTAGCGCTCCTTCTCTGAATTCCGATTGATAATTAACGAGTCCTGCAAAATCCTCACTGTGCAATCTGTTGATCCAATTGTGCTCCACCGGCTTGCCATTATCAAACCTAGGCCCGTAGTAGGCCATGCCAATACTGTAAGGCCCCAGCAGCCATTTGTATCCGGCACACACGAGCGCATCCGGTCGGATGACCTCCACGTCAAACGGCAATGCCCCTACGGATTGGGTACCATCGATCACCAGTAAAGCATCCAATTCATCCAGCCTTTTTCTGAAACCCAGCAAGTCGAACAATGTGCCATCTGCCCAATGCACATGCCCGATAGCCAGCATCACCGTGTCTTTGGTGAGGGCATTCAGTATACGCTCGTTCCATTCCTTGCCCTTCTCTATGGTCTTGGGCGCTTCCACAATCTCAAGGGAATAGCCCTCTGCCTGTAGCGCCATCCATGGATACACATTCGATGGAAATTGCCCTTCCACGATCACTATTTTGCCTTTGCGGGGTAGATTGTTCACCACATTGGCCATGCCATAGCTCACCGACGGTATGATGACACATCGATTGGGCTTGGGCGTATGGATAAGCTGCGAAAAGAGGAGGCGCAGTGTTTCTGTTTCGTCGAAGAAATCATCGCCTGTGACTTGATACGGCTTTCGCTTTTGCTTCATTCCCTTCTTTCCGGCATTCTCCACCTTTTTCATTAGTGGCGACATGTAGGCACAGTTGATATATGCGTACTTTCGTTGGAGTTGGAATTTGTCTCGTTGGCAGGATAACATTGTTGCTAGATCTAATGTGAAAAAGTATTTATTGTTTGAAAATAGCGAACAGTCGCTAAACTATCTGGCAGAAGGACAGAAAATAAAAGTGAGCGCCGGAGGAATGGCCGTGTGTGTGGCTCGCTATCAGGGCAATCTCTTTGCCTTTGCCAATGCGTGTCCGCACAGGGGGCATCCGCTGCATGAGGGGCATCTCAATCATTTGGGTGAAATCGTGTGTGCCTCCCATGCGTATCGGTTTCGGCTGAGTACCGGAGAAGAATCTGAGCAACGATGTGGCGGACTCAAACAGATCAGCGTACGCGAGGTAGATGGTCAATTTTTCCTTGAGTTTTAAGTCCTAGCTGCAGTTTTTCTCGTACGTGAAAATTCCTTTGGGTGAATTTCAGACAGGAACCGCAAGGCTTCACGACTATTCGCTATTTTAGGCCCTCAAGATTTTATTTGGTATGTATATCAATTTATCCGGACTCAACATCTTAGTGACAGGCTCCAGCAAGGGGATAGGCAAAGCAATAGCCACCAAGTTGGCCGAAGCAGGAGCGACTATCGGCGTACATTACAATGAGAGCATCCGAGAAGCAGAAAATTTGGCCAGCATCATTGGCAATCAATCACGGGCATTTCAAGCTGATCTATCTAAAGAAGGCGAGGCAGCCAAGTTGTTTGACCGAGCAGCTTTAGAAATGGGCAACATTGACATCCTCATCAATAACGCAGGAGTGGCTGTACCCGCCGGACTGGAACTCCCCGAGAAAGAGTGGCTGGACAAATGGAACATGACCCTAATGGTCAACTTGACTTCCCCTGCCATCTTGAGCAAGAAGGCCGTAGAACACTTCATTAAGCGAAAGGCATCCGGACGTATCATTAGCATTGCATCGCGAGCGGCCTTTCGGGGCGACAAGCAAGAATACATGGGCTATGCTGCATCCAAGGCGGCACTCGTATCCATGACCCATACGATTGCCCGTAATTATGGTCAGCAAGGCATCAAGGCGTTTAACATAGCACCGGGTTTTGTACGAACGGAGATGGCGCAAGAATTCATCAAAAAATTTGGG
>CAZPST010000053.1:0-10378 GCA_964589185.1 uncultured Roseivirgaceae bacterium | reverse complement strand
ACATAGCGCTGGAGCGAATGACAGAAGCCAAGGATATAGCACCGTTGGTCACCTTTATCGCCAGCGGCATGGCCGATCACGCCACCGGTTCCACTTTTGATGTGAACGCCGGATCATACATGCATTAAATTTTTTGCTTAACTTAACTGGAAATTTTTGGAAATGGATAATATCAAAATGCAATTAAAGGCTTTGATTCAGTTGGCGCTGATTGATGATAAGTTTGATTCAAGTGAGGAATCTCAGATTTTAGCCATTGGTATCGCTAATCGTGTGCCGCAGGAAGAGGTGAAAGAACTGATCAATGAATCATTGCGCAAGCGAGAGGTAGAAGAAAAGCTGGATTTCTCAGTGCTCACCTTCGATCAAAAATTTGAATATCTGTACAACATTATTCAGCTGATGAAGATCGATCACGAGGTGTTTTTGAGTGAAATACGGTACTGCGAGCGCACAGCAGAGAAGCTTGGATTCGACAAAAAAGTGGTGAGCAAAATGTCCTCATACATCTACAGCGATCCATCCATCACCACTGACCGAGAAAAATTAAAGCAGATGGTTAAAAAGTATATTAGCTGAATCACCTATATTTAAAACCTAATACCCAAACAAACAGCCCGACTATGAGCATAAAAGCGCAACTCAGCACCTTGGTACAACTAGCCAGCGCAGATGGGGAATTCTCAGGAGATGAAAGACAAATGATCTACATGATTGGGAAGGCCAACAATATCAAGGAAGAAGAAATTGATGATTTGGTAAGCAATCCGATACCATTGCCATCTGTAAGTACCATGACCGATGAGGACAAGTTTGACTACCTCTACAACATCGTGCAACTAATGAAAATTGATAGCCAAGTATATCTCAGTGAGATCAAATATTGCGAGGATATTGCCGAAAAACTCGGCTTCAATAAGAAGGTGATCGGTGCTTTGTCAAAGCAGATTTACAGCGATCCCAGCATCACATCTAATGTGGATAGCCTCCGCAAAGCCGTGAAGAAATACGAACTTTAAGACTAACCTACCTAACCTAGTCTTGGAGGAGCGATTGGTACACAATACCAAAGTGCTCCTCCATTTTTGTATAAAAGTCATCGTCATTGAGCACGGGTATCTCGCGCAATTCACCCCGCTCCCATAACTTCAACTGCCGATCCGTCAACGTGATTCGGCCTTCATCCGTCAGCTTGGTGAGTAGTTTTTTACCCACAAAAGGAGACTGGGGATTGGACTGGTGAAAATCACACATATCTATAAACTCGATGGGCTCACGCAATTTCACTTTGAATTCGTACAAGGGTTCAAAATTGACCGTGTCTGAGGTTTTCTTCAACAAAAAATTGTCATCCGGATCGACAGAAAAGGTGAAGTAGCGATTGTGATCCATTTGTAATCTGTCTGGGGTCAACAGCTTGGGATACACGATTCCATCACCAAAACCCACATCGCATAAGTAAATATCGTGCTGCAGCTTGAGCAAAATGGCCATGTGGTCATATTCCGGGCCATACGTATTCGTTTCGCGGTTATACACATGAGCCGATATGAGGTGACAATCATAGCCCAGGTGTACCAGCAAATGATAGAAGAGCAGATTGAGCTCATAGCAAAATCCTCCTCGCTTGGTTGGAATCATTTTGGCGTAAATGCGGCGGATGTCAATCGTAATTTTTCGGCGGAAATGGACATCCATATTCTCAAACGGAAACCGTATCAAATGCCGTCTGTGTAGTTGCCGTAGATAATTGAGTGAGGGCAATTCCTTCAACAAGCCCAATTCGTTCAAGTACGACGGCACATTGATAGGCGCCACTTTAGGCCGTGTCTGGAAATGGTTTAAGTTTTTCACTTCACCCGAAATGCAATGCGTAGGTTTTGAATAAAATTGGTGAGCGACTGCTGCCAGCTCACATCAGCATCCCAATCTGTGCCCACAAAAGCCTCGTGGTTGACCGTATTTCTAAAGTAAAATTTATGAACGAACGCATCGGCAGGGATGGCTTTGATCTTCGTTTGGGTGCTATCAGCCGCCACGGTGGACATATAGTGCGTCACTCCGCTCACTGTCTTGTAATTAAGCAGCCGTTTGATCGATTCGCCTGTGGTGGACATGCTCACGAGTACAAACTGATACCCGCGCCGAAAAGCATCTTCATCATCTGTATAGTCTATCAGCTCAAAGGCAAACGGATAGCGCTGCATCAATTGCTCCAGCTTCCGATTGTCAGCATCACTCGCCCGTTTTGCCACACCTATCTTTAGTCGCTTGATCGCGTCGGGGTAGTTTACAGAAGCGGTCCATTTCGAAAAGGGAACATCCACATATATCTCCGGCTCATCTGCCGGCAGAAAATTCTCCGCTACCTGACCTGACTCCTTTATGGCCTTGCCCAGTCTAAACAACACTTGATTGAGCGAGCCACCTTCTATCCGCCAAGGCGAGGTATTGCCACCCCAAGGCTCTATGCTAAGCACATACAATCCGTTTGCTTGCCCAATGCGAATCAATTGTTTGACCTGTCTAGTCTCAAAAAATTGACGAAATATGGCTTGACTCTCGGCACTGGCAGTCCAATCGTCACCATGTACAAAGCCTATGGCATCTACGCCCATCAGTCCCAGATTTTGCTGCACTTGCTTGGTCACCTTCTGCCAGTCACCCCGCAGTTGGAATTCGCCCGATGACTCCAGCGGCCACTCCATCACCACCAGCGATCGCTCTGTAATCAGCGTGAGCGGGAGTTGACTCCAAGATAAATGGACAATCAAGAGTCCGATGAAAGGCAATGTTCTCATTTTTGCTAAATTAGGCATTTATCCACCTGTATTTCAAATCTGACCATTTGGATCAGGTTCTTACGCTAAACGACCTACAACAAACCGTATTGCCATGCCAAAAAGATGTGCCTGGGTAGAAGGCCAATTCGATGACTACATCCGCTACCACGACGAAGAATGGGGTGTGCCCGTGCACGATGACCGCAAGCACTTTGAATTCTTGGTGCTAGAAAGTGCCCAAGCGGGCCTTAGTTGGGCTACCATTTTGAAAAAGCGCGAAGGGTATCGTCGGGCATTTGCTGATTTTGATGTGCACACAGTAGCCGAATACGGCACTGGCATGGTGGAGGAACTACTCCTAGATGCGTCGATCATTCGCAACCGCGCCAAGATCGAAGCGACTATCAACAATGCCAAACGATTCATAGAGGTGCAGCAGGAATTTGGATCATTCGATGCGTACATCTGGCAGTTTGTGGGCAACAAACCCAAGATAAACCACCCCAAGACCATCAAAGACGTAACGGCCACCACCCCCGAATCAGACGCACTAAGCAAAGACCTGAAAAAACGCGGCTTTAAGTTCCTGGGCTCCACCACCATCTACGCCCACATGCAAGCCATCGGGCTGGTGAATGACCACACGGTGGATTGCTGGAGATACACAGGTAAGTGAGCCCGCTTATGATCAAGGTTTTGGAGCGGCCAGTTTTGGCTATATAGTCACACTCACCCTGCTCTACGGATCAGGGCTATCTCACAGACCACCTCGCTCTTCAGTACCCCCTCCACTCATAGTTCATTTATTACCACATATCCCACCCGCAGCATGGCTTTCCACCCTTTTGGGTATATTCACTTTTCGTGAGTGTCGCTCGGCATTCCATCCCTTTTTAATGTGATACCAACCCAACTAAAATGATTTTTAGAAACATCCTCTTACTGGCATGCGCCCTGTGCATGCTGCGCGTGGCGGCTCAAGAAAAGCCTACTGCTTTTACCAATGCCACCATCATACCTATCAATGGCAGTCCCATTGCAAACGGTACCTTACTCGTGCAAAATGGCAAAATCCTCGATGTGGGTGCCAATGTCTCCGTCCCAGCCGGAGCGGTGATCATTGACGCCAAAGGCAAAACCATCATGCCCGGTCTTGTGGATACACACTCGCACTTGGGCAGTGCCTCAGGCGGTGATCGATCAAATGCTCTGCACCCTGATGTGCGCAATCTGGACGCGCTGGATGTGATGGCCGACAACCTGATGAAGGCACGGTCCGGCGGACTCACCACCATCAACGTGATGCCCGGTTCCGGTCACTTGATGAGCGGACAGACCGTGTACCTGAAAATGAAAAAAGGCAAAGTGCTGGAAGACTTCACTTTCTGTGACGATGTGCTCACTGGCATCTGCGGCGGCATGAAAATGGCCAATGGCACCAACTCCATTCGTGAGCAGCCTTTTCCCGGCACACGCGCCAAATCGGCGGCTATGGCACGGGAGCTATTTATCAAAGCCCAAGACTACCAAAACAAATTGGCCACTGCCAAAGAAGGCGAAAAGCCCGCCCGTGACCTCAAAATGGAAGCATTGATTGAGATTTTGGAAGGCAAGCGCACGGTGCATTTCCACACCCACCGACACGATGACATCCTCACGGCCATTCGATTGTCCAAAGAATTTAAGTTCAAAATCGTGCTTCATCACGTGAGCGAAGCGTGGAAAGTAGCCGACGAAATAGCAGCAGCAGGCGTGCCTGTGTCGTTGATTCTGATTGACTCTCCTGGCGGCAAGCTAGAAGCCGTGGATCTAAAGCCCGAATCAGCAGTTGCACTTGAAAAGGCCGGCGTGGATGTCGCTTTCCACACAGACGATCCCATCACTGATTCACGCTTATTCATTCGGTCAGCGGCATTGGCTGTCCGTGCAGGTATGTCGCGCGAAAAAGCACTGGAAGGATTGACCTTAGCAGGCGCACGCATGCTCGATTTGGCACATCGCATTGGTTCACTGGAAAAGGGTAAGGATGCCGATTTCATCCTACTTTCGGGCGATCCGTTCAGCGTGTATACCAAAGTGGAGCAAACATGGGTAGAAGGCATGTTGGTCTTTGACCTCAACAATCCCGAAGACAAAGCCTTTGCTGTGGGCGGATACAAAGTGTACAGCGACATGGTACAACACGTGCACGATTAATCAACTCAACCAGACAAGAAATCATGAAATACCTACTACATATACTCCTAATCGTAAGCGGCCAACTAGCCATGGCGCAGCTGGCCGTCAAAGGCGAAACGATCTACACCGTAAGCTCCGGCACCATCACCAACGGCGTAATATTGATCAAAGACGGAAAAATCACTGCCATTGGCACAGCCGACAAAATCAAAATTCCGGCAGATTATAAAATCATTGAAGGCAAGGTGGTGACACCCGGACTGGTGGATGCGCACAGCACCGTCGGGTTCGCAGGCATGTTCAATGTGCCTACCGATCAGATGCAACTGGAAAAATCTGATCCACTGCAGCCCGAACTCCGCGCCATTGATGCCTACAATCCGCGCGAAGAACTGGTAGCCTACCTGAACTCTTTCGGCGTGACCACCGTGCACACAGGCCATGGCCCGGGGGCGCTAATAAGTGGGCAAACCCTGGTAGCCAAGACCTTTGGGGAAACAGTGGAAACCACCGTGATCAAAGAGGCCGCCATGCTCGCCATGACATTGGGCGAGAGCGTGAGTGACAACTTCAAAAGCCCGGGCACTACCGCCAAGAGCATCGCCATGCTGCGTGCCGCCCTGCTAGATGCGCAAGCGTATCAAAAGAAAATGGCCAATGAAGATAAAACCAAGCAACCCGCTCGGGACTTGCGCAAGGAAGCACTTGTACGCCTCCTCACAGGTGAGCTAAAGGCATTGGTGACGGCCAATACAGCCACAGACATCATGTCTGCCATTCGATTGGCGAAGGAATTCAAACTGAAACTAGTGCTAGATGGCGCTACCGAATCATACCTGCTCATTGATGAGATCAAAGCTGCCGGGGCAGAGGTGATCTTGCACCCGACCATGATCCGTGGATATGGCGATATGGCCAACTACTCCATGGAAACTGCCGCTGTGCTCACTAAGGCAGGCATCCCTGTTTCACTGCAAAGTGGATTCGAGGCGTATGTACCCAAAACCCGCGTGATCCTCTACGAAGCGGCCATAGCAGTGGCTAATGGGCTGTCGTTCGAAGATGGATTGAAGTCCATCACGCTCCACCCGGCCAAAGTGATTGGAATGGATAGCCGTGTAGGTTCACTCGAAAAAGGCAAGGATGCGGATGTGGTGATTTACGATGGTGATCCGTTTGAATACACCTCGCACGTGTGTGTGGTCATCACCAATGGAGTGGTCACCTCTGAGGTGTGTAAGTGATCGGAAAAAGCGATAAAGAACGAAGCGCGAGGATGACCCGCGCTTTTTTTATTTCATGGAGCGCTACTGATTGGATTTTTGGCTTCCGTACTCCCGCTATTCGTTTCGCTCGCGCTCCACTGCTATCGGGCTCATGCAATGACCGAAGCGTCATTGGCAGAACTGATACGGCAAGGCTATTTGACGAGTTCCAATGAATACGCTTGCCGAAAGAATATCATGAGCGTACATCAATGCACCACCTCAGCCACCAGCACATTAGTGTGCAGCTCCACATCTGATTTGATCGAGTTGGTAATGAGACATGCTTTTTCAGCCTTTTGTAAAATGCGTTCTGCCTTTTCAGCATCTGCTTCCTGATCAATGACAAGCCGGGGCATCAACATGATCTTGGACATGATGTAGCGGTTGTTCTCGTCCTTAGATAAGACGCCCTTTGAGTCGCATTCAAAGCTGATTACACTCAGTTTGGACATTTCGGCAATGGCCAAAAAGGTGGTCATAAAACAGCTCACTACAGCCGCCGTGTAGTAGTGCTCCGGTGACCACACACCTGCCACTCCTGACGGAAACTGCGGCGGAGTGGCTACTTCCAGTTGATGATCAAGTTCGGGTGAGGATAGTTGTCCTCTTCTGCCGGCGGTCCAAGTCAGATGTACGGGATATTCGTGGGTTTCCATTTGGCGTATATTTAGAATTCAAATTTACCCAAACGAACGCGCTATTGCGGACTTGGTTGTCCTGATTTATATCAGCACAGAAGTTACAAAAACCCACTTTTTCGGCTCTCAAATAACCATTCAGCGCCTGAATTTGCCACCCATGCAGTATACAAACAGTTATCTGATTGCGGCTAGTAACTTTGATTGCATAATCAAGTAATGCTCCTATGAACCGAAAGAAAATCTACATTGGTGCCGGTATTGTGCTGGTGCTTGTCCTAGTCTTCATTTTCACACGTGGATCTGCCGAAACGGGCGCCAACGTGACGGTGAGTGTGGAGAAAGGCGAATTCGTGGTGGATATCATGACCTCAGGGGCGCTTGAAGCTAAAAATTCGGTAAAGATCACCGGACCAAGTGGCTTGCGCAATTACCGCATCTGGAATGTCACCATTCAGGACATCATCGAAGAAGGGGCTTTTGTAAAAAAGGGGCAATACGTAGCGCGTCTTGATCCATCGGAACTGACCGGGCGCATCAAAGATTCCCAATTGAACGTGGATCAGCAGATGTCGCAATACACCCAAACCCGACTGGACACTGCACTGGCTATGCGCCAGTCACGTGACGAACTGATCAATTTAGAGTATGACGTGCGCGAACGCCAACTGACGCTGGATCAATCTCAATTTGAGCCCCCTGCCACCATTCAGAAGGCAGAAATTGATCTCGAAAAAGCCAAGCGCTCGCTCAAGCAGTCAATTGAAAACTACCAAATAAAAAAAGAACAGAATGCAGCTAAAATGCAACAGGTAGCCGCCGAATTACGCAAGGCCCGCAACGAACTGGAAGGATTGGAAGCATTGGCACGCGAGTTTGTGATCATCGCGCCGGAAGACGGTATGCTCATTTACAATAAAAACTGGGACGGTAAGCCCGTCAAAGCCGGTTCGCAAATAGGCGCATGGGATCCTGTGGTGGCCACCTTGCCAGATTTATCCAAAATGCTCTCTAAGACATATGTAAACGAAGTGGACATCCGCAAAGTGAAGGCTGGGCAGGATGTGGAAATCGGGTTTGATGCGTTTCCTGACAAAAAATTGAAAGGGCGCGTGAATAAGGTGGCCAATGTGGGTGAGCAGCGACCAAACTCAGACGCCAAGGTATTTGAGGTAGAAATTGAAGTATTCGGCTCTGATCCATTGCTGAAGCCGGGCATGACCACCAGCAACAAGATCATCACGCAGACAGTGCAGGATGCGCTTTACATTCCGCTCGAATGCCTCCATTCAGAGTTTGACTCCATCACCTATGTGTTCAAAAAGGACGGAATCAAAACAACCAAGCAAGAAGTGATGCTGGGAGACGCCAATGCCGAAAGTGTGCTCATCACAGCCGGACTGCAAGAGGGCGATAAATTGAGCCTTTCGTCAGTAGCCGGAATGGAAAACGAAAGCGTGACACTATTGCCCGAAATGAACGGCAAACGAAAGCCGAAGGAAGAAGAAGTGGCGCCTGAGCCCATGCAGCCACAGCAGCAGAACAATTTCCAACGAAGTGGCCGAAGCAAACCTTGATGAACCGCGAACGACTACTTGCCAATTTTCAGATAGCCGTAGAGGCCGTCTTGGCTAATCGAGTCCGGTCTATCCTGACGGGCTTGGGGATCATCTTTGGGGTGGCGGCTGTCATTGCCATGCTGGCCATCGGTAATGGGGCGCAGCAGGAGATATTGGAACAAATCAAGCTCGTGGGAGTGAACAATATCATCATCAAACCCATTGTGGAACAAACCGAAGAAAATCTGGCAGAGGAGGACGCAACCAAAAACGAGAAGAAGTTTTCGCCCGGCCTTACGCTTGAAGACAAGGCGTCTATCATGGAGACCATCCCGGGTATCACGTCCATCAGTCCGGAGGTATTATTGGAAACGTACATCATCAAGAATGGCGTGCGCCGATCGGCCAAACTGGTGGGTGTGGAGCCGTCGTATTTTGACATCTTCAATTTCCAACTGGCAGAAGGCAAGATGTTCAATGAAGCTCAAATTGAAAAAGGAGAGGCCGTGTGCATCATTGGCAAATCCATCAAAGCGAAATTTTTTCCTTCAGAAAATCCCATTGGCAAATTCATCAAGTGCGGCAACACGTGGCTGAAAGTGATCGGTGTGCTGGAAGAGCGCTACATCAGCGAGAGCAGCATCAGCAAGTTGGGCATCCGAGATTACAATATGGATGTATATACGCCACTTCAGACGGTGCTCGTGCGCTATAAAAATCGCGCTATGCTCACGCAAGAGATGATACAATCCTCCAATAGAGGGTCTACTGGCGCCATGATTATCATAGGCGGGGGCGGAGGAGGTGGATCTAACGGGGAAGAAACAAAGGCCGCAGTGAATTACCATCAATTGGATAGACTAGTGGTGCAGGTACAAGAAACGACCAACCTCTCACCTACAGCCGATGTGATCGTGCGGATGCTGGAGCGCAAACACAATGCGGTGATCGATTATGAAATAGAAATCCCTGAATTGCTCCTGAAACAACAGCAGCGCACCAATGATATTTTCAGCTATGTGTTGGGTGCCATTGCCGGCATTTCGCTGATCGTGGGCGGCATTGGCATCATGAATATCATGCTGGCGTCCGTACTGGAGCGAATCAAAGAAATTGGGTTGAGACTCTCCATTGGTGCTAAAAAGTCGGACATCATCAATCAGTTTATGTTTGAGTCGGTGATGATCAGTATCACAGGTGGTGTCATCGGTATCGTGCTGGGTATCATCATGGCGCTGGCCGTGAGCCAATTTGCCGATATCCCCACGGTCATCTCGTTTGGTTCCATCGTCATTTCGTTTGGTGTGGCCTCTGCTATTGGTTTGATTTTCGGAATAGCGCCTGCACGCAAGGCGGCTATGCAAGACCCTATTACTTCACTCAGATATGAATAAACGACTTCTATTCACCCTATTGGTGGTGCCTCTGTGCCTTGTCACAAACGCACAGGTGCAATACTCGCTTGAGAATATTTTGGATTTGGCCAAAATGCAATCGCCACTGGCCAAGCAAGCCGAAACACGCAAAGAAAACCGCTACTGGCAGTACCGTTTGTTCAAATCAAACTACAATCCGCAGCTTGCGCTGAGCGGAAACTTACCCGGCTATAGCCGCCAGTTTGTTCCTGTCACACAGCCGGACGGTTCCATCGAGTTTAGAGCTGTGGAGCAAACGAACGCCCGCTTGAATTTGGGTTTGCAACAGCCCATTGCCGCAACGGGTGGTATGCTTTCGGTGAATACCAACTCCAGCAGATTCAATGATCAATTGACAGATATCACCAGCTACAGAAGCACCGTGGCAGACGTCACATTGATCCAGCCGATTTTTTCATTCAATCAACTGCGCTGGGACAAGCGCACCGAGCCCCTTCGTTTTGAAGAATCGAAGCGGAGCTTTGTAGAAGAAATGGACTTCGTGTCGCGCACAGGGGTAGAGCGCTTCTTCGATTA
>CAZPST010000052.1:0-12539 GCA_964589185.1 uncultured Roseivirgaceae bacterium | reverse complement strand
CGTGGGGGCAGCTTCATGGTGAAGCACCTGCAGCAATTTGAAAATGAATGCGTGATACGTGGCGTATCGTATCAAGTGATATCAGATGCCGAGGCAAACAACATCCTGACGGAAATAGCCAGCCCAAGTTCCAACATGGACGCCATGAAACTGGAGCAATTCCCAAAAATTGCCGTGTATTCGCCCAAAACTAACATGCCCTGGGATGATGCCGTGACTCTAGTGCTCACCTATGCCGAGATTCCCTATGATGTGATCTTCGATGACGAAATCATGATGGACATGCTGCCCAAATACGATTGGTTGCACCTGCACCATGAAGATTTTACTGGACAATACGGTAAATTTTACCGTGTGTATCAGCATTTTCCGTGGTATCAGCAGCAGCAGCGCGACTATGAGGAATCAGCACGCAAGCATGGTTTCACCAAAGTATCGCATCTGAAATTGGCCATTGTGAAGCGATTCAAAGCCTTTGTGGCCAGTGGCGGGTTTCTCTTTGCCATGTGCTCCGCCACCGACACGTACGATATCGCGTTGGCTGCCGAGGGGATAGACATTTGTGAGTCTATGTACGATGGTGATCCGGCAGACCCAAATGCCCAAAACAAATTGGACTTCAGTCGTACGATGGCTTTCACCGACTTTTCACTCGTGCGCGATCCGTATACCTATGAGTACTCGAGCATAGACATGCAGGCCAACGAGCGCGGACTTACACAAGAAAACGACTATTTTACACTGTTTCAGTTTTCGGCCAAATGGGATCCTATTCCCACCATGCTCACCCAAAACCATGAGCAAATTATACGCGGTTTTATGGGACAAACCACTTCCTTTCGCAAACATCAGATCAAATCAGACGTGGTGATAATGGGTGAAAATCGCTCCATTGGTGAGGCAAAATACATCCACGGTGTGCTGGGCAAAGGCTTTTGGACATTCTATGGCGGGCACGATCCGGAGGACTATCAGCATTTTGTAAATGAGCAACACACCGATCTGAACCTGCACCCCAACTCCGCCGGCTACCGATTGATCCTGAACAACATCCTCTTCCCTGCTGCCAAGAAAAAGAAGCAGAAGACATAAGAGAACATACATTAGCCAATTGTATCAAAACACTCCATTGCAATTTTCTGGAGCGTGAGTATGCAATTATAAAAAAAAAAATGAGTTATTTGGGATAATGAAAGAGCGCTCAAAACTCAAATCATTCTTCCTTGGTGATATAGATGATTATGGCATTGCCCTGATTGGCCTGTTCATTTTAACCATGGCAAGTCCTGCGTTGGCCAGGTCAATTGCAATCAATATAGCTCCCGTGTCAATCACGGCCTATTTTGTTTGTTACACCCTGCGATTCAAACAAAAGCAAGAGGTAGGCACTTGGGATAAATTTAAGCTCGCTTTTACGTTTTTAGTATTCTTAACCACATTGGAATTTTACCTACTCAGACAACTTGGAGCGCTACCCATTGTAGTAGGAAATGCCGTGTGGCTATTGTTGTACTTTTTTGATCGGATGTTGTTGCGAGCTGCCGGCAAATTGATGTATCTGGGAACAATCATAATCGTGCTCATAAGTCTATTTTTTACCGTTTTTGCCCAATTAAAAACAGAAGAGCACTACAGACAAAAAAGCCTGTCTGATGCGCTGAACGTAGATGCTGATAAACTCCAAAAAATAGCTGAACTGGAAGCCGCAAACACATTGGAAGCGGAAGCACGCGTGCGTCAACTAGAAGCTGAACTCAAAAATTGCCAACAAACAACCACACAACCATGAAGAAATTCGCCATTATACTGAATATCGTTCTTATCCTTGTTTCGCTGTTTTTTGTGGTCTATGCTAGACTTCAAAGCAAAGAAGCCAATAAGCAAGCAGCAAGAGCACATGAATTAGCACGTAATGCAGTTGCTCTCCAGAAAGAAGCTGAAAAGCAAGCCGCGAATGCCCGTACGGCAGAAGCTAGAGCGCTGGAGTTACTTGTAGAACTGGAAGCATGCCAACAGTCTAAGTAATTTAGCATGAAAGTGTTAAGCTTCCCACGGTTTCTTGATGCCAAAATGCTTGTGGAGTAACTTGAGTAGAAAGAGACCTAGTCCTTCGCGCTGTTCATCGTTTTTTTGTTTCACTCTTTTCATCGTATTACTATTTTAAAAGCTAAAACAAGTAAACGACCAACACTCCTTACTTCGTATCCATTACTTGAGTTTACGCTCCCATTCAAGCGCTCGTCCTTCGGTTTTGATGCGTTGCTGCACTTCCGGGTCTAGCAAGTGGGGATTCATAGGCGGTCTGGACGTGAAATGCCATTCGTTGCAATCGGCACACAGATACACATCCAGTGGCCCTGTGCCGAACCGATGCTGATGACGGATGTGATTTTGCACAAGTGCTTCTAGCGCCAATGCCTCAGAGGAAAATGCCGATTTTCCGGTAGGACATCCCATAGTTTAGCGCATAAACCAATCGCGTAATTTCCCCTTTACGGTAACCCAAATAAGTATCATGACGAGGAAAATGCCCGCTACGGTGATAAGCGTATCCGATGAATTGGCAGAGGCCGGCACTTCTGTGGGTTGTGTTTCGTTTTGGCTGGTGGTCATATTAAGGAATGAATTTAGACAAAATTGTCAAAATACACAGTCCGCTAAAGATCAATTAACAAATAAATCACTCTACTTCTCTCCCATTGCTGCGCCAATCGGCTATGCCCCCTACATAATTGTATATGGTCGTGTAACCAGCCGCTTGGAGCATTTCAGCCGCTTGCGCACTTCTTGGCCCTGCATGGCAATAGACAATGACAGGTTTATCCGTTGGAAAAGAAGTCATTTTCGCTACAAGTTTGCCTGACAGTGCAATATGAACAGCTCCGGGTATTTTACCTTGGGCTACTTCGCCCAACGTGCGCACGTCCACCACCTTCACACCTTCTGCCTGCAACTTCACCAATTCATTGGCAGATATTTTCACAATGCCTGTCTTTTGCTCCTTTGTTTGTTGCGCATTGGAGCATCCAAAAGCCAGCGCTACGACTACAATGAGTCCACTTTTCAATAGGTTCTTCATGTTTGAATACATATAAGTCATTTCCCGAATTGGAATTTAAGGTATTTGATGGTCTCACCCTTCTCTGTCCAGATTTTCTCATATTTCGTTTTCAAGCCGTGATGATCGGCGAGTAAAGGAGAATGATACAGGTCATGGGTGAATTCTTGATTTCTAGTCTTGAACATTTTCAACGCTTCGAGTCCGTAATCAAACAAGGGCGTATTGTCCGTCTTGAACCTGAACCACCCATCGCGATGTAAAATAGATTGGTACAAATTGAGATAATACACATTCACCAATCGGTGTTTTTCGTCTCTGTCTTTGGGACGCGGATCAGGAAATGTGAGCCATATTTCGTCCACTTCTCCCGGATCAAACAGCTTAGGAATGAGCTCTATACGCGAACGAATAAATGCCACATTAGTCAATCCACGCGCTTGCGCCTGTTGGCTGCCAATAAAAATACGGTCGCCCTTCAGGTCAATGCCGATAAAATTGCGCTCGGGAAATGCTGCCGCCAAACCCACCGTGTATTCCCCCCTACCACAGGCCAATTCCAACGTGATCGGGTGATCGTTCTTGAAAAAGACCTCATTCCACTTGCCATGAATGTGTTCATACAATTCCTTTGTTGGATCGAGTACATTATCGCTCCCTGCGTTTGCCGCATATCGGGCAAGTTTGCTTGGTCTAGCCACTTTTTTTTCGCGCAAAAATAATGGACTGTATCAGGTGAATTACGTGAGACCCACGATATTTACGATGCTAATTACAACTAAACTATTTCGGTGAGACAAACCGAACAACAACTGCTCTACTAAACTATTGAAACTATGAAGAATGTACTACTCCTTTTGGGAATGCTTGCTGCCAGTCCCGTCGTGTTGGCGCAAGAAACGGCTGGTGCTAAACTGGATGAACTAACCCAAGCATGGCATGCGGAAGCCAAATCGCTCTCAAGCTACGCCGGACTGACAAAGTTTTGTACCTCACAAGCCTACCGAACTGAAATCATCACTACGCTAAAAGGCATCCATCATTATGATTCGATGATCTACGACATGATCGCAAAGAAATCAAAGTATGGCGGAGGTGACGCAGAATTGACCAAAACCCTCAAAGACATTGAGAAAGTGCAGACCGAACACAGCATGAAGAATTTCCTTTCTTTCTTGAATGAAGAATGTATGGCGCGTAATGAAATTGAAAAAAATGCAAAAAAGACGGGTGAAGACAAGGACGCAGAAGCCTATGTTATTGAAACAGAATTAGTGAGATATGTGAAACACATCACTAAGCAAATAGATGTGATTTCAGATCACGTGCATCACCTCAATATCAAATAAGATCGTCTAACTCGGCCACCACAAAGGTGCTACCGGTAATCAAGATCAAATCATCAGGAGCAGCCTCTGCAAGGGCTGCTTTTTTTGCGTCATTTACGTTCTCAAACATCTTCCCGTGCAATCCTGCTTCCATTGCCTGTTTTGCAAGTTCACTTACGGCCAAACGTCTTGGCACATGTGATTGTGTCCAGTAATAGATGGCATCCTGAGGCAATTCGTTGAAGACCGGCATCAAATCCTTGTCTTGTACAGAAGCGAAGATGATGCGCAACTCAGTAAACTCCTGACGCGAAACATGCTGCATTAACAGACGCAATCCATCCGGATTGTGACTCACATCGGCCACTACAAGTGGATGTTGTTGAAGTCGTTGGAAGCGACCTTGAAGACCGGTGATTGCAGCAAATTGTACCAATCCCTCCGTCACAGCTTGCTGAGGTATCGTCCATCCCTTGGCACGCAGTTCATCCACCACTGCCAACACACCGGGCACATTCTTACCGAAGTAGGGAATTTCACTGGCGAATTCCACCAAAGTCTCACGTGAAGTCAAAATCAATGGCGCATGTTGCCGCTGCGCGACCTCCTTCATCACCTCAATCCCCTCCTCCACCATATCACCTATCACCACGGGCACATTTGGCTTGATGATACCTGCTTTTTCTCGTGCAATTTTCTCGATGGTATCGCCAAGCAAATCCGTATGATCAAAACCGATATTGGTTATAAGGCACACTTCCGGCAAGATGACATTGGTACTGTCCAATCGTCCGCCAAGCCCCGTCTCTATGACGGCTATGTCCACATTTTCCCGCGCGAAATAATCAAAAGCCATGGCAACAGTCGCTTCAAAAAATGAAGGGTGAATAGTTTCGAGTAAGCCCTGATATTGATGGACGAAAGAAACCACGGCCGTCTCGGAAATTTCCTTTCCATTGATTTTGATGCGCTCAGTGAATCGCTTGAGATGCGGAGAGGTATAGAGCCCCGTTTTGTATCCGGCCAATTGCAAAATAGCAGCTAATGCATGCGCTGAAGATCCTTTTCCGTTGGTGCCGGCTATGTGAACCGTTTTAAGTTTCGTCTCCGGATTACCCACTCCCTTGAGCAGCGCAATGGTGTTGTCGAGATTATTCTTGTAAGCGATCTTACCCACACGCTGATACATGGGCAACCTGGAATAGAGATAATCCAGGGTTTCCTGAAAGGTGAGCATACTACTTGGTGCGAATAATAAATGTGATGGTGCCTTTGGAAGAAGGTGCCGGTTTATAGGTAGATGTCTTGGAGAACGTTAAGTCTTGAACAGCCGCTTTATACCGATTCACCAAGGTTTGCGATACTGTGCTGGTTTTCACATTGACTTTTACCAAATAACCATCTGAATCTACCTCTATCTCAAATACAATTTTACCTGACTCTTGGGAGGAATCCTTAGGATCAGGTGGTGAGTCCCACTGCCATCCGGACATCTCCAAACTTGATCCATTGTCCCCTCCACCCGGCTCACCATAAAGTGCATCTTTGTTGATATCGCCCTCAGGATTACCCTGATCGCCTGTTTCTCCTGTATTTCCTTGCGATGTATTCGATTTATCTGCCACCTTTTCACTCGCCTTGGGGTCTTTAGCAGTGGTGGTCTTATCGGTGGTAGATTGTGTTTGTTTGGGTTTGGCTGCCTCTGTCTTTTCCTGCGTTACATCTGCATTTGGGTTTTTCACCGGATCTACTGGCGTCTTTTGCTCTGTGGATTCCTGTGTTTGATCACTCTCTGATTCAGATTGCTGTGCGGCAGCTTCTTCTTGTTCGGTGGTTTTAGATTGGGTGGTGCTCTGCACCGGTTCATTGCCTGATCCGGTATTGGTCATGCCAAAATTCAATTCGATACCAAACTCAGGATTGGGTGGATTTGGCTCTCGCCATGCGATCAGAAAGTAGAAAATAAGCAACATCACCGCCTGAATAACGGCCGTGGTAATCATTGCTTTTCTCTTTCGTTTATTTTCTTCCTCAATCCCTTCCATGTTCCTTATTGTTCAGGTTTGGTGGCTATGGATACACGCGCTTCCAATGCAGTGGCTATCCCTGCCACATGAACTAAATGCTTTACCGACACTCCTTCATCACAATGCAGCACCACTACACCTTGCTTTTCGGTAAGTGCAGCGCGTAGCACACCTTCTAACTGTCCTATCGTGACCGGTTTGTCATTTACAAAGTACTTCAATTCTTTCGTAATTGTGACGCTCACCTTCTGCAATACGATATCAGCACTTTTGGATGCGGGCAAATTCACAGGTAGACCGGAGGGTGTCACGAAGGAGTTGGTCAAAATGAAAAACAGCAACAGCAGAAAGATGACGTCTGTCATCCCCGACATGCTGAAGGAAGCTTCCACTTTATTTTTGGGCTTCAGATTCATCGATTATTTCTTTTGCGGCTCTTGCAACAATTCCACAAACTCAATGGCATTGTATTCCATGGTATGCACCACTTTGGAAACACGCGCCACCAAATAATTATAGCCTAAGTACGCCAAAATACCCACCACCAATCCGGCAGCCGTGGTAATCAACGCTTCGTAGATACCCCCTGACAGCAATTTTGGACTAACTGCCCCTTCTTCCTGTGCCACGGCCATAAAGGCCTGAATCATACCTGCCACTGTTCCCAGAAATCCAATCATCGGTGCGGCTCCCGAAATGGTGGCCAGAAGACCTAAGTTTTTCTCCAGTTTATACAGTTCTATTTTACCAATATTTTCAATACTCACCTCAATATTTTTAAGTGAGCTTCCAATTTTGGAAACGCCCTTTTCAATCATGCGAGCGGCTGGTGTATCTGTCTGCACGCACCACAGACGAGCGCCTTGTATATCACCACTGGTGACCAACTGCCTAATGCGATCCTTGAAATCATCCGGTGTATTGGAGGCCTTTCGGATGGTCATGATTCGTTCTACAAACACGTAAATGGCCACTATCCACAATAGCAAGATGGGAATCATCATAATTCCGCCGTTGAAAAGTAGTTCGAGCAAAGAGATGGATTGGGCGGCTGTCTCGGTACCTTCTAGTGGTACTGTAGGATCCTGTAGAATGGCGTTGATCATGTAGTCTTTTACTTTAGGTGTTAAACGGCAGCTAACCGCAATTAGTGTTCGGATTCGAAAGTACTATGAACAAAAAACCCACACAAGACTTTTCTTGTGTGGGTCACTTAAATTTTGCTAAACGAATCTTAATATTTCAAAATCCAAACGCCACTGCCATATTGCTGGCGATAGCTCTCTAGGTTTTGAAGTGCCTCATTCACCGTGCTAAACGATGCTATGGCAACACGATGGTTAGGTGCATTATCAAATGGTGGGATAATCACCGGACTTGCTCCAGTTGCAGCCAACTTACGTGCATGATCCTGTGCGGATTGGCTATCTACAAAACTGGCCACAATCATATGACTTTGACCCAACTTACCTGATAGCACAGTCACTTCTCCCGGAGCATTACGCACAGGAGCAGGTTTAGTGGTAGTCTTTGGCTGTGTAGTCGTTTGCTTTGGCTGTGTGTTCGTCTCCTTTTTAGGTGTTTCCCTTTTCGGTTCTTCCTTCTTAGGTTCAGGCTTTTTAGTCACTTCCTTTACAGGCGTTTTTTCTTCCGCTTTTTTAGTGTCAGTAGGCTGTGGAGGCAATGGCTTGGCCTCTTCGTTTGTCGCTTCTTCCTTCTTAGCCTCATCATTGGCTGCTACAGGTCTATCCTTTTTGTTTTCGGTTTTTACCACTTTGGATTCACCATGACCACCTGAGAAGGTGCCATTCCAATAGAGAAATCCGAAACCCAATGCTGAAAACAATAGGATTCCCAAAATGACAATTCGTGCGAACTTACCGCGAGACGATTGGATTTCCGATTCGCTTACATGCACTTCTTCTTCATCATCCAAATGATGGGTACTTTCAACCGGGCGTTTGGCAAATGGCACGGGCTCTTCTTCACCGTCACCCATATCTACATCAAAGTCGGCATCACCATTACCGAAAATATCTTCATCGAAGTTTTCAGAGCTAAGGGAATCAGCGTCAAACATGCTGTCTACTGAATCTCCATCTGAGGAGTCCATGTCAAAGCCATCGAAGGTTTCTTCTTCGAAGAATGAACCATCATCTTCAAACGATTCGGCAGGCTCACTAGCAGATGTAGCTGCAGCTCCTTTGGATGTATCAAAAATATCTTCGTCGCGCTCGGCACTAGCTGCTACCGGTTTTTCGGGCGTATATGTGCTAGATGCTTCCGTCTCCTTGAATTCTTCCAAATCGGTATCCAGGTCACCCAAATCGATATCTTCCAAATCCAGATCGTCAAGATTTAGATCACCCAAATCGCCCATATCTTCAAGATCTAGACCCTCCAAATCATCTAAATCCAGCCCTTCTAGATCGTCTGTATCCATGCTCGGTACGTCATCTGTGCTGGTAGATTCAGCAGGCGTATCTGCGGCGCGTGTGGCCTTTGAAGCGGGGGCTTCCTCCGGTGCTACTTCATCATCGTCATCATCTAATGCTTCAAAATCGAAATCGGGCAAACCGAAATCATCGTCGCTTCCTGATGACTTTTTTTGTTCCTCTGGGTCTTGATTCTTATTCTCTTCGGCCATTAAGGTTAATTTTTAGATGAACCAAGATAAACAAATCTTAAAAACTGCATCATTTTTTATCGCTAAGTTATTTCAATTTACCTCAGACTAAAAACGATACATTCCACCCAGACGGAACTGAAAGCCACGATTTGGGTAGTTTAAGAAGCGCTCGTATTGCTGACTGAACACATTCTGAAATTGAATAAAACCTTCTATTCGCTCATTGATTTGGTAGTTGCCTTGCACACTCAAGTCAATAATTGGATCGAGTGACTGCTCCAAAAAGGTGCCCGGCGTGGGGCCAAACGTGGGTGCTTTTATACCTCCAAGTGTCGTAAATCGGGTTTCAGTGGTGATGCGATCGGTGAATCGTTGAAACCAATCAGCCGATAATTTGAAGGTAGGCTTATGCCACGGCTCGTCAAGATCGCCCATGCCATAGCTGAAGATGTCTACGGCAAATCCCACGTGCGTATTGTCTGCCGGTTGCCAGTTCAATCCTCCATATAGATTAAACACAGTCACGGTTTTCGTATCGATCGCTACGGCAAATCGCGCGGAATCAAATGCAGAAGGGACGAAGAAGGACATATTTTGGACACCCGAAAGGCGAATGCCTGTATTCAAGAAAAGCTTGGAAGTGATGGCACCCCGTATGCCTCCTGTGAAACTGGTCTTCACATTCTCATGCGCCATAGTGAGTGTGTCGTCGAGAAAATAGTTCTGGAAGCTCAAGCTACTGAATGTCACCGGTCGCAATTCGCCTTTCAAACCGGCATAGACTGTCCAGCCGGGCAAGCCTGACCACTCGGCGGACAAATCAGGATAAAAGAAACTACTGGCACCCGACACGATGGTATCGTTGGTAGTGGCCACTTCAAAACCTGCCTTGATGTATAATTTGTCCTTCTTGAAGCCCACCCACGGATTGATGCGCATGAAGTTGCGGTTGACCTTTTCGGGACTATTGAAGCCAGTGGCTCCCAGCTGCACGAAAGTACCCGCAGAAAACGTGGAGTCAAATTGATAACCGGCCTGTGTGCTTAGGTCAAAATAGCTCTCTCTACTGGATGGCAAATCACCGGGGATGTTTTGATTGGTGAGGTACAAAGTAGGATTGAATTTGAGCGTCCAATCATTGGCATAAATCTCCTCCACAGTGGCCGCCAAGCGCACACGTCCGAGGGTGGTTCTGTCGGTAGTGATGCGTGGATCACCATCGGCATACCCAAAGTACCGATACCCGTCAGATTGCCATCCAATGGCCGGGGTAAACGCCCATCTATTGTTTTGCATGGTGCCGAACACATCCAGCATCGTAGTGGATGAACCACTCTCCCGTTCACGCACCGATCCTCCGGCAAAACTCTCATGATACGCCCATGCGCCCCATGTCAGATTGGGCAATTCCTGCCCTACATATGCGGAGAGCAATGGCGAACCATAACTTCCCAATCCAGCTTTGACGAAATTTTGATAAGGCAATTTTGACGAGGGTGCGCGATAGGCAAATGGACTGATCGTGGGCAAATAAGGCCCAATATTGAACTGCGGATTGGTAATGGCAAACCGTAAGCGCACAGAGTCTCGAATGAGATCCGGCGTGATCACGGGAGCGTAGAGCTTATCGGCTTTGGGCAACACGATCTCCTTGTCTTTCTCGATCACGATCTCTTCGGAGGTGACCTCTCCCACCTGCGCATGTAGCACGGCAGCTAATGATATACCGGTCAGTAGTAGGAATATTCTTTTCATCTCAACGTGTCGTTAGCTACTTGCTCTTTTTGAAGTTGATCAATGGCGGCCAATTTGGTGCGCGCCTGTGTTTTGATTTTTTCATCCTTAAAATTCTCCACCAGCGAATTCAACGTGGCTTTTGCTTGTAGTAATTCGTTCATCTGCACATAATTATCCGCAATGAGCAAAAAGGACAAGCCAATCCATTGCTGATAGGCACCATAGGCCGAATTCAACTGAAAGAGCGTTTCCAATGATTGCGCATATTTTTTCTGGGTATACTGTATCTCACCAATACGGTATTTTGCCTCGGCGGCCAGTTCGTCTGTGCTGCCATTGATCACTTTCAGGAATTCGTCCGTGGCATTGGCAAAATCTTGCTTGAGCGTCAGCGACTTGCCCATATACAGATACGCCTGACTTTCGGCATTCGATGGCTTCCATTCGGCATTCACTATGGAGCGCGCATTTTCGATAGACTTATCCGGTTGATTCAAGATGAAATATGCCTTCATGAGTCCCTCACTGGCCAAATACGTATCCTTTCTGTTTTTACTATTCTTGGTAAGCAGGTCGTAATTTTCCACGGCCTTAGTGCCCTGTCCTGTCTCTAGCAGCAATCGTCCGCGCTTCTCAAGCACCCTATTCAGATAGGTAGACGATGGCATAGCCACGATTTGCTCAAAATACTGATTGGCAGCCGTCGTATTTCCGATGCGTTGGTACGAATCACCGAGATAGTAGATCATGTCTTCTTTGAAAGCACTTTCCTTGTTTTTGGCCATCAATACTTCCAATTTTTCAATGGCACCCTGATAATTCTGCGCGAAATAGAGGTTTTTGGCTTGTTCAAATTCGATGGTCTCTACACTAGCGTCATCCGGATGCGCCGCACGATAAGCGGCCATGTACTTGTCGAAATTGATCGTCTCTCCCTGCTTCTGCAATTCCTGAATGCCCAGCAAGGCATCTTGTGCCACTGGATGTGCGATGTGATTGTCCAACACATATAGATAGTCCGTCTTGGCAGCCGCCAGATTGCCCTGATTGAAGTGTGCCTGCGCTCGCTTCGCTCGAGCTATCACGGCCGTTGGTTCATTCGGAAACTGATCCATGTAACTCGTGAAGGCCACTTTCGCTTCTTCAAAATTGGCCACTTCAAAATACGACTGCCCGATCTGAAACAGTGCATTGTCTCGCAATGTCGATTTGGCCATCACCACCACCTTGCGGTAGGCTGTCACCGCTTGGTCTGTGCGGCCATTGAGCTGATGAATGAGGCCAATTTGAAAATGCAGGTAATCTTGCGCTACCCCTGCTCCTATGAGCGCGTTGTAGCCGCCAAGTGCCTGATCGTAATTTTTCAATGCATAATCACAATCGGCTATGCGCATGGCGGCATCAGCCCGAAATCCACTTTTATTGTCTTTGCGCAAAAACGTCTGAAAGGCCGTCTTGGCATCTGCATACTGCTTGTCATTGTAGGCCAAATACCCCAATCCGTAATCAGACAAAGCATGTGCTCCGTCCAATGACTTGGCCTTTTGATAGGCTATGCGTGCCTGCACCCCGTCACCCAACGTGAAGTAGCATTCGCCGAGCCAATAGTAGCCATCCACCTGCAAGGCTGTAGACACGGGCGTGTTCACACTTTTTGTCAATAAACCAATGGCTTGCTGCACTTGCCTGTCGCTGAAGAGCTGCATACCCTTGATCAGCGTCACTTTTTGATAATTCTTTCGGAGCAATTCGCTCTTGAC
>CAZPST010000051.1:0-12949 GCA_964589185.1 uncultured Roseivirgaceae bacterium | reverse complement strand
GATAGCCGGAAATAGAACCCATTTTTCTTCTCTTTAGTGATTTCATAGCGCCCGTTGGCATAAATCCACATCATGCCGCCTCCATATTCTTGCTTGGGTATTTCGCCTTCAAATGTGAGGTACTTCAGCGGGTGGTCTTCTGTCTGCACGGCCAGTCGCTTCACACCGGGCATGGGTGGCATTCCGCGAGGGATCGCCCATGAAAGCAACACACCGTCTTTCTCCAGACGCAGATCATAATGCAGATGCGACGCATGATGCCGCTGAATTACAAACCGACTTCCGACCGAATCATCCAATGCCGAAGGTGGCTCGGGCGTCTTGGCGAAATCGCGTTTCTTCTCATAATCCGCCAATTGTTCGGGAGTTTTGTGACGCACATTAGGTGGCAATTCTTTAACTGCATGTGCCTTTCGGTCATTGTGCAGCGGCACAGCCCAACCACGGATGGTTTCCCACGCATCGCCTATAGTAAGCACGCGCTCCATGGTGGTTTGCAGATTCCAATCAGATAATGCTTTGAGTTGCTCCAACTCATCCCATGTGATCGGTGTGGATGCGGTAGCGCCTTTCCTACCACGTAAACTGTAGGGTGCTACGATTGTCTGTGACGGACGATTCCGATAAATGTCGATGAGCACGCGACCCTTGCGGGCTTCTTTCTTGATATGCAGGGTCGTTTGGGGCTGTCGGTTTACAAAATCGGTCGCGACCAATTTGGCAGCTTCAAAACATGCATCGTACGAATAATTGGGTTCAATGGGGGTGATCAAATGTAGCCCCTTTCCGCCTGTTGTTTTCACAAACACGTGATAGCTCACCCGCTCAAGATGCTCCTTGAGTGCGAATGCCAAGGACTTTAATTCTGCCAAATTAAAACCTTCTTCGGGCGGATCAAGGTCATAGACGATGTAATCGGGCTTGTCACTTTTCTCGGCAAAACTGTGAATCTGATGAATTTCCAAACAGGCCAAATTGGCCAACCATACGAGTGTGGCTTCTTCACGTGCGACCACATATTCTTTAAGCCGCTCCTGCCCTAACCGCTTGTAGTCGATCCAGTCGGGTGTCCAGTCGGGGCGATGTTTTTGGAAAAATTGCTCACCATAGATTCCATCCGGGTAGCGCACCAACGAAAGTGCACGACCTCTGATGTGATTGAGAATGGTGGGTGCCAGTTTGAGGTAATATTCAATGACTTCCGCCTTCACAATGCCGTCATCCGGGTACAGCACCTTGTCCAGATTGGTCAATTCTATGACCCGCTTGCCAACTTCCGCATGGATTTTCTTTTTGGCCATCTTGGTTCTAAGATACGATGATCAGACCGTGAATTAATCAACCTTTAGATGAGCGATGTGATTGTATTGCGCCAACCGAAACGAAGCGCCTGTATATTTCAGCTCGTAAATGGAACAATTATGATGCTCGAATCCATCCATGTATTTCAAAGGATAATTGAGCAGCCAAGTGAGCAAGATACGAATGGCTCTGCCATGCATACAGATAACGATCGTTTCTTCGGGTGAATCCATCACATATTTCATCGCTTCCTTTTGCCGCTCCACTACCTGCACGGGTGTTTCACCTCCTCCAATCGATAAATGCACATTTCCCTCTCTCCAAGATTTGATTGTGTCCCAATAAATGGTGCGCATGGGATCGTCCGTCACAATTCCTTCGTGCTCGCCCCAACTGATTTCATCAAAACCATCCAACGCCGTGATGGGCAAGCCTAAATCAGCAATTGTTTCATGGGTTCGAACCAAACTTGAGCAAAAGACACGCTCAATCTGTTTATCCAAAAAATACTGAACGGCTAGTGCGGCTTGTTGTCTGCCTGTGTCGTTGAGCGACGCATTTACCCCTCGTCCTTGCACCATGCCCATTTTATTAAAGTCCGTCTGGCCGTGGCGCAGTAGGTAGATCGTTTTGGTTTTCAAATGCTTTTCGAGTTGGTTTGCGCGTAATATGTCCAAAGAAAGAATTTTTCCAGAAGATGTCCAATTGGAAATGCTCAACCAAATGAGCGAACGGACATTGGTGCAACACCTAGGTATCGAATTCAGTGCCGTGGGAGCCGACTATTTGGAGGCCACCATGCCCGTGGATCACCGAACCATCCAACCACTCGGATTGTTGCACGGAGGAGCTTCAGTGGCACTGGCCGAAACGCTGGGAAGTGTGGCTGCCACTATGCTACTAGATCTCGGAAAGCAATATGCCGTGGGATTAGAAATCAATACGAATCACCTGCGCTCAGTACGAGAAGGACTAGTAACAGGCAAAGCAACTCCCATACACATAGGCAAAAGCACGCATGTGTGGGGCATTGAGATCAGAAATGAGGAAGGCAAAAAGGTGGCGATCAGCCGCATAACTATGGCGATTTTAGATCGAAAATGAACAGACTGGCACACATATCAGCTACAAACATTGTTCAAAAATTAATCGGCAAGCCGTACGCCTTTGCTGCTTGGCGAATGCCTCAGTCCAGTGAGCGGATGCTAATTGTTTCATTGGAAAATGCGCAACAAACCTCACAGCCGCTGAGCGAGCTAGCTCCAGGTTTTTTGCTCAATCGGTTTGCAGATAATCATCCGGCCAAGCCCTATCACATCAAAGCCGATCTGAGCTTTCGCAATGATGAATTGAACATCAGCACGGAAATCGGCGGTCAGCAAATAGATGATTTCTTGAACGTCATAGAACAATCGGATTCAAAAGCATCAACGACTACCTCTCCATCCTCCAATCAATCTAAAGAAGCAATAGATCATTTCGAGCAAATGGTGCTGCAAGCGGTGGAACGCATCAAAGAGGGTGCTTTTGAAAAAGTGGTGCTTGCACGCCATGAGGACCTAGACTTGCCTGCTGATTTCTCACCAATTGCCTTTTTCGATCGTATTTGCGCGCAGTATCCCAATGCTTTTTGCAACATGGTCTATGTGCCCGGCGAGGGAATTTGGATTGGCGCTACGCCCGAACTGCTGCTTTCAGATAATAAAGAGCGCTTCAAAACAGTAGCTTTGGCCGGAACGAAAGTATTGCAATCCGGACAAGCACTGACGGAAATTGCCTGGACCCAAAAAGAGATAGAAGAACAAGCATTCGTGTGCCGATACATCATCAATTGCTTCAAGAAAATACGCTTGCGAGAATATGTGGAAAGAGGCCCCAAAACGGTACAGGCAGGTAATCTGGCACACCTCAAGACCGAATATGTGGTGGAATATGCCGAGGTGAATTATGAGAATTTGGCCGATCAATTATTGAATTTGCTCAATCCGACCTCTGCCGTGTGCGGTATGCCGCTGGAAGAAACAAAAGCCTTTATTGAATCCCACGAAACCTTTGATCGCTCATTTTATTCCGGCTTTTTGGGGCCGGTGAATTTTGACGGTTCCACAGATCTATATGTAAACCTTCGTTGCATGCAGATCATGGGGCAGACGGCCCGTTTGTTTGCCGGTGCGGGTATCACCGAGGATTCCATTCCGTCCAATGAGCGAATGGAGACCGTAATGAAGATGTCTGTCATGAAACGAATGATTTTTTAATATTGCTCATATGGAAATTTCAAATCGCATCGCTATTATATCTGGTTGGTTTTCCGTACTTGTGGTTGCCCTCTGGATATTGGCATTGATAGATATTGTGAAAAGTGGAAAAAATAGTAAGGAACCGGTAACCGTGTGGATATTGCTCATTCTTCTGCTTCCCCTCGTTGGCTCCCTGCTCTATTTCCAAATAGGAAGAAAACGCCTGCGAGAAAATAAGCGCGAATTCAATCCGTCGTTTCATCAGCGGTAATATTCATGCTGCACCCTGCCGTTTACAATACTTCCGAACTTTGCCACCACTTGGGTATACGGTACGCAGTGATGTCACCCGGCTCACGCAATGCGCCACTGACTATTTCATTTGCCAGAAATGAAAAAATAAAAAAGTACATCATCCCTGACGAACGGTCTGCGGGTTTCATTGCGCTGGGCATTGCTCAACTAACCAAACAACCGGTGGTATTGTGCTGTACATCCGGCACGGCGCTGCTCAACTACGCACCTGCCATTGCAGAGGCTTTTTACCGAGAAATTCCATTGATCGTTCTTTCCGCTGATCGGCCACCCCACCTCATCGATCAGCGAGATGGACAAACCATCCGTCAATTTGAGGTGTTGAAAAATCACGTGAAGGCTTCTATCCAATTGCCCTTGATGCTGCCGGATACTGATCCTCAAACATACTACCAACCAATCATTTCCGGCATTCGTCTGTCGGAAGCACTGCCCAAAGGGCCTGTTCATATCAACATACCATTTGAAGAGCCCTTCTATCCTGCTGCAGATCAGCACCTTGCATTTGGCAAGGGAGGTGAATTCCACATTGCGGACATTGATCTATCCGAACCGAAGCGCGTACTTTCGATGGATGTTTCTTCCTTTCGAAAAATTTTAATTTTGGTAGGTCAGCATCCGAAGGATGGCGAACTGTCGGTGCAACTGCATCGATGGAAAGACAAAGCCGTAGTGATCAAATCGCCGCTCAATAACCTGACGTGTGAAGGTGTTTCGCATGCTGATGCATTTATTAATGATGACCCTGCATTTCAGCCGGATTTACTCATCACGTCGGGGTTATCTGTTTTGTCCAAAAACCTCAAGCAATTCATCCGCAAAAATCCACCGCGCCAGCATTGGCACTTCGATCCGGCGGGTGTAGCGGTGGACACGTACCAAACAAAGCCAAGATTGATCAAAGCACCATTGGTTTCATTTTTACTTCAGAATCTGCCAGCTGAGGTTGATGAGGCTTTTTTGCAAACATGGAAATCAGCTGATACGCGTGTGAAAGAAAAATTAGGTGCTTACTCCTTTGACACTTTTTCAGAGGCAGCCGCATTTCATACGTTGTTGAATTCCCTTCCCGCCCACGCACATGTGCATTTGGGCAATTCTATGCCGTGCAGATATGCCGAATTATTAGGAATCAGCAAAGACGTCCAAACGTGGTGCAACCGCGGAACCAGTGGCATTGATGGCATTTCTTCTACAGCTGTTGGGTCGGCTTTGGAATCAGACGAACTGCATATTTTGCTATCTGGTGATGTTTCCTTTTTGTATGATCGGAACGCCTTTTTTCACAATTATCCCCTGTCTAACCTGCGTATAATTGTGATCAATAATCAAGGTGGGGGCATTTTCCGCTTGATTGATGGACCGGCTCGCCTACCAGAATTGGAAGACTATTTCGAAACACGGCACCAACGTACGGCAGAGTATGTTTGTTTGGAAAATGGAATTGATTACCATCCTGTGAAAGATCAGGATAGACTGAAAGAGGCTCTGAGTGAATTCTTTGAACCAAAAGATAAACCCCAATTGATTGAAATTTTTGTTGCCCCTGAGGTGAATGAAGTGGCGTATAGGGAACTGAGAAAGGCTTTACGAGTAGAATAAGGGGGAATCGCATCTGATGATTTTACGTGCTAAGTAGCCTAACTGCCTCTAACCTAGCCACGACCCCAAGGGCGTGGACCAAGTATCTAAATGGCCACTCCGTATCGCTCCATATCTTCTTTGCTATTCGTAGGATATTTCTCATCGCATTATCATAGTCTACCTTTGAGCTTCCACTACTTTTGATCGTATGAACTCTATTACTGCCGAATTACTTGAGACCGAATTTGTGGACAGAGCGCATCTGTCCATTGTGATTGATGATGAGCCGCTGGATATGCTTATAGCGGGCGAAGATGAGTTGGGCGAGGTGCATTCGGTGGGGCTGGTGCCTACGCTGCTAGATTGGCTGAAGGACGAAAAAGAGCGTGCGTATGTGTGGGAGCGCATATTGCCTGAGCCAGGCAAAAAATCCATTGCGCCGGTGCTCATGTGTCCGGATGACTGTGACCTAGTGTGCACGGTAGTGGTGGCCGAGATCGAAAACAAAGGCACTGAAATCATCTGGAAGCGCATCGGGATAGATGTGGGGCGCACGGGAGACGATCTGAAGACCATCGGCAAAAAAGTGGATTGGTTTGACCTGCCGGAGTATCGGTTTCGGTTGGCAGACTATCGAGCTTGTCTTGAGCAATTCAAAATGAATAAATGACCATAGCAGGTTGGGTCATCGTCTATTTGGCCGTCACGGTAGCCATTGGGCTTATCGCCACACGTCTGGTGCACACTTCCAATGACTTCCTATCTGCGAGCAGGCGGGTGCCGTTCATGCTTAGTTCATTTGCCTTGTTTGCCTTTTGGTTTGGTTCCGAGACGGTCGTTGGTGCCTCGTCAGAATGTGTGCAGCACGGCTTTCTTGGCGTGATCGAAGATCCGTTTGGGGCATTTCTGTGTTTGATTCTCTTTGCGCTGATTTTCGTAAGACCCCTGTATCGGCTAAACATCCTCACCCTCGCTGATTTGTTCCGAAAAACATACGGCCCGAAGATCGAAACGATTGCTTCGGTGTGTATGCTACTCACGTTTCTGGGCTACATCGCCGCGCAGATTATCGCCCTAAGTATTCTGTTCGACATCCTCTTTGGTATGGATCCGATGATGGGCAAAATAGTTGGGGCGGCTATCGTAACGCTCTACACCACCGCAGGTGGTATGTGGGCCGTGTCTATCACCGATTTTTTGCAAAGTATCGTGATTATCGTGGGGCTCATCCTGTTGTGTATTTTCTTTACAGGATTGGTTGATTCTGCACAATTGCTGGCTCCACCCAAGGCACATTTCTATGATTTTGTACCTACTTCATCTAACAACCACTCGTGGATTGAGTATGTAGCGGCATGGCTCACCGTGGGGTTGGGATCGCTTGCTTCACAAGATCTTTTCCAGCGGGCAAATGCTGCCAAAACAGTGAAAATAGCTGTTCGATCAACGTATTTTGGAGCCGTGCTCTATTTGGTCATGGCTATGCTACCATTGTATCTGGGATTACTCAGCATGCAAATTGATCCGTCACTTAGCGCCGGTGATACGCAATACGCGCTCATCGGATTGGTATCCGGCTATGCACCTGTGTGGCTGCAAGTATTGTTCATGGGTGCGCTCGTTTCCGCCATATTCAGCACGAGCAGCGGGGCACTGCTGGCTCCCTCCTCCATCCTATCCGAAAACCTGATCAAACCACTCTATTTTCCGACTGCCACAGACAAACAGTTTCTTCGTATTTCGCGTATCAGTGTGGTGCTTGTGGGCATTCTTGCGGCTTGGCTATCCATTGTGAGCGAGAGTATTTATGGGTTAGTAGCGCAATCGTCCATACTCGGTACGGTGAGTATTTTGGTGCCCGTGTTTTGTGCGCTTTTCATGCGTCCGTCTAAGCTAGGTGCTTTGCTTTCGATGCTCCTCGGACTGGTGGCGTATGTGCTGGTGGAATATCAATTTGTGTCCTTCGATTTCCCTTCAATGTTTGTTGGTTTTGGTTTTTCCGTTTTAGGAATGGCGATTGGGAATGGAATGAGAAGGTTTAGTCTTTGATTCCACGGCTGCTCCTCGGTTTGTATTTAAGCAGAATTGAGTCCACAGTCCACGGACGACAGCAGTGAACACCCTCCATGGGTAGAATAATGCAGTTCATTTTCAATCCCTCAATCGTTTGCACCAAAAAAATCATCCGCTCACTGGCCAAATACCAAAATTTATTTGCGCAGTAGAAAATCTTTCCCCAATCTTTGCGCACTCTTTTGAGAAAAATTGAAAGCACACAACACGATATCTCTATTCGTAAGGCCGTTCCCGGCCAGGCCTTGGCCTGTGCAATAATGTAGTGTCACCCACGTGGTGACCGTAGTTCGATTTTTCCATTTCCCCTTTTCTTAAAATTTCAAAACGATGAAGACAATCATTGTTCAGATAGCCACATCTGAGCATCTCACGTTTGCAGAAGAAATCTGCCAACTCATTGAAACTAGCGCAGCACAGCGAGGCACGGGTATTGCCAAGCGAGAGCCGGAGTACATACGCCAAAAAATGGCCGAAAACAAGGCCATCATCGCCCTCACACCCAAAAAGGAATTGGTGGGCTTTTGTTACATCGAGACATGGAGCGACAAAAAGTATGTGGCCAATTCGGGGCTCATCGTGAAGCCCGAATACCGCGCACATGGAGCCGCCACACTTATTAAAAAGAAGGCCTTCGAGCACTCAAGGAAGATGTATCCGGAAGCGAAACTCTTTGGGCTCACCACCTCCTTGCCGGTAATGAAAATCAATTCGGAACTCGGCTACATGCCGGTGACCTACGACCACCTCACCACGGACGAAACCTTCTGGAAAGGCTGCCAAAGCTGTGTGAATTATCAAGTACTGATGAGCAAAAATAAGAGCAACTGCCTGTGCACCGCCATGCTGTATGACCCAGTGACGGTGAATGGCAAGCGGTGGAATTTTATCAAAAAATCCAAGCTGTACGAGCGATTCATGCGCATCAAAAAGAACCGATTACTCAAAAAAGCAGAAAAGAAATGAAAGTAGTGTTAGCCTTCAGCGGCGGATTGGACACGTCCTATTGCGCCAAATATATATCTATGGATCTCGGGTATGAGGTGCATGCCGTCACCGTGAATACGGGTGGATTTTCGAAAGAGGACGAACTGAAATTGGAAAAGAAAGCGCTCGATTTAGGTGTGAAAACGTTCCATTTTCTGGATCGGACGGAGGAATTTTATCAGAAGGGAATCAAGTATTTGCTATTTGGCAATGTGCTGAAAAACAATACCTATCCCCTCTCAGTGAGTGCTGAGCGCGTATTTCAGGCGTTGGCCATTGCCGAATATGCCAATGAAATCGGGGCGGATGCCATCGCGCATGGCAGCACAGGCGCAGGCAATGATCAGATTCGGTTTGATCTGGTGTTTCAGACGCTTTTCCCGAGAGTGGCGATCATCACACCTATTCGGGATCAATCGCTGAGCCGAGAAGCAGAAATTGATTACCTGAAAAACCACGGTGTGGTGGCTAATTGGGAAAAAGCCCAATATTCCATCAATCAAGGACTGTGGGGCACATCGGTAGGTGGTAAGGAAACGCTAACATCGCATTTGCCACTACCCGATTCGGCCTTTCCAAGTCAGCTTACTAAACAGGACAGTAAAACGATCACCATCGAATTTGAGCAAGGAGAACCTGTGGCATTGGATGGTGAAAAAGGCACCCCTGTTGAGATCATTCAACGATTGAATGTCATCGCTTCGGCCTTTGCCATCGGACGAGATATCCATGTGGGAGATACGATCATCGGCATCAAAGGTCGTGTTGGATTTGAGGCTGCCGCTTCATTAATACTGATCAAAGGGCATCATCAATTGGAAAAACACGTGCTGAGCAAGCAGCAGCTTTTCATCAAAGATCAGCAAGCGCAGTGGTACGGTCAATTGATGCACGAGGGGCAATTCCTCGATCCGGTGATGCGCGATTTGGAGGCATTTCTCGCGTCCACCCAAGCATCGGTCACAGGCAAAGTGCATGTGCATTTGGCTCCCTATCGCTTCAGTATTGACGGCATTGAGTCGCCCAATGATCTGATGCAGTCGTCTTTTGGGCAATATGGCGAAATGAACAACGGCTGGACAGCCCAAGACGCGCGTGGATTTGCCACCATATTCGCCAATCAAACGAAACTTTATCACTCGGTGCATCATGGAAAAAATTAAGGTAGGCATTATCGGTGCAGCCGGGTACACCGGAGGTGAATTGCTGCGGATTTTGGCACATCATCCTGCTGTGACGATCACATTGGCACAAAGCGAAAGTCAGGCAGGAAAGACGGTGGCCTCAATTCATACTGATCTGATAGGTGAAGTGGATTTGACCTTCTCCTCAGATATAGACGCTGAGATGGCGGACGTCTTTTTCCTTTGTAAAGGCCATGGAGAATCAGCCAAAATCATCTTGAATCATCCTACACTTTTATCGAAACGACTCATTGACTTGAGTCAGGATTTTCGCTTGAAAGGCGTGCACACATTCATCTATGGGCTGCCTGAATTCAATCGTCCGGCCATCCAATCAGTCAAGCACATTGCCAATCCGGGCTGTTTCGCTACATGTCTGCAGTTGTCTATTTTGCCCGCTATTCAGGCGGGTTTGGTAGTGGGTGATTTGCACATTTCGGGTATCACCGGCGCTACAGGTGCGGGACAAGCATTTTCAGAAACATCACATTACAGCTGGAGACATAGCAACGCCAATGTGTACAAGCCGCTCACGCATCAGCATTTGTTGGAAACAGGGCAATCGGTAAAGCAACTGAAATCCCATTTTCCGTATGCGATTAACTTCATTCCCTACCGAGGAGCCTTCACGCGTGGCATTATCTGCACCACCTACTTTGATACCGAGGCAAGCGAACAGAATTTGAAAAATACCTATTTGAAAGCGTATAAAAGTCACCCATTTGTGCACATCATCGAGGAGAATCCCGACCTGAAAATGGTAGTGAACACCAACAAAGCCGTGATTCAGGTAAGCAAAATCGGATCGAAGGCACTGGTGATTGGTGTGATCGACAACCTCTTGAAAGGTGCTTCCGGTCAGGCCGTTCAAAACATGAATCTCCTTTTTGGCTTGGATGAAAAAACAGGCCTTTCACTCAAACCAACAGCATTTTAAATATGAAATCGAGCATGTCAAAAAATATATTAAAGTATGAGTTTAGATATGCGAGATTCCATCTGACATATGAAAATCAATTTTAAACAGATGAAAAAATCAAACATAGCCATCATCGGATCGGGCAATTTGGGCATGGCCATCGCTCAGGGAATTGTAAAAAATAAGTTGGCCGAACCATGTCAAGTCTACCTTACCAAACGAAACCCTACTTCATTGAAAAAACTGGCGGATGAGGGCTTCATGGTCACAACAGACAACCAACAGGCCGTGGCAAATGCCCGCTTGATTTTGCTGTGTGTGCAGCCGAAGCAGTTGCCGTACGTGCTTGAGGAAATCAACGGTGGGCTTCAACCCCATCACGTGTTGGTGTCCACGATCACGGGCGTTTCGATTCAGCAAATAGCCGATCAATTGACCATCAAAGTGCCGATCATTCGTGCCATGCCCAACACCGCCATCGCTATCGGTGAATCCATGACGTGCATTGCCGCAGCGCCCGACGCGCACGCGCATGTGCCCGAGGTGGAAGCCTTATTTCAAGCGCTCGGTCGCACGCTGCTCATCGAAGAAAATCTGGTGCAAGCCGCCACTGTGCTAGGTGCAAGTGGCGTGGCGTTTTTCATGCGATACCTTCGGGCAGCCACGCAAGGAGGCATTCAGATGGGATTTGATGCCGAAGATGCCCAACTCATTGCTGTGCAGACGGCCAAGGGAGCCGCAACGCTGATCCTCGCCCACGGCACGCATCCCGAAGTGGAAATCGACAAGGTGACAACACCTATGGGCTGCACTATCGAAGGGCTCAACGAAATGGAGCATCAGGGATTCTCGTCCGCTTTGATCAAAGGCATCATGACGTCTTACAACCGCATAACCAAGATGGTAAAATGAAGCTATTTGACGTTTATCCCATCTACCCGATCGAGCCGGTGCGCGGGCTTGGCACCCACATTTGGGACAGCCAGGGCACGCAGTACCTCGACCTATATGGCGGCCATGCGGTCATTTCCATCGGGCATAGTCATCCGCACTACATCCAGCGATTGCAGGATCAGTTGAACCAATTGGCGTTTTATTCCAATTCGGTTAAAATCCCCATTCAGGAAGAATTGGCAGAAAAATTAGGAAAACTTTCTGGCTATTCGGATTATTCACTTTTCCTATGCAACAGCGGCGCAGAGGCGAATGAAAATGCATTGAAACTGGCTTCCTTTCACATGGGACGAAAGAAGATCATTGCCTTCACGCAAGGATTCCATGGTCGCACGTCACTGGCCGTGGAAGCGACGGATAATGTCAGCATTCAAGCACCGGTAAACATCACCGGCAATCTAGTGCATGTGCCGCTCAATGATGCACAAGCTTTCACCGATGCAATGGACGAGACCGTGGCGGCTGTGATTGTGGAGGGCATTCAAGGTGTGGCGGGTATTTACGAACCCACTACTGATTTTCTCCATTTGCTGCGCAAGTCGTGTGATGAATTTGGAGCCGTGTTGATTTTGGATGAAATACAGTCAGGCTATGGACGCACGGGAAAATTCTTCGCTCATCAGCATGCAGACATCTCGCCGGACATCATCAGCATGGCCAAAGGCATGGGCAATGGTTTTCCGATTGGGGGCATTTTGATTTCGCCCATTTTCAAATCAAAACATGGCTTGCTCGGCACCACTTTCGGAGGAAATCATTTGGCATGTGCGGCAGGATTGGCTGTGCTGGAGGTAATGGAAAAGGAACAGTTGATCGAAAATGCCGCCAAGATTGGCGCATACATTTCACGGAAAATGGCACAGCTATCAAGCGTAAAAGAAGTACGTGGCAAAGGCCTGATGATCGGAATCGAACTTGATCGCCCAATTAAAGACATTCGATCCAAACTGATATTCGAACACCACATTTTCACCGGATCGTCCAGCCATCCAAACGTGCTGCGTATCCTCCCTCCACTCGGTTTGTCGGAGCAGGAAGCCAACCAATTTATTGACGCATTAACCCGCTTTATCACATGACACACTTTTTATCTGCCTCTGACGCCCCCGACCCGTGGGGTTTGGTGAATGAAGCCCTTCATTTGAAAATGAACCCTTATGCCGACAAGCACTTGGGCGAAAACAAGGTGCTGGGAATGATCTTTTTCAATGCCAGTTTGCGCACGCGCATGAGTACCACGAGAGCCGCCTATAACCTAGGCATGCAAGTGATGACACTCAATGTGACCCAAGACTCTTGGCAGTTAGAAACCGAAGAGGGTGCCGTGATGGACAAAGGAAATGCCGAGCACATCAAAGAGGCCATTCCCGTGATGGCGAGCTATTGCGACA
>CAZPST010000050.1:0-13050 GCA_964589185.1 uncultured Roseivirgaceae bacterium | reverse complement strand
CCTGTCTGCTCGCTGATATTCATTACCTCTAATGCTTGCTCCAAATGCAGTTCGCGCTTGTTGCCTTGTTCGTCTTTTCGATTAAAATCATCCACCCGATACGTAATATCTGACGACTGCTGCACCTCAGCCAGCAGGATGCCTGCACCAATAGAATGCACCTGATTGGCTGCTATAAAAAATGCATCTCCACCCTTCACAGGCACTTTGTTCATGGTGTCTGGAAATGTGCCTTCCGTACTAGCCCTGCGCAATTGCTCGACTGTAAATGGCCGAATGAAACCACTGTACAAAATGGCTCCTTCGTCGGCATCCAAAATGTACCACATTTCAGTTTTGCCGTTTCCGCCACTTTGCAGGTCGTTCGGGTGTACTTGTATAGACAAGTCACGATTTGCATCAATGAATTTGATCAACAGCGGAAATCGATCACCAAAGCGCTCATAGACAGCCGAACCGACCAATGCCTCCTTGTAATCAGCCACCAACTCTACCAAGCTTTTACCATTCAATTGACCATTAGCAACCACAGATTCACTCCCCGGAATACCCGACACTTCCCATGATTCACCACATTCAGGGCTTGCTTGCTTGTGAAGGACAGACGTTAGCTTATTACCTCCCCATAGTTTGTCCTTTAGAATAGGTGTGAATGTGAGTGGGTACAATGGGGAGATGGAACTCATATGCGCAAAAATGAATAAACCCTGACGATATCTGTTAGAATGCAGTGACTTTCATTTAGCTTACTATTTACACTGTGGTAAAGATCAAATCCTATCCCCTCAGAGCGATGTGTGCGAGACACTGAAAATTCTGATCTTACAAATTTCCATATACCCTTACACTACACCTACTACTCAGAGTCCTCTCCCACGCCTAGCCAAGCTAGAGTGACTCTGAGGGAGGGAGCTATCCGACTCTCCCAGCTCTCCGACATTTTCCTGCCGGGGTAATGCGTAGGCGCCATTTCGGTGAGTAGATAAGGCAGGATTTCCAAATCCTGCAAATTGGCTAATTCTCCACCCCTCAGAGTCATCGGCAGGAGATTCTGAGAATTCCTGTCTCATACATTTTCTGCTTACCTTTAAGCAATGCCTACACCTGTGATACATAGTGAAAAGGAGTGCTTTTATTTCCTGTTTCTCTGGATTTTGATACTTGCCAGTTGCAATTTGAAGCAAAGTGCAGAACAACAAACATTCGATAAAGTGGAGATTTATACAAACACAGGGGTTTGGGAAATCGCTAAGGCAATCAGCAAGGGCGACACGGCAGCATTTACTAGACTCATAGCATCGGCTGATCTTGAAATTTTGAGCACAACAGATTCGGTCTTTGGAATGAACCTGCTTCACTGGACGATTAGAGAGAAAAAGGAGGCTGCAGCTAGTCTTTTACTCGCCAAAGGACTACCCATAAACGAAATGGACAGTCAAGGTAATACACCTTTGATACTTGCCTCAATGGATCGGGAAAATACATATTTGCTTGATGAGGTCTTAAAATACAATCCTGATGTAAACCTTGTCTCAGATAAAAACATCCAAAACAGGACGGCTTTGGAAGCCGCAGCAGGTCGTAGTTTAGAGAACGTTAAAATACTCATAAGGTCAGGTGCAAAAATTGAATATTACGATAATGACTCAGTTTTTAGAAGTGCACTTGTAGAGGCATGGGCTGGCAATAACATGGACGTTCTTCATTACTTAATCATTGAAAAGAAAGCGACTGTTGATAAGGTTCTCTTGTTTAGTGGGAGTAAGATAGAGGACATGCTAAGGGACATGACCAGTCCGCTCAATTCTGAATCCTACAAACTCAAAATGGAAATCGTTGATTATCTCGCTACCAAAGGAATCGATTATTGGAGTAGCCCTGTTCCAAAGCATCTCTACAGGGTTTATGACAGTGCATACCTGAAAGTTTACTAGTTCATGTCTGAAACCGTCACTTTTAAGTTCATAAAAGGCAGGGAGGCTCGTAATACAGCCCTGACAGAAGCGGCATCCCGACAATTGTCGGGATCTAGCGAATGGCGGGAGTGCAGCCAATAAAAATCCAATGTGTATCGCTACCAGTCTATATCCTACTCTGATACGTGTACAATTGATAGTACCTGCCTTGTGAAGCAATGAGCTGGTCGTGCGTGCCGCGTTCGGCTATTTTGCCGTCTTCTATTACCAGTATTTGGTTGGCCTGGCGGATGGTGCTGAGGCGGTGGGCAATCACAAACGTGGTGCGGTTTTTCATGAGCACATCCAAGCTTTTCTGTATGAACAATTCGCTCTCCGTATCGAGGTTTGAGGTGGCTTCATCTAGGATGATGATCTTCGGGTCGGCCAGTAATGCCCGCGCGATGGAGATGCGCTGCTTTTGTCCGCCGGAGAGTTTCACGCCCCGCTCGCCTATGACCGTGTTCAGTCCGTCTTCAAATCGGTCGGTGAATTCGTTGACATACGCGCCTTTCACGGCCAATTGCAGTTCCGACTCGGTTGCATTCGGTCGTGGGAAAAGGATATTCTCGCGGATGGTTCCTTCAAAGAGAAAGTCGTCCTGCAGCACCACGCCCAAGTGCCGTCGGTAGCTGGGCAGACTCACTTTGGACAAATCTTGGCCGTCTAAGGTGATCATGCCCGTACGGGGCGTAAGGAACGTGGCAGCCAATCCGGCGATGGTGGTCTTGCCTGAGCCTGAGCTACCCACCAGCGCGATCACACTGCCTTGTGGCGCTTTGAAATTGATGCCATGGATGACGTCTTTGCCTTCTTCGTAGCTGAACGACACGTCTTTGTATTCGATATCGCCGTGCACAGTGGCCAGTTGGATGGGTCGCTCTTCGTCCCTATTTTCGGGATCCATCTGCATGATTTCTTCTGTCCGGTCGAGTCCGGCAAAGGCTTCTGTCAATTGGCTGCCGATGTTGCTCATCTGCACGATGGGCGCAATCATGAACCCAAGGAAGGCGATGAAGGAGAGCAATTCTCCGACGGTCATTTCGTCCTGAATGATGTAATACACACCCATGCCAAGCACGCCTGTGCTGGCCAACCCGATGAGGAATGTGCCCATGCTGGTGACAAATGCCGTGGCGGTGAGGCTGGCTTTTACATTTTCATAGAGTCGGTGAGCGCCGCTCTCGAAGGTTTTGATTTCGGACTCTTCGGCATTGAAGCCTTTGATCACGCGCACACCGTTGAGTGTTTCGGTGAGGCGCCCGGTCACTTCGGCGTTGAGCTTGCCACGCTCGCGGAAGATCGGACGGATTTTGCCGAATGCTTTGAGTGCCACAAAGGCGAAAATGCCAATTGGGATGAGTGTGAAGACCGTCATGGAGGCGCTGATATTGATCAGGAAGAAGACAGAGATCACGGCTGTGAGTGTGCCGCCTACCAACTGCACCAAGCCCGTACCCACGAGGTTGCGCACGCCCTCTACGTCCGTCATGATGCGAGACACGAGTGCGCCGGATTTGTTGTTGTCAAAATAGCGGATGGGGAGCGAGAGGATCTTCTTCTGCACTTTCACGCGGAGTTCGGAGATGAGGTATTGAGCCTCCACACTTAGGATGCGTGTAAGTAAAAACGACCCCACAGCTTGAATGATAAGTGCACCGGTGATGGCTCCTACGAGGATTTTGAGCATGTAGATATTGCCATCTACCACTACGTCATCCAGCAGGTACTTGGTAGCCCAAGGCAGTACCAAACCGGCCGGTCGGGTGAGTAGGATGAGTGCAAGTCCGATAAAGATGGTTTTGCGTCTGGGCCAGATGATATTTTTCAGCGCCCACTGGAAGGTGACAGTCTTATTTTGTTTTGGCATAGGGCGGGAGTTGTCAGAAACTGTACCGAATTAAAAAGGTGACAATTCGGCAGGGAGGTGGAAAAAGAAATGGGTTCAGCAAAACCAAACCCATCATCTTTGTTTGAGGATCAATGATTATTTCACTATCGGCGCATCACTTATCAGCTTCCATCTATTTTGGTCGTCTTTGACCAATTCCAAAAGTGAAATGAATGTCATTTGCTTTCCTACAAAGGTCACTTTTGCTGTAGCAAGCGTACCATTTTGGAGTACACTTTCCACCTTCACTTGTCTTGTGTCTCCGCCATATTCGCCAGTCTTTATTTTTTGTAAATAAACCTCTCGAGGCATCACCGTGACTTCATTGCTCCCGAACAGTCGATTCATTACGATACGATAATTAACGTCTAGGACTTTTTCAAGAGCGGACACGTCATTAGCATCTCCTGCTTTAGAAAAGGTCATAATTGCATCGATAATTAATTGCTCGTCAGTTGACTGAGCATTGCAACTAGTATGCACGAGCATTAGTACTAGGAATGAGTAGATTACATTTTTCATTTGTTATTTGTTTTATGTTTGAAATGAATTGGGTTTGAAAAAAATTTAGAGGGCCATATGAATTGACGTACGCATAATTGAGTGATGGTCAAAGTCGTCGCTTGTACTATAGGCCATGATAAGGACATATTCTGTCCCCTTTTCCAAGGATTTTTGGAATTCACCTTGCATGTTTATCGGCAGTGAAAATGTGAGTGAGGTGTATCCCTGTGTTTGTCGACCTCTTACATTTTTCACTCTTACTTGTGCACCTAGACTGGAGATTGGCTTGTAGTTACCAGGGGATATAGTGGTGTATTCTACTACCTCAGCGATAGTGCCGCGCACTCTTCCCATGAGTAAATAAGCCCCTGTTATGTCAACGGATTCATTGAATCCAATCGTGACCCAGCCGTCCGTTGGTGCAGTCATTGTTATAGTCAGGTACTCCGAGTCACGCTGTAAATGCACGCTCATTCCATTTTTTTCAATAGTCTGATCTTGATGGTGACTACCGAACGGCATGGCACTGATCATAGCCAAGATGAATAACAAAGTAGACATCAACATTTGATATATCAATTAATTGGGTAAATTTTTTACTTTAAGTTTTCTTGAATTTTAAGTAGAAGCTTAAAAAGTTGATGCCTTTCCTCCTCTGATAGTCCACGCACGCTCAATGCTCTGTGCTGATCTACTAGTGGTTGATGTAGCGCAATGAAATAGGATCCTTCAGTGGTGAGTTTCAGACTGTATTGCCGCCTATTACCTTCTATCGCCTGGCGCTCAATTAGACCTTTTTTTTGCAATAAGTCGAGCGTGCGTGTAATGCTGGCAGGGTCGCGCAAAGATTTCACAGCCAAATCACTTTGAGAGCAGCCATTGTTTTCATGGATTATCCGTAGTACAATCCACTGTTCTACAGTAATCCCCAATTTGAGCCTATCAAACTCACGTTGCGTAAATAGTTTCGAAATCTTACTGGTTTTGTCAATTTGAAATAGAATGACTTGCTCTATATCTGGCGTATGCATATATCAATAATTGATATTGCAATATTGCGCTATGGAAACCAATTATCCAAGTTGCCCCCTTTTAAAATTCTAATGAGAGTTGTCTTTTCACTTTGCAGAAGCTTTTGGTCACACTGACGTATCTTTCGCTTTGTGAAAGAACTCAAAACCATCCTTGACACATACGCACATGTAGACTTCACCGAGCGTAAGGCAGCTTTGGCTACCGTGATGCAGGTGAAGGGCTCGTCATATAGGAGTCCGGGTGCACGGATGCTGATGCTGGACAATGGCCGATGGGTGGGCTCTGTGAGTGGAGGCTGCTTAGAAGGCGATGCGCTGCGAAAGGCGCGACAGGTAATGGCCGACAAAACGCCCCAAACGGTGACCTACGATACGGCAGATGAAGCGGCATTGGGCATTGGTCTTGGGTGCAATGGCATCATCGACATTCTACTTGAGCCTATTGATCCGAGCGATCCACATCATCCCATACACTTTATACAGTCATTGCTCCAACTGGAAGATACGGCTGCCTTAGCTACTGTCTTTGAAGCAGATGCCCTCACGGGAATACCAGTAGGCGAAAAGGTGTTGCACCAGCCGGATGGATCTCTTAGCGGCCGATTGTCGAGCTTAAACGGGCTGTTGGAGAAGCCGCTGCATCATGCGGTGACGCACCTCAAGTCGGCGATTGTGGACGTGGAGTACAATGGTGGAAAGCTGAAACTCTTTGTAGAGGTGATTCAACCCGGCATAGATGTGCTGATTTTCGGAGGGGGTTTTGATGCCAAGCCGGTCACCGAGCTGGCGGCCATGCTCGGATGGAATGTGCGCGTGTCAGATGAATGTGTGGCGCACTTGGTGCCTATCAATTTTCCCAAGGCCAATGAAATGATCTCTTGCCAGAAGGAATATGTGAAGCGCGAGGTGAAGATTACGCCATTCACGGCTATCATCCTGATGTCACACAATTTTGTGTATGACAAAGAGGTATTGGCGCAAGTCTTGGATTCATCGGCACATTACATCGGTATACTTGGTCCGAAAAAGCGCGGCGACAAAATGCTGAAGGCGCTGGAAGATGAGCATGGCATCCATCCTACCAAAGCGCAGTTGGAGCGGCTGCATTATCCCATCGGATTGGATATAGGAGCGGAGACGCCCGATGAAATTGCGGTATCCATTATTGCCGAAATTCAGGCACGGTTTGCCAATCGCTCCGGCGGCTTGCTGAAGTATCGCTCAGGAGCCATTCATCACCGCGATGGCCAAGATGACCAAGTGTTTCGTCAAGTCTATCTGAAGCATGTCTTTGAAAAGCGAGAAGCAAAGTAATTCACTGGCAGTCCTAATCTTGGCGGCAGGCAGCTCTTCGCGACTGGGCTCGCCTAAGCAATTGGTGCCGTGGCAAGGAATGACCCTAATCGAACATACCATTTCTGTAGGAAAATCCGTATCTGAGCACATTTTCGTGGTGTTGGGTGCTCATGCTGATGAGATTCAGCCGCTTGTACGGGGAGTCCACGTGCTTCATTTTTCGGATTGGGCAAGGGGCATGGGAGCGTCCATTTCTTTTGCTGTATCGATTATTGAAAATACGTTTCCGCACATCACCCATCTCTTGATAATGGTATGTGATCAGCCGTATGTTTCGCGGGAATTAGTACAAACTATTGTGAAAATGCATTGGTCATCAGATCAACCGATTACTGCTTCGGTGTATGGAGAAATTGTAGGCGTACCTGCGCTGTTTGATCGGTCGGTTTTTGCTGAACTGAAAGCACTCACTGGGGACATGGGAGCTAGGAGGATCATTGCAAAGTATCCGCAAGTGACACGGGTAGATTTTCCGAAGGGGGCTTTTGATATCGATACTGAAACGGATTTGTTCAAACTGGCATCTAGCGACTCGTCTGACGGACAATAATCCTTTAGTTAGCTTATCACCGCTACCCTTCGTTTGTCGCTGAAAACAACTTATCAACTTCAGTTTTCAACACGGGAAGGTGCAAAACGATCACGTTCCAAACCATCACATTTCCTCCGCATCGTACCCATGCGTCAGTCTATTGCGCAGATCAACAATTTTCCGAGCATTTGATATGGCGATTTTTGGGTCGTGTTTAAGTAGCTGATTCACCGCTTCACCAATGGTGATTAAATTTCGCTCTACAGCATCTTGTAATAAATGATTCCCGTCATAGTGTTCAAATATTCTTTTCTCTCCAAGGTACTGTTCAATACTTACCATACTGAGCCTTACATCCATCAGCAATTTTCTGATCTCGTTATCCATATATCTGGTGCTTTGTACTGTTTACCTCAGCAATGAAAATGGGGTTTTTCAGCGATCGTTCAGTGAGCAAGTCTACTTTTCGGTGGGTCAAATCCTCCAATTGAAACGTGAGACTCCAAAGATTTTCCCCTGCTTCAATGGGATCCAGTCCATCCTCGAGATTCACGATAATGTCCAAATCACTTTTGTCATTAAACTTTTCGCTAACCGCAGATCCAAAAACAAAGGCATTTTTAACCTTGTGATTTCGAAGGAGTTGCTGGATTTCAGGAAGAAATGATCGTATGGAATGGTGTAGCATGTCGAGTAAAAGTAGATAGTAAAGTTAGCAATTGCTCTTCTCTCTCATGAAATGTATTAATCCAATTTGAGCTTCATTCAGGCGGAACTTTATAAAGAACCAATTCAAAATTCTGACGCTACACCACTGATCCTACATTTTTGACCATAGATTGAATCTATCAAACCCTCGATATGAATCTCGGTTAAAGCTCAGCAGAACCATAAGCACCATGAAACGCAAAATCTACCTTTTCACGCTAGCCATTTTCACATTCTCAGGCGCCATATACGCCCAATCAGACGCCACCATCACCAAGGAAAAGTGGCATTGGAACCAACCCCTGAAACAAGATACGGTGTACGGATATGCCCAAGTGGTGCAAGTGGACAATGTGCTCTACATCTCCGGCGCAGTGGCCAGAGATATCACCCCCGAAGGCATCCAGCGTGTGTACCGCGGGTTAGAAATGTCATTGAAAAGTAGAGGAGCCACCTTTCAAAATGTGGTGAAAGAAAACCTCTATACCACTGATATTGAAGCCATGGAAAAATACAAAGACGCTCGAAAGCCCTTTTACAATGGCGATTATCCGGCTGCCACGTGGGTGCAGGTATCACGCTTGCTCATGCCGGATGCCAAGCTGGAAATCGAGTTGATCGCACATTTGCCTAAACAGTAAAATCAGCCCGTACTCCGCATCGCACCAGCGATCGCGTTGATCGTCAGCATGACTTCTATCTGCGTCTTTTCGGCAGCCGGATCACCCGTCGCTTTTTCGCTTCGCCACATCTTCAGCAGTCGTATCTGCTTTTCGTGAAGAGGGTTCATCATGGCGGCTCGGAGCTGACTGGAGTGGTAGTGATTTTTCCGCCGTTCGGCAAAAGGCCGGTCAATCATTTCACTCAAATGCTTCCGCGTGAGTGCCAGTTCGTGCAAATATAATTTCAAGAAGGACTCTCGCACTTTTGGGTCGTCCACTAACTCAGCGTAGGCACGCATTATTTGCTCATCGGTAGCGGCCAAGCTAGTGTCCACATTGGTGATGACATAGCGCAAGAAAGCATCCCTTTTCAATGACGTCTTTATTTGCTCATATGCGTCCGGTTGGTTGATCGATAGCTCTTCTAGCGCACTGCCCAATCCGTACCAACTGGTCATATTGAAGCGTGCCTGACTCCATGAAAACACCCACGGTATGGCGCGCAGATCCTCTATAGAACTGGCACCTGTGCGCTTGGCCGGACGTGAGCCTATTTTGCTCGTTTCTATCGCGTCAATAGGCGTGGCTTGACGGAAGAATTGCATGAATCCTTCCTTCTGCATCATTGCCTCATAGTATTTTTTGGAAGAAGCCGCCAACGTCTCAATGATCGGGGCAAGCGGATGATACGTGCGTTCGCTCTGCGTATCCATAAGTGTTTTGTACAACGAACCTGCAGCCAGCAGTTCAAGATTGTAGGCGGCATTTACCTTGTTGGCGTATTTCTGCGCAATGGTCTCTCCTTGTTCGGTCAAACGGATGGAGCCGTGCAGCGCCCCATGTGGCAGTGCATCCACAAAATAGTGCGTTGGACCTGATCCGCGGGAGATGGAACCGCCCTTGCCGTGGAAAAACGTGATCTTCACGCCGTGCCGATTGCCCACTTCACTCAGATGATATTGCGCTTTGTACAAGTTCCACTGGCTTGCCAAAATGCCTCCGTCTTTGTTGCTGTCACTATAGCCCACCATCACTTGTTGTTTCAGCGTCTTGGCGTGGCTATGACGCTGCTGGTACCGGAGCGATCGCTGCGTAACCGGATGCGAAAGGAAGGCCTCCAAGATTGCCGGGCCTGCTGCTAGGTCCTCGATGGTTTCTAGCAAAGGCACCACGGGTATTTTACACACCATTCCTTCTTCGGTCATTACCGTGAGTCCGGCCTCTCTCGCGAGTACATACACTGCCAGCAAATCCGACAATGAGCGTGTCATACTCACAATGAACGACCCGATACAATTGGTACCATAGCGGGAGGTATGCCGCTCGATGGTGCGCAGGCAAGCCATCACAGTAGTCGCCTCGTGTCCCAAAGGTGTTTTGGTGGTGGTAAATGGGCGTGTGGAGGCCAGTTCGGCATTCAAGAAAGCAAGTCGCTTCTCTTCTGACCAGTCAGCAAATCCGGTTTCAAGCGACTGTGACGCCTGTAGCAACTGATCGATCGCTTTGTCATGAAAGGCGCTATTTTGGCGAATGTCTACGGTGGCAAGATGAAATCCGAACGTTTGCACCACGCGAATCACCGTCACCACATCGTCGAGTGCGGTGGTGCGGGCGCCATAATGCAGCAGACTATTTTGTAGCAATTTTAGGTCTTCAATCAATTGCCTGGAGTGTATGTATGCACCTTGGATGTCCGCCAGTTGTGTAGCGTGTCCGCGCATGGTTTTCACGGGCAGTTTGCCTATCATCAAATGAATGAATTGCCGAAATGCTTCGCCATGATTTCGGTTGAAATATTCCACTCCCTTTTCGCCCAATTCGTCCACCATTTCAAGAATGCGCGCCTGCGCATCGGCTGGTAGTGTTTCTAGCGGACAGGCAAAACTCAACCGCTGCACAAGCATACTGAGCTTCCGTTTGATTACCACAAAGGCATTGAGACGCAACTGAAGCAATGTGAATTCGGTCACGTCGGCTGTCACGAGTGGATGGCCGTCACGATCACCACCTACCCAGTTGCCAAACGATATGGACGGAAAGGCCAATTGCTCGCATATCTGCTCTTTGTCCAACCCATGAAACTGCGCAGCTTGGATGAGTCGCCGATCGATGATGGAGATGATTTCGGGGAAAACATTGACCAAATAATGGAGAATATTGCGCAACTCCGATTCTACATCGGGCTTTTCCAGATAGATTTCGCCTGTCTTCCAGAGCCTGTAGAGCGCCTGCTTGATATTGTGCCGAATGTTCTCTTTTTCGAGGTGGTTATACATCAGGTTTTCGCGCTGCACCACCAGCAGGTAGAGTTCACGATAATGCTCCAGCACGGTCGTTCGCTTGGCCTCTGTAGGGTGTGCGGTGAGTACTGGCTCTATGGAAATGTCTAGCAGTGTATCGATTATGGCTTGGTCGGTCACGCCTCTTTCTTTCAACTTCCCAATGCGATTGGCCCACAGTCCGCTCACTCGATCCAGTGATTCGTCTTCTTGTTTGCGGCGCTGCTGCACGGCTCCATTTATCTCGCACAGGTTCACCAATTGGAACAAAAGCGAATACAACTGCAGGTGCTTGGGAGTGATCGCGTCAGGGCGGATGGAGGAGATGTCATTCACCCATGGGATCATAGCGGCCGTTTCCGGTTCACCGTTTTCTAGGAGCGAATCCTTCAATGCATCTAGTAAAAACGCTAAATCCTCATAGGGCTTGCCCAGCGTGCGTTTGGTTTCCTCAAATGTCTTTTGTATGTCCATTCAGTACATGGTTTTCAGTCATTTTTGGGGAATGTATTGGAGACGGCTGTGTCTCAATGGGGAGTGCAAGTATAGCGAAAGAGAGGGATTTGGGGTTAAGGTCGAAATCCTCAATCATTCAAATGTCCACATTCAGGACATGTGAATTTGCCGGCGATGAGTTCTTTAGGATTCAGCACAGAGGGGACACCACATTGAACACACGCCACTTCTCGATGCAGTATCACGATAGTGCCTGCTACTTTATCACCAATGCGTTGGTTTGTTTCAGATCGAGACATTACCAATATACCCACCAACCCAAAGAAGAATAAGTCCACCACATCAAAAAGTCGTCTAATGATGGATTGCCCCATGGTCAACTCTCCTCCTGAGATAGGCGCCACTCGAATCTTCATCACCCGTTTGCCAATTGTTTGTCCATATATCCCCTCAATAATTGGAAAATAGATAATCCAATACAGCAGAACAGGCCAGGAAAATAGAATCTGAAGAAAGTGGAACTTGCCATTTTCGTCCATATTGAAAGCGAAGAGATATATAAAGAATACCACCCAAAAAAGAATGATGTCAATGATCAATTCAAAGACGCGCTGAACTGGCGTGGCATATTGGAGCATGACACAAAGCTAACAGAAAGCAATTCGTCATTGATTACCTAATACCCAACTCTCCCAATGCCGCAATGAAGTCGGCACTGATTTTTTCTGCGTGAAGGTGCCTTCCATTTTTCACAATCCACTGGCCGTTGATAATGGTGCCAAGGGTGCTGGATGCGTCTCCGCAATAGATAATTGTCGATAGTAAAGTGGCATCCGAGGAGGTGGCCAGCAACGGGGACGATGCATCGTACACTACCACGTTCAGCGGCTCACCCACAGCAATGTAGGTTTCGCTCTCATTGCCCATCGCCTTTCGTCCGGCACGGAGCGCCATATCAAATCCGAATGAACCACTATCTTGCCGCTCGTCATCATAAAACGAACTTCGCTTATGCGTGATCAATCGCTGACCATAATCCAGCAAGCGCAATTCCTCCAACGGATTCAGCCCCACATGACTGTCTGTGCCAATGGACCACTTGCCGCCTGCCTGTTGAAAATCATGCAAGCGAAACAAGCCATCGCCTAGGTTGCCCTCTGTAGACGGGCACAGTACCACATGTGCACCTGATCTTGCTATGCCGCTCACTTCTGCGTCTGACAAATGAGTTGCATGTACCAAATGAAACCGCTCATTCACGGCGCAATTATCCAGCAGCCATTCCACCGGACGAGCGCCCAGAAAGGCCATGGCATCCTCCACTTCTTTGCGCTGCTCGGAGATGTGAATATGCACCGGACAATCTTCTTGCAACCCAGCCAATGTCTTAACAACGTCCTGCGGCTGCACTGCCCGCAACGAATGAATGCCAAATCCATGATGTGCATGCGCATACTGAGTCGTCATGTGTTTGGTAGCTTCATACAGTTCCACGTAGGCATCAAGTGTAGGTGAAATGAATCGTCGCTGACGCTCTTGCGGTGGCATACCAAATCCACCCATTTGATAAAACATTGGCACCAGCGTGATACCAATACCAGCCGTTTGCGCTGCACGCACCAAGCGTTCGCCCAATTCAGCTACTTGGTCATATTTTCTTCCTGAAGGATCGT
>CAZPST010000049.1:0-13066 GCA_964589185.1 uncultured Roseivirgaceae bacterium | reverse complement strand
TATACCAAATAATCTATAAAAATTCCTAGGGTGTTGCAACGCTGAAAACAGGAGTGTTTTTTATTCAATGTGACAACAGGCAAGTTGTGAGCTTTTGCAATGGCAGCTATAAAGAGATCAGGTATGGCTATCTGCTTTTTGCGTCGTTTCAAATCCAAGTTGATCTCAACAGCCATACGGGCAGCTGATTGGTCAAATGGCAAAACCTCAATTCTTGCAAGCAGTGATTCCCAAAAGGCAATTTGGTCAGAAGTTGCTCCGGTATAAATTTCAAATTCGGTGATCGATGAAATACTAAATGTGAAACCATCTTGGAGAAGTTTAACCAAAACGGACTTGCTCTTGTCTGACTTCCTAAAGAAATCAATCAAAATCAATGTATCGGCCAAAACTACTTTGTCCGCCATGTCTCGATTGCTTTGCGGGTGTTAGCTATTTGCTCCAATTGATCTGCACTAAACGTAGGGCCATTCAAGAGCAACTCGATCAGTTCATTTTTTGATTTTGAATGAGCAATTGGCTGATCCACTTCTAGTTTTAATTTCTTCCATTGAGCAGATGGCAGCTTCTTGGCCATTCTAACCAATTCATCAAATGCTATTTCTGTAGAGGCGGGCATAGACTCAAATCTACGAAATCATCGAGAATAAAGATTAAGCTGTTGGCACAAGAAAAGCATGGCTGAAATTTTCTTTCTTTAAGCTATGAATAATCCTCGCCGCAAATTCCTCAAAGTTGCCAGTCTCGGTTCGGTAGCCGGACTGGTTGCTGCTTGCTCCATACCGGCAGCCAAACCCGAAGGAGTAAATATCAACTTCAACAAAACCTACCGCTGGAAAATGACCACCACATGGCCACCCAATTTCCCCGTAGTGGGCGAAGGGTGCCAATTGCTCACCGATTGGGTGCGCAAAATGTCGGGAGGGCGGCTGGATATCACGGTGTATGGCGGGGGCGAACTGATTCCGGCGCTAGAAGGCTTTGATGCGGTGAGCAATGGAGCCGTGGAAATGAACCACGGAGCGGCTTACTATTGGGCAGGCAAAATACCCGCTTCGCAATTTTTTGCTGCCGTGCCTTTTGGCATGAACGCCCAGCAAATGGGCTCGTGGATACAGTCGGGTGATGGAGGCAAGTTGTGGGAAGAATTGTATGCGCCATACAACCTGCTACCGATTCATTGTGGAAATACAGGTATGCAAATGGCCGGTTGGTTCAACAAGGAGATCAACACTATGGCCGATTTGAAGAACTTGAAAATGCGGATTCCCGGCTTGGGAGGCAAGGTATTGGCCAAAGCAGGCGGCACGCCCATGCTGGTGTCAGGTGGGGAGATTTATACCAATCTGGAGCGTGGCGTAATTGATGCAGCGGAATGGATTGGGCCGTATCACGATTACAAAATGGGCTTTCATCAAGTGGCCAAATACTATTATTATCCCGGCTGGCACGAGCCCGGCCCTGCGCTGGAGATGCTCGTAAACAAACCGAAGTTTGAAGCCCTACCTGATGATTTGCAAAACATTCTCCGCACGGCCTGCTACAGCATGAATAGCTGGATGACCGCCGAATTTGACAATAAAAATGGAGAGTATCTTGGCAAACTGATTGACGAGGAAAAGGTAGACATTCGTCCGTTTCCTGAGGAGGTGATCACCGGATTGAAGCGAGCCACAGACGAAGCACTCAGCGAACTGACTGCCAATGATCCAGAAAGTAAACGTGTGTATACATCCTTTCAATCTTTCAAAAAAAGAATTACGCGCTGGTCGAATATCAGTGAAAAAGTCTTCTACCAAACAATGTCATAAAAACACCTATGGTCAAAAAGGTCTTCCGGCTACCTTTACGATGGCTTAAATTGTTTCTATGACATTACATCGTGCTGCCGATGATTTATTGGCTCAGTTGACCTCCGTGATTACACAACTCGAATCGGAGGATTTTTCTCGTCCAAGTACCATTTTGAACGGCGCTACGCTCGGACAGCATTCGCGCCATACCATCGAGTTTTTCCTGTGTTTGGTAGATGGCCGAAATGAAGGACAGATCAATTATGATCACCGCAAGCATGACCCATTGATAGAGCAAGAGGCCGAATTGGCACTCCGCGTAATTGCCGATATTCAAGAATTTCTTCACAAAGAAGAGTCTGATTTTCCGCTGCTATTGACGGCAAACTACTCCATGATAGACGAGTCAGATGTGGCTATGCCGAGCAGTTTTTACCGTGAACTAGCGTACAACATCGAGCACACCATCCATCACATGGCGTTGTTGAAAATCGCCATTCAAGCTGAATTCAGCTATGTTCAACTGCCTCCCTATTTCGGTGTGGCGTCATCTACCGTTCGACATCAGCAGCAAGCGTATCAGCAATGACCCTGTGGCAGAAGTGGAAAACCAGGCTATTCCGGTGGGAATTCTGGCCCTTTTATGTCTTTTATCTCCCTGTGTTTTTCTACTTCATTTGGCTTGCCGTCAGGCGTAGATCATTCTTTTTCTTCACGGCCACCAATCCCACTATGGATTTTGGTGGAATGACCGGCGAGAAAAAATCGGAGATTTTCAAGCTCATGCCTACAGACAGCTATCCGACGACCATCCTCATCGAAGAGGAAATGCGTGCGGACATCATTGCCCATGCCGAGCGAATTGGCTTTCCGCTGGTAGTCAAACCCGATATTGGCGAAAGAGGTCGTGGGGTAGAAATCATCCGCTCTAGTGAGGATTTGATTGAGTATATGAAGCGTATGCCAGTGTCATTTTTGCTTCAGGAGCGCGTGATGTTTCCTGTGGAGCTAGGCGTGTTTTATGTCCGCTTGCCTTCAGAAGAAAGAGGAAAGATTACGTCCATTGTGCAGAAGAAATTCCTGAGTGTGGTAGGTGATGGCCAATCCACCGTGAGGCAACTGCTGAGAAGTGAGCTGAGAGCAGCGTTGCAATTGGACTACACAAAGTCCTTTGTATTGGAACTGCTTGACACAGTACCTGCGCAGGGCGAAGAACTGATTATTGAGCCTATAGGCAATCATTGTAGGGGTACGCTTTTTCTGGATGCCACGCATGAAGGGGATGATCAGTTGAATGCAGCCATTGATCAATTGGCCAAGCAAATTGATGGCTTCTATTATGGTCGATTTGACTTAAAATGTGAGACCATTGATGATCTGCGTCAGTTGAAAAATTTCAAAGTAGTGGAGCTCAACGGCGTGGGGGCTGAGCCGGCACATATCTATCAGCCGGGATTTTCTTTGATAAAAGCGTATCGAATTGTCTTTTGGCACTTCTCAAAAATGGCAGAAATCAGCCGTCAGAATAAAAAACGGGGTATTCCGTATTGGTCTTTGCGCCGAGGTATTAAAAAAATGTTGGATATTCGAAGCTACAACAGACGCCTGCTTCACCCATGATTTTAGAGGTATTCCTCGTTGCGTTCATTATCAGCTATTTTGGTTCCATACCCCCAGGAGTGGCCAATGTATCCGTGATGCAGATGGGCATGAAGAACCACAAACGTGCCGCCATCTTCTTTTCATTGTCGGCCTCTTTGGTGGAATTTGTTTATGCGGGCCTCACGGTCAAATTCCAAATTTTCCTGCAGACCTCCACCAAGATGGAAGACTATTTTCAGTTTGTCACGGCGGCAGCACTCATTGGTGTGGGAATTTTGAGTTTGCGCTCTAAGTCAAAAACCGAGGATGTACACGGTCAAGAAATAGCCAAGGGGAGAGAAGGTTTTCGAAAGGGGGTCATCATGGGTTTGCTCAACCCCATGACCATTCCATTTTGGTTGATGGTGACGGCCTACTTGCAGAATCATAAGATTATTCCGCTAGATGGCCTCAATTATTGGATGTACTTGGCAGGCATTAGTTCGGGTACGTTCGTACTCTTGATGACTGTGCTTTGGCTCGGTAAGAAATTCACCCGAATATCTGACAATCAATGGCTAGTGCACCGTGTGCCCGGCATTTTGCTGATTGGATTGGGTATTTACACGTTGATTGTCTGGTACCTTTAGGCGGCTAGTGCTCCAATTCCAATCGATCTACGAGGTTGTTAATGGCTTGCTGCTCCTCCATAGATATGCCATCCGCCGCATTGGCAAATAGGTACATCGTCTCTAGGATAAATTCCTTCTCATCTCTATTATTTTCGATGTGACCTTTTAGCGCGTTGAGAAATTTCTTATTCCATCGCTCCACATTTTCGAGTAGATAGCGAAACTCCGTACGGAAATTTTGAGCAATCTGTTCACGATCCGAACCCGGTATAAGGCTCACATATTCATCGGCAAGTCCTCTGGCCAATTTCATCACATTTTCCCACTCTTCGTCATCCAGCTTACCGTCAGACATACACACCAGCAGCGAGGGGTAGAGCTTGAGGATATAAATAAAAATATCGCGGTTAATATCGGTGCGACGTACCCGTTGGTACTCTTCGAGGAGGGATTCAATGTGCGTCATAAAAGAGGAGCGTTCTGTGAGTGGCTCAAAGATAGACCTTGCATGAATAATACAAATATCAATTAGTTAAATACTATCAGCTAGGTACTAATTCCCTATAGGTATTATAAATAGAATAGACCGTGCGAACGTAGTTGACCGTCTCTGAACCGCGGCAGTAGCCATATTTCACCACCGGATCCCGATAAAAGTCGGGCTTTGATTTTTTCAACAAAAAGTCTTCTACTTCTCCATCCCATTTCTTGCCGGAGTAGCCTGCCTTTTGTGCCAGCGCCACCGCATCTTGGATATGTCCTTGACCTACATTGTAAGATGCCAGTATGAATTTTATCCGTTCGTTTTCATCGGCAATTTCGTCTTTCCAGATATTTCCCAGCCACTGCAAGTGCTTTTTGCCGGCATTGATGCTTTGCTCCGGATTTTCCGGATTTGTCACACCATGTGCATCCGCTGTGTTAGGCATAAGCTGCATCAGCCCACGCGCTCCAGCCCATGAGACCGCCTTGGGGTTAAACTTCGATTCTTTGTAGATCTGAGCTGCCAGCAAGCGCCAGTCCCACGCCAATTCATCGGCAGCCTCTTTAATCAATTCATCATATGGCGAAATTTGTCCTCCGGCTATGGCAAAAAATTCATTATCGGGCTTGAGCACTTCATGTCGCTTGGTGAAATAGCGGTTGTAGATCGCCTGGTATACGGGTTCTCTTTTAATGCGCAAAATCCATGCATCCAGTGTTTCTTGCAAGCCTGAGGCATTTTTTCGAATCCCCCACGCGATTTGCTGAGGGAAACTCACGGGTGTCTGCACATCCAGATTGGGGTAATACGTAGCGTTCACCAATGCCACGTCTTCTTCGGCTACAGTATACTCTATTTCGCCGGTGGCCACCTTGCGTATGATCTCTTCGGTCTCTAAGTCGGCCGAATCTTCCAGTACGATTATACCACCACCTATCTCATTCGAAAGGCTCTCCATTCGGTCCTTATGTGCCGAGTGGTACCGTACATGCACGGTGCGCCCGCTCAGTTCCACCGGATTCCGAATCACCATCCGATCCACCGCATTGGGATGCATTCTTTCCCACCCTTCCGGTTTGCGCTGCACTAGGACTTGTCGGATCAGGTTGTGGTACGTGGTGAATGCGATGCGCTCTTTTCGCTCTTCGGTGATGGTCAGATTATAGGCAAGGATGTCTGTATCGCCCCGGTTCAGTTTATCAAATGCTTCCTCAAGGCTCTTGGTCACTTCTATGCGCAACTCCAACTTATGCTCATCAGCAAAGCGCTTGAGCAGTTCGTACTCATAGCCCATGGTTTTGCCCCGATAGATGAAATATCCCGTGCTGTTGTTGTCCATAGACACACTGAGGTAGCCTCGTTCTTTGATTTTATCAAAGTCAATGTCGGCTACATAGGCTTCCTTTTTGCCGCGTGCAGACGGATTGCATCCTGAAAAGATGAAAAAGAAGGTGATAACGCACAAGCACACTATTCTCATAGTAGTATGAATATGAGCAAATATTGGGAAAAATACAAAGCTGGACCCAAAACAATCAGATTCGGAAATGATTCGTGAGCTGCACGATTTGGTTGACAACCATAAGTAGGAGCGGCACATATGGGCTATCTGGTGGCTGCACTCCCGCCTGTCTGCCGAACAGGCAGGCTCTTCGCTTTACTGCGTGCCGCTGCTATCGGGGCTGATCGGCCAGTTGGTGTTCATTGGCTGCAAAAAATCCATGCGGCTTGTAAACTAGCCAATGACGCTTCGGTCATTGCAAATGCGTGGGCGAAAACGGCACGAAGTAAAGTAGAGCACGCGAGCAGAGCCACTAAACTGCTCAATACGACCGCTCCAGACGCTTCGGTCAGCACAAGCAATGGGTATTGAAAATTTGTGCCGACAAAGCTGTAACTTCATGGAATGAACATGCATCCTAGTGGTGTGCTTACAGATGATCAACTGATTGATAACGTGCTCGCCGGAGATCAGGCGGCTTTTGCCCAGCTTGTGGACAAGTATAAGGGGCTGGCGTATAACCTAGCACTGCGTATACTGCGGCATGAGGAGGAGGCAGAGGAAGCGGCGCAGGATGCCTTCATAAAGGCGTACAGGCATTTGAGCGGGTTCGACAGAAGGAGTAAGTTTACCACGTGGTTTTACCGCATCGTGACGAACGAGGCGCTGAGCCGGGCGAGGAAAAAGAAATTGCAGAAGGTGGACATCCGTGAGGCGCGCTATGTGGGGCAGACAGATCGGGGGATTTCGGAGAATCCGGAGCTGATACGCGTAGGGCTGGGGCAGATAGGAGAGAAGGATGCGGAGGTGCTCACGCTGTTTTACCTAAAGGAACTGAGTCTGGACGAAATAGCGGAGATACTGGAGATGACGGCCAATAATGTGAAAGTGGCTGTGCACCGAGCACGCCAGCGGTTGGCCAAGAAGATGCTCGAACTACTGGGCGAGGAGGTTTTTGAACTAGTAAAGGAATAAGGAGATGGACAAGAAGAAAATACGAGAAGTGGCGGAAGGATCCACAGACGATCATGCCATTGAGAAATTTGATCTGGTGATTGCCAATGAGGTGATTAGGACGCCCAAGCTGAACTTCACCGCCGAGGTGATGGGCGCAATCAACCGAAAGACAGCCACGCGCATGGGCTTCTTTCAGGTATGGTCAATCATACTAGGAGTGGTGGTGGCCATCGTGCTGTGGGCTATTGAGGGCTTTGCTGTGCCTGATATCAAACTAGCGGTGAATCTGCCGCAGGTATCACAGGTGCAATCTGTGGACATGACGGAGATGACGATGGTCTTCATGTCTGTGAATGCGCTGCTCGTGCTCTTCCTGATAGACAGGTGGTTTCAGCACAGGAAGCATGCGCATTGAACTAGATTTGGATAGACACCTCTCCCAAATCCAGCATGGCGTTGATGAGGCATATTTTCTCAAACGCCTGAAGTTCGTCAGGGAGAATAGCCCGTGTTTTTACATTTCCTTTATTTATTAAATCGGCTCTTTTCACACCTGCTAACAATGGCCACTCGGGTGTCCACCAAGTACGGCCATCAAAGCAAGCTATATTAGCATAGGAGGCATCTGTTACCAAGCCATTTTTCACCAAAATAATATCGTCTGTGGCCGCTTGCTGCACAAGCGCGTTGATTTCTGACCTGTCGGCAAACTTGAAACTATAGTCCAAATGATCAGCAGCTACCAATTTCACTGTTTTGATGACCCGCTGTTGATAGGGAGCCGATTCAATGTGAAAGGATTTGTCAGTGTATAGCAATCGAAATTTGTGTTTGCCTATCTCAGAAATCAACGGAAGTAGGGTGGATAGCTGGTGAGGCTGCACACCCGGATAGAAAGCCGCAAACGTGTGCTCTACCCGCTGCTGATGAAGATCGAGCAGGTGATATTGGCCATTTTCAAAACGGATACTTTCTATAAAATGCATGATAAAACGTAAAATTGCGTATCTATTTGCGAATATTTGCGTAAACTTGCATATGGATTATGAAGACGAAATGGATTACTCCAATATCCTTAGCGAGCCTGCGGAGCGCTACTACTCAGCGTCTAAAGGTATCACCAAATCTGATTTTTTGGCACTGGCAGCCGAGATGGGTCTCAATCTCACCCAAATAACAGCGCTGCTTCCTGTTTCGCGCCGCACCGTCGAAAAGGTAAAAGACAAGGAATTGCTCAGTCCAGAGGTTAGTGATAGGGTGCTGCAGCTATATGCTTTGTTTGGTCATGGGCGCGTGGTTTTTGGTTCTACCGATCTTTTCACTCAATGGCTCCATAGTCCGGTGCTGGCACTTGGCGATAAGCCCCCATACGATTTCATCAACAACGATACGGGCATTTCCATGGTCAACGATTTGCTTGGTCGAATAGAGCACGGCGTATATTCCTGATGATTCTGTATCGTATTACCTCTCGTGCCTATGCGCGTGATCTGAGTGGCACAGGTGCTATGCTATACGGTGGACGGTGGAACTCCCGTGGCATGCGTATGCTGTATACGTCACAAAGTGTGTCATTGGCCATGCTGGAGACATTGGCCAATCTTTCCAGTGATCATTTTCAGCGAAACTTGGTTTTGGTGCGGCTGGAATTGCCCGATGCGCTTGGTTTTTATGAGCCGCCACAGTTGCCGGAGAGCTGGCGATCATTTCCTTATACTCGGCACACCATGAAGATGGGAGCGGAATTTTTGCAGTCAAATTTTTTGGCTATGCGTGTGCCAAGTGCGATTGTTCCGATGGAGTACAATTTTTTACTTAATCCGCTTCATGATGCTTTTGATCAAGTGAAATACATTGATTCAAATCCAATCTTGCTAGACAAACGACTTCTTAGATAGCCTTGGTCGGTACATAGATTTTTTGAAGATATTCTTCGTATTCTCTCTTCACCTCGCTGAAGGCCGTGATCCCCCCGCCGCTTTTGTAGAAGTATTCATCGCCGCGCTTTTCGATGAAGCGGATCATCACTCCGGTATCCAGCTTTTCACCATCAAACAAGCCACAAATGCCTGTGTAAAAACCGCGATCGTGCGTTTCTACTTGACGGATTATATTCACTGTTTTGGGCTTTGGTGCTCCGCAAATAGAACCGGCCGGTAAAAGCGAAAAGAGGATATCGCCAATGTGTGCGTGCCAATCTGCTTGCACCTTTCCTACAATCTCGGAACTCACTTGAAGGATGGTGCCTGTGCCGGTCTGTATTTCGTCGATGTAGCGAAAGCGCTCAACGGTCACGTCTTTGGCCACCGTGCTCAGGTCGTTTCGGATCAGATCTACAATGGTGATGTGCTCAGCTAGTTCTTTTTGGTCATTTAAAATGACTTCAGCTGCATTGGGCACTGACGCATCGATGGTGCCTTTCATGGGGAAGGAGCGAATCTTTGCTCCCTGTATTTGAATAAATATCTCAGGTGAAAAGCAAACGAATTGCTCTTGAAAAAGCAGTTTGTATTTGGCTCTTGCTTGGTGAAAAATCGAAGCTAAATCGGCACTTGGCTGCACAGGTGTCTCAAAGGTAAGATTGGTCAAGAAGGAATTGCCAAACTGGATTTCTGCAATCACTTGATCGAATGCGCGAGCAAATACTCCTTCTGGAACCGGTGATTTTGCTAAATCAATTTTGCTTGGAATAAATTCTCGTTGGACATTCGAGATGCCATTGAAGTCGTACTGAATTCCGGAGGAGAGGGCATCATCCACCTTGAGGATAACCGTTTGGTCTGCTGAGAAATTGGTAAAGAAAATAAACGGGATACCTGCGGCACCCCAACTGTTTAGAAATGCGATGGCCTCATTGCGCGGGAACATCTTTTTTGCGGGAAAAACGCGCTAACATTCGCTTTTCATACGCCCAGAAAAAGGCAAACTGACCAAACAAGTAGCCGTACAGCAACAAGAAGGCATTGTAGATAGGCAGAATCAAAATCCAGTAAGCAATGCGAAACCAAGTGGGCTGAATGCCTCCTTCAAAGAGAAGGGCAATCACTGGCTTTTTGATCAGTACAATTGTGCTGCCGGTGCAGGCAAAAACGATCATGATGATCACAAATTGATACGTGCTGATGGCGTATTTGGCTTTAAACTTCTCTATCCAACTCATTTGATAAATGCTTTAAATTCGGGCCAGTTGGGGCGCGATGTAAAACTGATCGGTTCTTTTTTCACTGGGTGTTCGAATGACATCTGATAGCAATGAAGTGAGATACTTTTGTCTTCATTGGGCGTGGGATAGCCATACTTCAGATCGCCTCTGATGGGCGTGCCGAGCTTGCGCATTTGCACCCGTATCTGGTGGGGGCGACCCGTCTTTGGTTTGATTTCCAGCAAGGACTTGTTGCCGAATGAAGCCAGCATCCGATAGCTGAGTTCTGCCCGTTTTGATTTCCCTTTTTGCTTGTCGTAGGCATTCACGGTGTTGCGCTGCTCGTCTTTTTCCAGCCAATGCACCAGCGTGCCTTCAGGTTCGTACGGCGCATCTTTCACTTCTGCCAAGTAGGTCTTTTTTACCAAGTGGTCATGAAAGAGTTTGTTCATGCGCTCCAATGCCTTGGAGGTGCGGGCAAAGATCACCACGCCACCTACAGGTCGATCCAGCCTATGGCACGGATGGCAAAAGACTTTGCCGGGCTTTTCGTATTTGCGCCGGATGTAGGCTGTAGCCCAATCGGTGAGGGTTTCGTCTCCGGTATCGTCACCTTGCACCAGCCAGTTGTTGGGTTTGTCCACTACCAGCAGGTGATTGTCTTCGTATAGTACTTTTGGATGGCTCATTTTGTAAAGCGCAAAACTAGTTATCTTTATGTCAGTATGCTTACCGCACGTGTAGATAGCTCCAAAGAATGGACAGTTGAGGATTACCTTCAATTGGAGGAGGGATTGCTTGCCCAACTTATAGACGGCCAACTGATTATGTCACCAGCACCAAATACAGAACATCAGCGAGTTTTGAGAAAACTGTATGATGTATTGCGCGATCATCTTGAAGGTGAAATTTTCTTTTCCCATGTGGATTTATACCTGAATGATCGGAATGTGATGCAACCGGACTTGGTATTTGTGCCAAAGGAGCGGGCAGACATTGTCACTTTTCGTGGTATTGAAGGCACACCTGACCTGATAGTTGAGATCATTTCACCGTCAAATGGTTTTTATGATCGAAATATCAAACGGCACAAATACCTTCAAATAGGAGTAAAAGAATACTGGATCATTGATCCTGCGCATCGCACGCTAGAGATTTATACTCCTGCCGATGAAGATACACCTCGGCTACATGTGGTAGGCGAAGGAATGGTAAATTCATTGGTAAGTGACAAGGTGAATTTTGATCTGAGCGTCTTGTTTTGATTAATGCGAAAAGCACTGCCGTTTGTACTTCGCGATTTTCTTTTGATCAGTTTTTTGTTCACGATCATCGGCGCTTACTTCCTTGTACAATTCGGATCCTATTTTATCCCATACTTTTTCTGGCTGAAATTGATAGGGTTCAGTATTGTGTGGTTTGCACAAACATACGGCAACAATCGCCTCTATTTTTACTTTAATCTGGGAATTAGTCAAGTCAAATTGTTGGTCATGACACTTGCAATTGATCTCTTGTTGGCCTTCACCATTTTACTTATTTTGAATGGCTTTGCTTGAAATAGATAGCGTTCGTTTTTCCTATGGCCAACAGCAAATTTTGTCGGACATCTACTTGAGCGTGTCACAGGGCGAGGTTGTTGGTTTTTTGGGAAGAAATGGCTGTGGAAAATCCACGTTTCTGAAAATAATATTTGGAGCTCTTCAAGGTGAAAATCAATCTGTACGGATAGATGGCAACTACGCCTCGCGATCATTCACGACAGGCAAAGTCAAGTTTCTGACACAGGACATGATGCTGCCCGCATATCTCACACTTGCCCAAGCCGTCCGATTATTTGATTGTGATGAAGCGGCATTGTATGCACATTCAGAATTGAAGGAGTGTTGGAACATGCGTTTACGTACGCTATCGTCAGGTATGCGGAAATATGTAGAGATGTTGATTTTCCTACATGCTCCGTGTGATTTTTTGCTACTCGATGAGCCTTTCTCTTTTGTGACGCCTATCCATGTGGAGAAACTAATACTCGAAATAAAATTGGCATCTGCCAAAAAAGGAATTCTCCTCACAGATCACCAATACCGATCTATTTTGGAAGTTTCTGATAGATTATATCTGATGCGGGATAGGGCGTTGTTTCCGATTCAATCCGAAACTGACTTGAAGGATTTCGGCTATCTCTCTTCTTAATCTCAAAATTCACTAATCATGTGAAATGTAATGTCAGGAAAATTATCCTGCACCATTTGTAGCCACGCCTTGGTTTCGGCCATAAAGACCAATTTGCCCTCTTTGTCCCGTGCGATGTAGCGGAGTTTATCCTTCACAAATGCATCAATGTCCGCTTGTTTGCCGCCTATCCAACAGGCTTTATGAATGTTCACCGGAGCGAATTGTACACTGGCGCTGTATTCATTGAGCAATCGGTACTGCAATACCTCAAACTGAAGCGCTCCCACTGTACCTACTACTTTTCTGGAGCCCATTTCATAGGTGAATAGCTGCGCCACACCTTCATCCATCAGTTGGTTAAGTCCCTTTTCCAATTGCTTGGATTTCATCGCGTCCAGATTGATGACCTCCTTGAATAATTCAGGAGAAAAACTTGGGATGCCTTTGTACAATCCCTTTTCGCCTTCACTGAGCGTATCGCCTATTTTCAAATTTCCGGTATCGTACAGCCCCACGATATCGCCGGGATAGGCCTCATCGATAGTCTCCTTTTGCTGTGCCATGAAGGCGGTGGCATTCGAAAAGCGGTATTTCTTATCATGTCGCACATGGTAGTAATTGTTGCCTCGCTCAAATTTGCCCGAACAAACACGCACAAATGCCAGTCGGTTGCGATGCTTGGGATCCATGTTGGCGTGGATTTTAAAAATAAAGCCGGAGAATTTTTCCTCATTTGGCTTGATCTCGCGCTCTTCAGTAGCTCTTGGACGTGGGATTGGGGCTATCTGCACAAAGCAGTCC
>CAZPST010000048.1:0-13229 GCA_964589185.1 uncultured Roseivirgaceae bacterium | reverse complement strand
ATCCCAATCGAATTCAAACTTACGCTCTAAATCAGCGTACCTAAAAAACGTGAAGAGGCTCCTAATTGGGAGCCTTTTTTATTGACCAAAAGTGGTAAGTTAGTGGGATGCTCAACTTCCTGAAACCACCACCGCCTGCCCCACTCCTGTCCCAGGAAAAGATAGACCCAACCTATAAGCGATTGCGTTTACAAGTATTCGCAGGGATTTTTATAGGTTATGCTGGTTATTATTTAGTGCGCAACAATCTGTCGCTTGCCAAGCCTCACTTGATTGAGCAAGGCTATATGCCCTCCGAACTTGGTTTGGCCGGTTCCTTTTTGGCCATAGCGTACGGAATCAGTAAATTTTTGATGGGCGCTGTATCCGATAGAAGCAATGCCCGCACCTTCATGGCTTCAGGACTTGTGTTGTCGGCTTTTATCATGTTTATCTTAGGTTGGTTTCCGTTCGCCACCTCCTCTGTGCTCATTCTTGGTGCATTACTCTTCCTCAATGGATGGTTTCAAGGTATGGGTTGGCCACCCAGTGGACGTACTATGGTGCATTGGTTTTCGGTAAAGGAGCGAGGTACCAAAATGGCCATCTGGAATGTAGCGCACAATGTAGGCGGGGGATTGATGCCACCCTTAGCTATCTTAGGAGTTGCCCTCTTTGCTGATTGGCATGCATTGTTCTATTTCCCCGGTTTTGTAGCTCTGGCGGTGGCGGCATTTATCTATCTCTCACTGCGAAGTACCCCACCGTCTCAAGGCTTACCAAGTATTGAAGTTTGGAAAAGCGATTACCCCGAACAGTATGAAGCCGCGCATGAAAACACGTACACAGCCAAGGAAATCTTCACTAAGTATATTCTTCCCAATAAACTCCTGTGGTCTATCGCCCTTGCCAATGCGTTTGTGTATTTGATCCGCTATGGGATATCTGACTGGGCACCTACCTATTTACAGGAAGTGAAGGATTTTGATTTCAAATCAAGTGGCTGGGCGTATTCGGCGTATGAATTTGCAGGCATTCCGGGTACACTTTTATGCGGCTGGCTGAGCGACAAAGTCTTCAATGGCAAGCGCGCTCCGGTGAGCATCATCTATATGGCACTTATTGCGATAGCAATCGCCATTTACTGGGCAAACCCGGCAGGACATCCGGGAATTGACGTTGCTTGTTTGATTGCCATTGGCTTTTTGATTTATGGGCCGGTGATGCTCATTGGCGTGCATGCGCTGGATCTGGTGCCAAAAAATGCCGCCGGCACATCTGCAGGTTTTACAGGTCTGTTTGGCTATTTTCTTGGAACTGCAGTATTGGCAAACGGACTAGCCGGTTATATTATTCAGTATTTTCATTGGAATGGCTTTTTCATTTTTATGCTAGCTGCCTGCGCATTGAGTATTTTCTTCATTGCCTTGACGTGGCGAAAGGAATGAAAAAACCCCGACAAAAATGCCGGGGTTTCAATTTTATAGCGGGTATTTCTATTAGAATGAAATACCAATAAAAGACTTGAATGCGATAGCCATCAATCCGGTAATGATCATCGTGATTCCCAAGCCTTTCAAACCGTTTGGCACTTTCGAATACTTCAATTTCTCCCGAATAGCAGCTAATGCAATAATTGCCAAGAAAAAGCCTGTTCCCGAACCAAAACCAAAAGCTGTAGCTTCCAATAGGGAATAATCGCGCTGCACCATAAACAAAGCTGAACCGAGGATGGCGCAGTTCACAGCGATGAGCGGCAAGAAGATACCAAGTGAACCATACAATGCCGGAGACACCTTCTCGATCACCATTTCTACCAACTGAACGACTGCCGCAATCACAGCGATGAATATAATGAACTGAAGGAAGGTAAGGTCAACTGTTGCGAAATCGGCTCCAAGCCAAGCCATGGCACCTTCTTTAAGCACCTTTTCTTGAATCAACCAATTGAGGGGAACAGTCAGTGTCAAAACGAAAATTACAGCTGCTCCAAGTCCAATGGCCGTCTTTACCTTTTTGGATACTGCAAGGAACGAGCACATGCCCAAGAAATAGGCAAAAATCATGTTGTCGATGAATATCCCGCGGATGACTATGTTTAATGCTTCCATATTTTCTTAATGTTCTACGTATCCGTTTCTAGTCCGCTGCACCCAGATAATAATGCCAAGAATCATAAATGCACCTACTGAATCTACCATCAGTCCATTGGTCTGCAATGAGGTGCCAAACCAACCACCGATGGTGCCATACACATCCATTTCGAGCGGCGTACCCACAAACATGGTACCTCCACCTAATAGCTCACGAAACAATGCTACGGTAAGAATGATCCATGCATAACCTAGCCCACTACCAACTCCATCCAAGATGGAATCATACGGCTTATTGCCCATCGCAAATGCTTCAAGACGTCCCATTACAATACAATTCGTAATAATTAGACCTACATATGCACCGAGTACTTTGTACATATCGTAGCTGTATGCCTTCAAAACTTCACTTACAAGCGTTACAAGCGTTGCAATAATACCCAACTGCACGATGATTCGGATACGGTTCGGGATCGTGTTTCTAAGCAATGACGTAATCAAGTTAGAGAACACAATTACGAAAACCACCGCTATTGACATGATCAATGTAGGCTTGAACTGCACCGTCACTGCCAAGGCCGAACAAATACCCAACACCTGCACGGTGATCGGGTTGTCATCGCTCATTGGATCCGAGATGAAGTGCTTTCTTCTTTTGGAAAATAGTGGCTCAGCTACCGCTTTTGGCTTCTGTACTACTTCCGCTGCTATCGTTTCTGTACTCATAGTTTAGAGTGCTTTTCGGTTCTTATCAATAAATGCTTTGTAGCAATCCAAGTAATGATCCAGCATTTGGTTTACCCCTTTAGCTGTCATAGTAGCTCCTGATAGTCCATCCACTTGATGATCGGTCAGACCTGCATTGCCCTCCCCTTTTACCATTGAGACGGACACGAGTTCGCTTCCTTCAAATATGGTCTTGCCTTGGTATCTATTTCGCACACCCACTTCGGTGATGCGTGCTCCCAATCCGGGTGTCTCACTTTTGTGGTCAAATGCCACCCCTTTGATGGTATTCAAGTCCTCGTCTAAAGCGACATAACCCGAAATCCAGTCCCACAGACCTGATCCAAACATAGGAATGATGTACGCTTCTACTTCTCCGGCTTCATTCATAAAGAGGAACATTGGATAATTTCTGTTCTCCTTGGCTACTTTATGGTTCTTACCAATATCCACCTTTTCGGCAGTTACGCTGGCGTTTGTCACCTCATTGCCATTGATATCAATGAGCATTGATTTTACACGCGCATCATACAATGCGAGCACTTCCTCGGGCGTAGCTTTCGGATCGAGGGTCATTACTGCACCCAAAATCTTCTTCTTGGTATCTAGTTCTACTTGTTTGTCTTGCAATGGCTTCAAACCCACTGATGTGATTGACAAGAGACCACCCAGCACTATGGTGAGGGCGATAGCGAACAATATGACGTATGTATTAGACTGTCGCACGTTTTAATCTTCTGTTTTTGTTGGCTTCTACTACATAAAAATCGATCAGAGGGGCGAACACATTCATAAATAGAATGGCAAGCATTATACCCTCCGGATAGGCCGGATTGATCACCCGTATAAGCACCGTGATGGCACCAATCATTAATCCATAAATCCATTTACCCGTTTCGGTTTGCGCGGCTGTCACCGGATCGGTAGCCATAAATACGGCTCCAAATGCAAGTCCGCCAATCACCAAGTGATAATACGCAGGCATTTCTAAAAAGGAATTGCCCCCCACTGCATTGAACAAAAGTCCCATGCCCAATGCACCGGCAAATACACTAAAAATAATCTTCCAGCTTCCCACACCGGTAACCACCAATATTGCAGCACCAATCAAACACATCACTACGGATGTCTCACCGATGCTGCCGGGGATAATTCCAATGAACATATTCCAGAAATCGAACATGCCGGGTGCCCATGAACTAGTTGCCTTTGCAGCCATATCCAGCATATTACCATTTGTGGCTGCTGCTTCTGCTCCATGCGCCAAAATAGTAGCTCCTGAATAGCCATCTACGGGTGTCTTGTCGCCAAGGTACGTCCACACATCGCCTGAAATTTGGGAAGGATAGGCAAAGTATAAAAATGCTCGTGCGGTTAAGGCCACATTGAGGATGTTCATACCTGTGCCACCAAATGCTTCTTTGGCTATTACTACCGCAAAAACAGTAGCAAATGCTACTTGCCATAACGGAATAGTAGGCGGTAATACAAGCGGAATGAGCATTCCTGTTACCAAGAATCCTTCTTCTACGGCATGCTGACGTACCACGCAAAAGATGAATTCGGTGACAAGACCCACTCCATAAGATACGATCACAATTGGCACTACACGAAGGGCGCCTACTAATATCTTATCTAAAAATGTAGCAGATTCTCCTACAGCCAAAAAGTGTTGATGACCTACGTTCCACATGCCGAAAAGCAAACATGGAATCATGGCAATTACAACGGTAAACATCAATCGCTTGAGGTCTACAGCATCCTTGATCTGTGCACCTTTCTTGCCGGTGACAATCTTTGGTGAAAAGTGGATCGTGCGGAAACCTTCGTAAATCGGGTGGAATTTCTCCCATTTTGCCCCCTTTTCGAAGTTCGGCTCTATGTTGTCAAAAAAGTTCTGTAAAAACTTCATCTACGTTTAGCTGTTTCGTATTAATTCAATTCCTTCTCTGAGCACATCCTGCAATTCATGCTTGGACACATCTATAAATTCGCAAAGCGCCACATCTTCTTCAATCACTTCAAATATGCCAAGCGCTTCCATTCCTTCGTAATCATCTGTCATGATCGCCTTGAAAAGATACATCGGCAAGATATCCATTGGCATCACCTCCTCAAATGAGCCGGTGACCACAAAATTGCGATGCTCACCATATTGATTGGTGTTCACAACATGCTCCTGCTTTCTATTGAGGAATGAGAGCATGCCGAGCGCTCTGTGGAAACTCAATTTCTTGGTAGATGGCATGAGCCAGCCAAAGAATTCTTCAAAATCGCCTTCAGGAATGACCGAAATCTGATTATGATAATATCCTAAGTAACCATCTCGTCCTACAGACTCACCTGTAAGCACATTGCCCGAAATCACACGGGTATGACCGGATTTGATCATGCTTTCTGCCACCTTATTAAGGCATGCTCCGGTGAAGGTGCGGATATAAGCAGGTTCATTCACTTCTGATCCGGTGACGGCCACTAGCTTCGAAGCATCAAATACGCCTTCTGCAAACAATTTCCCAATCTGTGCTACACCATAAGGTGTCACTGTCCAGATCAAATCACCCTTAGCAATAGGGCTGATGTGATGAATCTGAACGCCCACATTACCTGCCGGATGCGGTCCGGAAATTTTATTGACTTTAATGCCTGACACATTGGCAAAAACAGAAGGAACCTCAGCTCGTCCATCCAGCGTAAGATGCACATCACCATCGGTAAGTTTAGAAAGTGCTGTAAGTCCTGTTTGGAAATAGGCCTCCTTGTCTTGCAGTATATAAGCTGTTTCAGGGGCATTCGGGTGTGAGTCAAACCCCGAAATAAATATGGCCTTGGGTGAGGTAGTCGGATTAGCAACTACTCCAAATGGTCGTTGGATCAACTGTGGCCATGCTCCATGTGCTGCAATATGGCTAATTACCTCATCCCTACTTATACTGTTCAGGTCAGATGGTGAGTATTTCTTGAATTGAGCCGACTCAATTTGCTTATCCGCTAAAATTTTGATTTCCAGCAGTTTACGCTTGTTTCCACGTTTGATTTCCACTATTTCGCCACTCACAGGGGCGCAGAACATGACAGACTCCATGGTCTTCTCGTAGAAAAGTGGCGTGCCGGCTTTCACGGTATCGCCCTCTGCTACAAGCAGTTTGGGTCTTGTGATGTGAGGAAAATCCGTAGGCTTAATAGCGAAGGTTTCGGGCTGAGTAAGTTCAACGATTTTTCGATCGGCCTTACCCGCTAGGTTAATATCGAATCCCCGCTTTATTTTGATGTTTTTCGACATGTTGATGATTAAGACTTGGCTGTCAAAAGCGGTAGCAAATATATTGGTTAAAAGATTTAAACAGGAAGGGACTTTAGAAAATTCCGGCATTTGTTGACAACTTCCGCTCGAATGATTTCGTGCCTATGGCAATGCAACTCCTCATTTCAGATTTTGAGACAAAAAAAATGCCCTCCGCAGGTCAGCACATCTATTTATCAGGGTACGCCACCACTGATCTGGGCAAGGAGCATTTGTCCGTTTTCTTTCGGGATCGATTGGAAGAAAAGAAAGTTTTTGAACCGGCTGAACTCACCCTATCCGGCGATCTTGTGCGCTCGGATGCGGGGACACATCTGGTCAATACACATATACTATATGTACGTCTCCTCACAGATATTCCTTTAGATGGACTAACCATCAAAGACCGACTCAATGCCAGCGGGCTGATTCATGAGTTTCGGGATATCTATCGCAAAGACAAAATCAGGGCAATGGAGATACTGAAGGTGTTAGGGGTATCGGAGAAAATGGCCGAAGAAATCCTCCTTCGCAATTCATACGTCTTGCCGTTCATTTGATGTGTAACAGCCAAAAAACTGATAAGAAACAGGGTTTGGCCAATGCGCCTCGAACGAATTCTACCTAACTTTGTGTTCACATTTTAGGCTCAAACGTACGCCATGGATACGATTAAAAAACTCAACACCACTGAGAAGGCGCTTCAACTGAATTTGGATCAAAGCATCTACGGTACTATAGCAGAGATAGGCGGTGGTCAGGAAGTAGCCAATCATTTCTTTCAAGCAGGTGCAGCGTCCGGATCCATAGCCAAGACCATGTCAGCGTATGATATGACATTCAGTGATGCGATTTATGGCAAATCAGAAAGGTATGTATGTGAAGATAAACTACTCCGAATGCTGGAGCGAGAATACAACCTACTCACCCATCGACTAGCTCACCGTGCTAAGCACACCCAGTTTTTTGCTTTTGCCAATACCGTAGAAACAATCAACTATGCCGGCACCAATGAAGGTCATGGCTGGATTGGTGTTCGTTTTCAGAAACATCCGGGGGCTGAACCCAATGACTGTGTGATCCACGTGATGCTCAAGGACAGTCAGGCGAGATGGCAGCAAGATGCGCTGGGCAAAGTGGGTGTCAATCTGCTGCATGCCTGTTATGCATTCAATAGAGCAGAGGATATTTTGGACAATCTCCGAGACAACATCCACCCAAGTAGAGTAGAAGTGGACATGTTTCGCATTGAGGGGCCGGACTTCCACCATGTAGACAATCGCTTGATGACGTTGAAATTGGTAAAAAATCAATTGACCCATGCGGCTATGTTTGGTCCGGATGGACATGTGATCCAGCCATCTGAAGCATTGTACAAGAAAAACGTTATTGCCCTACGTGGGCGTTTTCGTCCGGTTACACTTGTGAATGTGGACATGATGATCTCAGGCATGCGTGCATTCAAAAAAGAACCTGCCGTAAAAAAAGAAGGCATTGTATCGGTAGTAGAACTAACGCTGAATGATCTTACCCTAGGTGGTCAGGACGTGGACGAACAAGACTTTTTGGATAGAGTAGATTTATTGTGCTCGCTGGGACAGACCGTGCTTATATCCAGTTTTCAGGAACATTACCGTCTCGCCGCTTATCTATCCAAATTCACCAAATCCAGACTACTTGGACTGATTGTAGGGGTTAATAATTTGGTGCGGATTTTTGATGAAAAATACTACCAAAACCTCAGCGGAGGCCTTTTGGAGTCATTCAGTAGGCTCTTTGGAAGCAATGTGAAACTATATATCTATCCTGCGTTGCATCCTACCACCGGCGAACTGGTTTCGTTGAACACATTTGAACCACCGGCGCATCTGCGCCATCTGTTTCGACATTTTGTTGAAAATGGACAAATGGTCGATCTCACAGATGCCAAGACTAAAAATCTCGGGATCATCTCTGATCATGTGTTAGAAATGATCCAAAATGACGAACCCGGGTGGGAAGCCATGGTGCCTAATCGGGTGGCCGAAGCAATACGCACACATCATTTGTTCGGATTTCCCTATCAAGTGATCATGGAAGAGGAAGATATGATGACCGGCGAGTAAAAAACAGGGTCAGTTCCGTCTGAGATTTATATCTTTAGCGCCAAAATTCAATCAATGAGTGTAAGAGGTGCTTTCTCCAGTAGGCTTGGTTTCATATTAGCGGCGGCCGGTTCAGCAGTAGGATTAGGTAATATTTGGAAATTTCCGTTTGAGGTTGAGGCTGGGGGTGGAGCAGCCTTTGTGGTGATGTATCTGCTCTTCTGTTTTATTCTCTGTTTTCCTGTAATGATTACAGAAATTGCCATAGGACGCAAAACGACCAAAAACCCCGTTGGCGCATTTACATCTCTTGGATTCAAAAGATGGCGCTACTTAGGCTTGCTCGGAATCGTGGCAGGTGTGGTGATACTCTCATTTTATAATGTGGTAGCAGGCTGGGCATTCGGCTATTTCGTGGAAATGGTGCAGGGCAATTTTGAGGTAGGAAACAACTTCGGTGGGTACGTTTCGGATATTGGCAAAGTAGGTCTGTATGGGATCATCTTTATGCTAGCCACAGGCTATATAGTATCTCGCGGTGTATCCGGTGGAATTGAACGAGCCGCACGCATCATGATGCCCACACTCATTCTGATCATTCTTGCCTTGATGATGTATGCATTCACCTTACCGAATGCACTCACAGGAGTGAAATATTACCTCATTCCAGAATTTGATGAGTTGAATATACGTACAATCGGTGGCGCCTTGCGTCAGGCATTTTTCTCCTTGTCCTTGGGCATGGGTGCGCTCATAACCTACGGTAGTTATTTATCAAAAAAAGAAAATATCATCTCCTCTGCGGCCTATATCACGCTTTTCGATGTGGGCATTGCGTTTATTGCCGGTTTGATGATGTTTCCGCTGGTGGCGTACAACACAGGGGGTGATATGACCAACATCCAAGGCGGTGCTGGGCTTATCTTTACTACTCTTCCTTCTGTATTTCAATCATTTGGCCCTGCAATGGGCATCATCGTAGGATCACTCTTTTTCTTGCTACTTTCATTTGCCGCATTGACTTCCACCGTTTCACTTCTTGAAGTGCCCGTTTCGTATATGGTAGACGAATACAAAATAGATAGAAAAGCAGGCGTTATCATTATGGCGCTAATTATCTTCTTGGCTGGTATTCCATCATTAGTTGGCAATGGCGATAGTGCGTATTTCTCCGCATTCATCACCTATATGGGAGCCTCATCCACTACAGATTTCATGACCTTCGTAGGGCATCTGGCAGATGTCATGCTGCTACTTGGTGGTGGTCTTATGGTAACGTTCGCAGCGTATGTATGGAAAAAAGAAAACCTCCATGCCGAACTAGCCGAAGGGTATCCAGGATACAATACATCCATCATCAAAAAACTCATCAGTTTTGCTGTGAGCTACATTAGCCCCGTGCTCTTGTTGGTGCTGTTTGTACTGGTGGTGTTGAGCAATTTCTTCGGAATGTCAATTATTTGATTTGGGTGTCTTGATCACCTTTACTTGATCATTTTTCCGAAACAGTTCGAATTGCTTCTCATTGAATGCCAAGGTATAATCACCTGAGGGGATAGATGAAATATCGATTTCTTTGCCCGTTCCGCTGAGTACTTCCATACTTTCGGCATCATACACAATGAACTCACATCCACGAGAAAGCACCAACGTGTTGCCTTGTCGTTTGAATGAAATGGGCTCGGCATAAAAGACGTATTCTACCTCTTCTGAATACAGGATCCGTTCACCCTCGGTGTACTTCACTCTGTATTTGTTTATTCCCTCTCTATAATTTGGGAAGTATTCATACAAAGTTCCTCCAAAAATCCCCTTGGCAGTAATGAGCTCTTCGGACTCCCAAAAGCCCAAATTGTAGGACTCCACTTCGTACATTCCATTCGCCTCCTCGCCACGCGAATTCCATACAATAGAAGAATCATTGATCGCAATCAATTCAAATCCAAACACACTGTGATAGGTGATGGCATCCGGGTTCAGGAAAATAGGTACGCACGTGCTATCAGAATAGGTGATTTGAATAGAGACCGGTGTGAACTTATCATTTTGATCAAATGACAAAATCAGCGCACTGCGATTGTAATCAAGATTCACGCGCTGCTTGTTTACCCTAATTTCCTTTATACAGTAGGTCTTAAGATGAGGCATATAGGGATTTTGCACGAACAAAGGTGTGCCCTTGTAGACTCCTGTGTACGAAATCTCATTGGTCGTGATTTGAGCGTCCAAGCTCACCAAAGACAATACAAAATAGATCAGCCACATGGTGCGGAGCATCTTGTTGGTGCGTTGTAATTACCCTTGAAGTTAGGCTGTTCGAGGCAAAAAACTAAATATCTGACAATGGAGGGGTTACCAAAAATAAATTCATTGCATTTATAGGGGAATTAATTGCACAAATAGTCTAAGGATCACAGTTTTGATGAACACGTTATGATACTTATTTGGTACAATCCTGATGCAGACAAATACGAAATAGGACTGAAAAAAGACTATTTCGCTACCGCACTTTCTAGTCATAATCAAGACCGATTTTCGATCCTGTATGAATTTGACCGAGCAGATTACTCGCCAAAATTGGCCTCACGTGTGATTCAAAATCTCAATGTAGCCCGATCAATAGCTCCCAAGCGCCAAGAAATCTTTGCGTAAGAAGTAAGTCCCCTTATCTTAGCCGTTTTACTGCTGACCTATGGTAAACAGGCTACTTATACTTCTGATCATTGCTGCCGTATGTTCGCCCAAGGCACTCACCTATTTGAACGAAGAGGATGTGCGCTTTCAGGAGCTTCAAACGTACCGATTGGTCAACACCAAACTGGAGCGAACCAACCTCAGCAAAGAAGGGCGTGAAATCATAGACGTATTAGAATCCACCATTCGCGCACAGATGAAAGAACGCGGATATGAAGAATCAAATCTTGGCCCTGATCTCATACTGCGGTACGACATAGCCACCAATCAGCGTTCAGAATCCCGTTCGAATTATTCGCCCTACGGCCCGCCCGTCACGTCACGTACCTTTATGGAATCTGTAATCATCGTGGATTTGGTGGATACGCGTAGGGACAAAATGTTTTGGCAGGCGAGTTATGATCTCACGCAGCAATCAAAACAGCTTAAGCAGGAGCAAGCCACAGAAGATGCCATTAGCGAGATCTTTTATTCCTTCCCCTACAGAGCAGCCACTGTGGAACCTGACCCACAACTAGCCGATTGGAAGGCTGGTCGAAAGAAAATAAAAACACGCCGAAAAGCGGAAAAAAAAGCCGCCAAACGTGAATCGAGGGTTAAGATCAACGAACAGTGATGAGTTACGATTTTTGGTCCGTCTTGCCCCCTGTGTTGGCCATCGTATTGGCTATACTCACCCGTCAGGTTATTTTTTCCTTAGTTGTCGGATTGTTTGCCGGCTGGATCATCATCCATAATGGCAATCCAATTGCTGGATTTTTGGGAACGCTAGATGGACTCGTTGATGTTTTTTTGAGTAATGGAAATACGCGCACCATCCTGTTCACCTTGTTTATAGGTGCACTTATCCAACTCATCCGTCATGTAGGCGGCATCTCCGGATTCATTCGCTTGATTTCTGTTCGTTTTGAAAAAGCAAAAAACCCTTCCAGCAGACTGCAATCTGGTGCTGCGCTTACCGGATTTCTCATTTTTATAGAATCTAATATTTCTATCCTCACAGTAGGAACTGTCTTCCGTCCACTCTTCGATAAGTACCGATTGTCAAGAGAAAAACTCGCCTATTTGGCTGACTCATCTTCGGCTCCATCATGCATACTCTTCCCTATCAATGCGTGGGGGGCGTATATCATGGGACTGCTCGCTGCGTATGAGACCATTGATCCACTGCAAGCACTGATTCTTTCTATTCCATTTAATTTTTATGCCATCCTCACCTTAGTAATGGTTTTCTGGATCGCGCTGAGTGGGAAAGATTTCGGGCCAATGAAGCGAACGGTACCGCATGAATTGGCTACCCACGAACTTGACGAAACTTCCGGCAAAGCCCGCAACATGATTTTGCCGCTCTTGGTCATGGTCTTCTCTATGCCTGTGTTTTTAGTGTATACCGGATGGGATTCCACACTTGACGGATCATTCGGACAAAAAATATGGATCAGTATAGGTAATGGTTCTGGATCGCAGGCCGTGATGTATGCCGTTTGCTCAGCCATCGTGTTTGCAGGTGTTAAGTTTTGGTTCAACGGATTAATCAATCTCAAAAGCTTCATCGAACAATCGCTGGCCGGCATGAACGAGATGCTTACCATGGCCATCCTTATGGTCTTGGCCTTTGCTATCAGCGATTTGTGCAATACGCTTGGCACTGGGGTGTATGTGGCCGAAATAACGCAAAGCTGGCTATCACCATCATTGGCTCCTGCCCTCATCTTTGTTACTAGTTGCTTCATTGCCTTCTCCACCGGCACATCCTGGGGCACATTTGCCATCATGATGTCTATTGCTATGCCGCTTGGGCTGAGTTTGGACGTGAATATTTACCTGATGATTGCTGCTGTGCTAGGTGGTGGCGTATTTGGCGATCATTGTTCGCCTATCTCTGATACCACGCTCATCTCATCTATGGCTGCCGGTTGCGATCATATAGACCATGTGCGCACGCAATTGCCCTATGCCCTGATCACAGGCGGATTGGCGTTTATCCTTTATTTGATTGCTGGATTCATTTTGTAAAAAATCCTTTTATTCCGATTTGTACAAAAAAAATCCCCACCATTTCGGCAGGGATTCAATTTCGTAGAAAGAAAGGTGCTTATTCAGCGCTCTCTTCTTTTTTCTTAGCAGGTGCCTTTTTCTTGGCCTTAGGTGCCTCCTCGGCTACTGCTTCTGCAGTGGCTTCAGCTACGGGCGCTTCTGTCTTCTTCGCAGACTTAGCAGCAGCATTCTTAGCGAATTCAGCCTTGATAGCCTCTACGTCCACATTTTTGATTGCAGGTCGCTGGTTCAAAAGTTTGATTTGCTTCACGCGTGCTTTGGCTCTTGCTTTATTTTTTCTGCCTTTTCGCTCTAGTCTGGTAACAGCCATCT
>CAZPST010000047.1:0-13387 GCA_964589185.1 uncultured Roseivirgaceae bacterium | reverse complement strand
ATGAATAGAGAGTCTGCACTTAGCCAAATCTTCTCGCACCATTCGATCCAACGCCTTCGCCTCTTTTGGTAACGAGTGATTTGGCAGCACTTTGTAGCCATGTCGCATTAGCTCACGCTTGATGACATCACGCTGAATGACCATATCTACCCCTGTACTCGCCAAATAAACCGTCTTTTCTTTTGGGAAGGTCTCTTCTTCAACCACGCCGCGTTGTTGGTTCACAAAAAGTTGGTTGATATCATAGGCCATGTCCACTAGCTTCATCCAGTAGCTACGCTCTGCATCCGAACCAAAAAAGCGCGTGAACTCTTGCGGCTCACCCGTCAAAGGATCAATTAAGTAGAAGTCATATGAAATAAGATCGATGTACTCAGGAAAGTAAGTGTCCGGATCGTATGGACCTTTCAGAATTTTGAAAAAACTAGAGATACCACCTACAATCAATTGATCATGACTTCTACGATGACGACCAAACTCATTCAAGGTCTTAACAAACGCTGCGTGCTTGGCCAAATTGGCGCTAGTGACAGTCAATACAGCACCTGCCTCGCTAAAGTTGACTGACTGGAAATTGGATTCAGTGACAAGCGTTACTTTAGGTACTTCCTTGCTGATCTGAGAGAGTAAGGTGGTCAGGAATTTATGGAAATTAGTAATCCACCCCTTTAAACCACTCTCTACCGGCACATCATCCGATTCAGCATAACAAAGCAGTATTTCCTTATTCAAATTCATAGTCTTTAAGGTGGTCCTATTCAGGTCGAGTTAAGTAAAATTAAACAAATACTTCCATAGTCAAATCCTCTTCAATGGATTCTGCCGATTCCTTAAGCACGTGAAGCGTAGCTTCTACCAACTCCAAATGAAGCGACATCATGTCCAACAATTCCTCCTTACTTAGTACAAGCAGTTTACAATTGGTCACACTCGTAACAGAAAAATCAAATTTATCAGACTCCAACAAAAGTTTCTCCCCAAAGAGCGCATCCACTCCGATTCTTCCTGTCGGAGATCCACCCTGCTTTATATCTAACTCCCCCTCTAACACTAAATACATAGGTGTGTTGCCCCCGTCACCTTCCTCCAGCAATGTCACATTTGGCCCTATAAATATTTCATCCATAGCTTCTGCCAGATATGTTATTTGCAATCCGGGTACATTTTCATAAATCTCCAATTTCTTAAGGAGTAGAACCCGCTCAATCAGTAACATTCTTTGGTGATATACTTCGTCCTCACTTTTAAACACCGGTGGCAAAATTGCCTTATCCAATTCTTTCTTGATTTGAGGCTTCAAACGCCTAGTGTGCTCTTGATATGCCACCTTATCAATAGTATAGATCGTGTAAGCAGCTGTTTGCAACAACAATGGATCAGGGTTAAAGAGATTTGCAATCATATCCATCGACACGACCTTGCTCATCTGACTGAGTCTGTACATAGCCAACGCCTTCGTATACCGATTGATTCGATTATAATCCCTATTTACAATTTGAGTAAGTAAGTCTTCATAGGATTCGAAATACTCCGGTGGATAAAAATTGTGCAGTTTCGTGAGTTTATCCTCAATCTTTAACTCATCCATTACAGGGATCAGCTTAGGCTTCAATTCCTCAGTTACAAATATGTCTAACATCTCAACGGCAAATGACACACTCTCAGTAGTACCCAGTGCAATATTCTCCTTGACAAGTAAAACATTCTGAGGGTCATACATCATAGCCAAGAGCATGTAGATATTATCATAATTGGCCTTGTCTTCCTCGCGCAAAGCCTCTCTTATAAGTGTATCGATAGAGTTATGCTTTGGTATCTCTTCAAGTACTTTAGCATTCCAAACCAAATCACCAATTTCAGCTTCAACCATAAGTTTAATACGCGCAGATTGAAATTCTTTACCTCTAAATCCTAAAAAGCTCAGAGACATTAGTAATTCAGAAACTATTTTCTTATCAGGGAAATCAATCTTCTTCCAAAGTAATTCTTGGGCTTGTCGTCCACCTATTCGACCCATGAGTTGGACAATACGCTGCATGGTTGGTTTGTACTGTCCGGTCTTATAAAATGAACTATCGATGGTATGGAATGTAGCATCTCCAGCGGCTGTCAATGCAGACATGGCCACATTACTATATGTAGCAAGATGGAGATTCTCTACAAGTATCGTCCACAATTCGGGGCGTCTTACCTTACCTGCGGTAGTCATGGCTGCTGTACGCACGGCAGGATTAATGTCACGCAATAACTCTACTAAAAATGTGATATGCTTATCCTCAGACGCCTTAATCAGCAACCGAGCGGCACGTACACGGTCGGTAGCCTCAGTAGAGCGCACCAACTTACGAATCTCAACATCGTTTAACTTGAAGTCTCGCGCCTCACGAAGCACCTTCAATGTCTCCTTAGCGGCAGCCAAGGCTTCCTCATCTCCTTCCGTCTCGGCATCTCGTTGAATAATATCCAGTGCGTCAAAACACAAATACTCAGCGAGTTTTCGGTACGCATGTGCTCGGATTTTTCCACTACGCGAATTGAGCATATCCAGGAGTGTATATTCAAATTCAATCGGCTCTAATTTTTCCAATATCTTCAAAGCGTGAAGTGCCGTGTCTGCATCACGTGATTTTACATCTGCCTTAATTATATTAATAGCCGTATGTTCATTCTTCTTACCTGCATCCTGCAATTCCATTCGCTGCTTTTGCAGAGTTTCCTTTAGCGTATTTTTATATTGAGCGAATAGCCTAGCCGATAACCAAACAACCATTGCCGCCATACCTAGAATGAAGTATGAATAATGGATAAGTTCAAAAAATGCAAGTAGCCCAAGTCCCATCTGCAACGCACCGGCTATCAACGTAGCTAATTCATTTACCACACCTTCTATACGTGTCTGAATATCAAAGCGCTTTTGAACGTCTATAGGTAAAAAGAATAGTTTGAACGCCGGATTCTCAAGTGCGTCCTTTAGCGAATCGGTAAATAGCTTGGCTGATGCTGTGAAAAGAAAGAACAGGATATATTCATCTGTTCGTTGCTCATATGTAAATATATGCCCCGACACAATTGCTCCCAATGTGAAAACAATTAATATAAAAGGCATAGTCATCAATGCTATTTTTAATCCAAACTTTCCAATAATAAAGTCATTAATAAAAGATTGAATAATGAAAGACAAAATGATAATTGCTCCATTAAAGAATGAAAGGAAGTCGGATAGTTCTTGTTCTTGCATTTGCAATACGCCATCAACTTCAACTGTGAACCACGTCTCGGTGGAGGATATAAATGTATAATTTGCAAAAACACTCGCGCCCATTGAAAACACCAAGAAAACAGACAGTAGTCGAAGATATTTATCTTTAAACAAATCCAAATAGCTTACCTTTTCTGCTTTCTTTCCCTGAGGCACCCTGGTTACACGATCCAAATTAAAATTGACGGACAGCAAGATAGTAAACACAAAAACGCCCAACGCGGCAATGGAAGATACCAGTAAGAGATCATAGGTCTCATCAATTATGGTTCTGGTCAATATCGGGATGGAAAAGAAGGCAATCATGGTTGCCAGCAATTGTCCTGTATCAATACCTCCAATGATCCGTTTGGACTGCTTTAAATCGAAAATCCGACCGAAAATACCCCAAAAACCGAGCAAGGTAACAGAAGTGATAGGCCCCACCATTATGAATAATAGAAACACCAACTGTTCATACACAGCATTGATTTCATAATTATTGATATGAAAGAACACACGCAGACTGACTATAATGAGGAGCGTCACAAAGGTCATGGAAGTGACCAGCGTAGAATAATTGACACGTTTTTGCAGAAAAACGAAAATGGTCGTGAAGAAAATACCTGCACCGCCCGCCCAAAAGAAGGCCTCTGAAAGAAGACGCTCGCCTATTACCTTAATGAAGAGGGTTTCGGCACCAACTTGATAACTGGCCAGCATGAGCCCCATAAAAAACCCTTTACCCAAGAGGAGCAGCATTTGCTTTTCTTCCCCGGTATCACCTCCAAGAAAACGTAGTATGGCTTTTATCACAACGGTTAGTGTTAGGCTACAACAATGTCACGCTAAATATATCGCTATTCTCTCGGCATTATCAAATCATGTCTTGTTTTTTTGGGGAATGGGCGGACTATATCAGGATAAGCGCCTGTCTGATTGAATTATATATAGAATTTTTTGCAATAATTCAATAATCAATTCTTTTGCTTCTTCCTAGCTGCCTTCTTCGTCTTCTTAGCGTCTGCGCTTGTGCTACTTCCCTTTCTTTTGAGCTCCGTATTGTACTCAAACATATAGGCGAGCGAAAAACTTACCGTGTTATGCGAGTACTCATAGTTCTCCTGATAGCCACTTTGCGGGATATTGGTTGTATTGCCGACCAGAATAGATCTAGTGTCAGACTCCTGCGGATTTAAGTTGAAACCCATATTTGAGTGTCCCCAATTGTATCGAGCATCAACCATAAGTCGGGCACCATTGGCCAAATCGAGATAAAATCCACCACCCACAGTAAGCGAATACTGAAGGCGATTCGCTTCATTCACGTAGTAAACGCCATTATCTATGCCTCCTGCTTTGTCTCTGTCAAAAGCGATTTTATATTCAAAGTATCCCTGATCATTCAACTTGTTGCTTTCAAATTCCTCAAAAATACTATTGGCCAGCTCTCCCCTACCTCCTAGCCATAAGCTTAACTTAGGACCACCATTTACATACCAGTGTACAGGTGTATGTCCCATGCTCACACGTAACAAAATAGGAGCTGACAAGTAACTAAAATTAGTCTTTGAGTCTACAAAGAAATTCCCCTCTTGATTCCTGACTCTATTCCCAATACGCTCATAATATAGCTCTCCGTGGACAGCATATCGCTCTGAGGCCGTGTAGGTGACCACTGCGCCCAGTTCAAAATTGTGATTGGGCTCGAATCGGTACAAGCCCTCATATTCTTCGTCCTGATAGTCATGCAGTGTATAATGATAGCCTACTTTAGGCCCAATCCAGTATTGGGCAGATAAAACGTGGCTAGCGAAGAAACCAAGACAAATCAGAACTACACGCATTTGATTAATTTTTGTAAGTATACAAATTTCCAGAACCCTGCCGACGCTAAGGTGCTCAACTTTACTGAATCCACGAAAAAAACCAAACCGCTTGGAATCACTTCGTTGGGATTAAATTCGGTTTTTACGCAATAAAAATAGTAGTTTTGGTTGTGTTAAGCTAGTTTGACTCACTCAAATGAATAAATTTTTGCGTTTGCTCCGATCACGAGCCAGTCTACTTGCCTTGATGGCTGTAGGGCTCCACTACACCACAAGTGCCCAACAAGGGCACACGTATAACCAATTTTTCATGAACCCCTACATGTATAACCCAGCCTACGCTGGCGTGGATGGGCATGGAGTGGTCTTTGCCATGTACAAGCGGCAATGGAGCGGAATAGCCGACGGTCCAGCCCTCTCGCATGCCACGTATCACAAGCCTTTGAAGGGGGGTATTGGTTTTGGTGTGACCGCCTTTAACGAGACTTTGGGTGCATTAAGTAGCTCGGCCGGTAAAGTATCGGGAAGTTATTTGGTCAATATAGATAGGAAACACTTTTTGCGATTGGGTATGTCAATCGGAATGGGGTCGAACACTGTGACTGTTCCTGAGGATGGTCTAGGCGATCCGGCGTTTCAAGGAAGTGGTAGTAGTTATTTAATTGGGGATTTTGGAGCCACGTATCACTTCGATCACTTCAATGTAGGCTTTTCTTTACCCAATCTATTTACCCCGCAGCTTGTTTCAGATGGATTTTCAGAGATCAATATCAATCCACTGGATCGAATGCTGTTCAAAATGAATTACAGAGGTCACATCTCGCATGAGATAGCGATAGAACCACACATATTATATAGATACAGTAATGTACTACCGAGTCAATTTGAAATAGCCACCATCGTGCACGTACTCCACGTGGCTTGGGTGGGAGGTACTTACAGACAGGATGCAGGTTTCATTGCCCTCTTGGGAGCGAAGATCAAGCATAAGATTGCCGTAGGTGCTGCATATGAACTTGGCAGCTCGAACATAGGATCATTGACCGGCTCCACCTTCGAAATACACGTGGGTATGCACATGGGCGGTCACAAAGAAAAGAAGCTTGGTCACGTGGATCACCACAAGACATGGTTCTCTACACATAGTGATGAACTGGTAGCCAAAGCTGCCGCCAAAGAACGACGCGACTCGATTCTCGCGGCACAACAAAATGAGCCAGCCATTATTCCTGAAGTGATACCAACTACACCTGTGAAAAAACCAGCACCCATTGGTTGGAAAATCAATGGTAACAATCTGGAGCGCAACAATGACATTGGCATCAAAGAGATAGCGTATGGCACAGCTCCGGCACGCAATGATGGTTCGTCTTGGGCTATTTCTCCTGCCACCAGCAATTTCGATGAAAGAGATCGGGCAGATGGCAAACGCGAAGTAGCCATAAAATGGGTACGCATTGGCTCAAGTGGTACCATGGAGGAATCTATTAAATGGACGCTCATTGGCGAACCTGCTGCCGAACAGCTAGTGGAAGAGACAACTCCAGACCCAGCAGAAACAGATACGCAGGTAAATGATCCGGCACAACCAGTCACCAAGCCTGTGATTCCGGTGGTGACCGAGACAGTTACTCCTACTGATACTCGAACGTATGAGGAATTGGCGGTAGCTGCTAAACCTTTGGAGGTAAAACGAGGAAATAACATTTTGGAATTACCAGCCGGAAACTACTTAGTAGGTGGCGTCTATGATGATTTTGATCAGGCAGAAAAACGATCAGATGAAATGTTCCACAGAGGTTTCAGAGACGTACGCGTAGGTTATGTGAGCGCGCGCAAGCATTATTATGTAATACTTAAAAAGTATTCAAGTGTAGAACAAGCACAACAGGATAAAACGAAAGTACAAGCTAGCGCTGGTCTTAAAGATGTGTGGGTGTTAAAGGTTAATGAATAATATTTCCATGAAGAAATTACTTTATATAATTTGTGTTCTGGCGCTCAGCATAGCTTCGGCACAGAAACCATTTGTCAATAGCATTGATAAGACAACCGGAACGGCCAATGAGTTGGTAACGATCTCAGGGTCTGGGTTCACTGCACCAACTGTGTATTTTGGATCAGGAAGAGCTACCAGCGTAACGGTCATTTCACCCAACCTACTTGAAGTCCGTGTGCCCGCCACCGCCACATACGGCTTTATCACCGTACGCAATTCAAATGGCTTGAGCACTTCATCCTCACAGCTATTTACGCTTTCATTTGATAAGGATTTTGCAGGGAATAATTACTCACTAATTACCCCCTCCGCAGCACAATCTACAGGGCAAATATTATCCTATGATATTTGTATGTGTGATTTCGATGGAGACAATTTGTTAGATGCTGCGATATCAAATCAAAACGCAACTTCAACAATTAATTTGATTAAAAATACAACGACCGTTGCTGGAACATATTCCTTTTCAGCACCTTTAAGTGATCACGATTTTCAAGACGTAACGGGAACAGGGAATTATACACCATTTTACATCGAATGTGGCGACCTAAACGGTGATGGAAAACCGGAATTAGTAGTATCTTCTAATTCGCCCACTCAGTATATTCATGTGTATACCAATAGTTCTTCAGGAGTTGGTAATTTTAACTTTACAACCCACAAGGTGCGTTTAGAACTTCCAACATTAGGTGGAATTCAGCGAACGACTAATCGAGTACGTGTTGCTGATTTTGACGGAGATGGTAAGCCAGACATAGTAGTTGGATCAACCACTGCAAATGATCAAAGTATTTTTATTTTTAGAAATAACACAACGCTACCCGGCAATCCTAGTTTTGTTACCACTCCCATTGAAGTGAATTTTGGCGGGAGTGCTCCCGGCGGTGTTGTTTACCCGGGTGATTTTGATCAGGATGGAAAAATGGATTTGGTCATCGGATCATCTTCCACAACTGGAGTTCTCACGGTGATGCGAAATACTAGTTTGCCGGGTGCTATATCCTTTGAAAATAAAGGTACTATCGGAGGCAGTGCAACGCGACCAAATCTTTTGGTTGGTGACTTCAATGATGATGGACTGCCCGATATCGTGAGCACACGACGAACCGGATCTGATGGTGGATCGGTAGAAATGCTCAGAAACAATGGAAATTTCTCGTTTACTGCTAATGCCAGCAATATGGCTTCCACGACAATCTCGCCATACGGACTTGATCTAGGTGATATGAATGGAGATGGTTTACCGGATATAGTAGTCGCGTCACTTTCAAATGAAGTAGTGTACTTTGAGAATAGTACTACAAGTGCGACTATCACGTTTGAAAATGCCAACACAATTGCAACGAGTCAGGCTCGAAATGTGAAGGTTGGAGATGTAGACAATGACGGCAAACCGGATATTGCCTTTGTGGATGCTTCAGTTACGGGCGTAACTGGTGAATTTCGATACATAATCAATGATCAATGTTTGACGCCTGTGATTCAAGAGACAGGTAGTTCAATTTACTGTTTTGGAGATGAATTTATACTCACTGCTACGGCCGGTCAAGGGGTGACGTATGAGTGGAACATCTCCGGAGGCACAACGGCTACCGTGAATACCGGAACAACCAATTCTTTAGATATTTCCATTTATTCAACTAATATAACTGTAAGTGTCACTTCAACAGCTCCTGACGGTAGTTGTGCAAATACGTCGGCCTCTCGCAATTTTACAGTGGGTGGCACAGGTGCTGCCGCTCCCACCATCAATGCCGTAGGATTGATCTGTGCGGGAGACGTGTTGACGCTTACGACTCCTAACAACACATTTACCAATTACTACTGGTCTGGTCCGAATGGCTTTTCAGAATCTACCAATGTATCTACCATTGAAGTTTCTGCTAGCGCATCTGCCATACATTCTGGTGCCTACACCCTTACAGTAGATGATGGCGATTGCCAAAGCCCTAGCTCTGCTCCTATCAATGTGGAAGTATCAAGCCCCCCTGCTACGGCCATCCAGTTTTCGGCATGTGATGGTGGCGATGTAACTTTAGCTGTCCCGGATTACAATGACTTATTGGATTTAACGTTCCCTAATCTGATTTCATATCAATGGTTACTAGGCGCTACACCTGTAGGTGCTGCTTCGACTTTAGTTGTGGATGCCACTTTAGCTGGCAACCTTGGCGAATACACACTTGTACTAACGGATGGAGAAGGATGTGAACTAACAACCGAAATCTTTGACCTCAATGCTTCTACCTTTACCGGGCCGTCTTTCACCGCTCCAAATGAAATATGCGTAGATGTAGAAACGACCTTTACCGCCGGTCAAGCTGGTCTCTCTAATACCTGGGAAATCGAAGATCCGGCAGGAAGTGTTACGGAAACGCTCACCGGTAATAGTATTCAATACACTTTCACAACTACGGGCACCAAAATCGTTCGCTTAATCACCCAATATACCAACGGTATTGGATGTAATGAAAAGAGTATTACTGTATCTGCTGAGCCCGCCTATACGGCTGATGTGTCAGCACCGGGTATTACGAAGTGTCCGAGTGAAGAAGTGACCCTGAGTTTCAGCGAAGCGGACATTGTAAGCTACACGTGGGATGACCTTGATGCAACATCCGGTCCGCTTTTAGTAACTGCTGCAGGCACATACACCGCTACTTATACCACAGATACAGGTTGTGAGATCGTTGCTCCCGGCATTACTATCACCAATTTACCCGGCCTCAACCTATCAGCCGACAGCCCTGCCATTGTCTCCGGTACTCCTAACACCCTTGAACTGGCGCAAGGTCAAACTTCGGTCGTCTTGTCTGTTGACAGTGATGTGGTAAATCCGGTATGGAACATAGTGGGAGCAGGTTCAATTGATGGAACGGGTGCGAGTGTGACAGTGGTGCCCGGCGCACCTACTGTGACTGTGACTGTGACCGGACAAACAGCCGAAGGGTGTGACGAAAGTGAATCGGTAGAAATAAGCGGAGGCGGTCCCAGACCCAGAAAGACGTTTTCTCCAAATGGCGATAACCCCGATAATGACTGTTGGCAAATTGTCAATTCATCAGGTTTGACAGATTGTGAGGTGTATATCCTTGACACAAGAGGTGCTATTGTCTACAAGGCGAAATTGCCTATGAATCCGCAACTGGGGCCTGGTCCTGATTGCATCTGGGAGGGTAACTTCAATGGAAAGGCCGCCCCAGAGGGTGTATACTTTTTTGTGGTGAAGTGTGCCGATGGTTCGCAAAGCCTATCCGGATCCATTTTACTCGCTCGCTAACACGGAAAAATACCATCGCTCGCTACTTTATTGGCCAATTACTCATTTTACCTTGAAATATTACAAAATATTGTTGATAAAATAATATTAAAGAATTTTCTGTTATTTATCAACGTCGCTTTGTAACTTTCGGGTTTGAGGTCTTTTATTACCTTACCCGATGGTTACAAAACCCCACCTTTCAGTATGTATGGAAGCATTATTCATTATTCCTAAGCCTATGATACGCTTTTCCCTTTCCCTATTGATTTTTTCCCTGTCAATGGCACTGTCTTTTACGAGCCAAGCTCAAGAAGATGGTGTGCCAAATTCCTGCTCAAATGGCGTGGATGACGGTGGCGATGGCTTCATTGATTGCTATGATTCTGACTGTGCCAGTGACAATTCCTGTCAGGGATTTTTCTTTGGTAACAATGTGACCTGTACGGAAGAACCGGACGTCACGAATTTCAGCATACGGCTACAGTGGGGCTCGGCTGATCAAACAGCCAATAGCCATGCCTCACCTGTGGTGGGAGATTTGGATCAGGATGGCTTCCCTGAGGTAGTAGTGAATAATCGTCATGCGGGTACGGTGACCATTTTGAATGGGGAGAATGGCACAACCTACAAGCAAGTTGTACTTCCCTTCACCCCGGAGAATACAATGACCATAGGAAACCTTCAGCATGATGACTGTGCTGAAATTTTTGTTTCTGAAGATGGCGGTACAGGAATAGCGATGTACGACTGTGAGTTGAATAAAATATGGGAGGTAGACGCTCCACAGGCTGTAGGAATCGTAGGTTTGGCAGATTTTAATGGTGACGGACAAGTAGAGTTATACCAGCGCACTGAAATTCGAAATGCACTTACGGGTGCTGTCATAGTAAATGGCACTTCCAATTTGGACGCGGGGGAAACATGGAATGCAAATGTGCTCTACGGAAGTGTGGCAGTGGATATCTTGAGTCCGGCCGATGGATGTATTGGGGATTGTAACGGCTTGGAGTTAGTTGCCGGTCGCTACATATACTCGGTAAACATAGCCGCCGGAACCATCACTAAAGAGCGTGACTTAAATGCAGCACTGGTAGCCAGTGGCAACCCGTCAAGCAAAAAATATTGGCCAAAGGTAAGTGGATCTAATCAATGGTCTTCTGCCTCTATAGCCGATTACAATCAGGATAATCATTTGGATGTATTACTCTCGGGTGCTTTTGGCACGTCATACACCAGTCAAACTACTGTTTTCTTTTGGGACGTTTTCAATAATCAAGTATTGACCTATGGAGACCCGAGCAACAACCACGACAAAGGTACTGGCCGGTTGAATATTGCGGATGTGGACAATGATGGCCAACTAAATGTAAACTATGTGTCGAATGACATTCTCTATTCACTGAGAGAAGATTTGACCGTGCTGTGGACCAAACCCATTAAGGAAGCATCATCAGGGTTTACAGGTTGTACCCTATTCGATTTTGATGATGACGGCACGTATGAAACTATTTACCGAAGTGAAGATCAATTACTCGTAATAGATGGCACAAACGGATCCACCCGAATGGCCATCACGTGTATATCACGAACGCAGGAAGAATATCCGATTGTAGCCGACGTAGATGGTGACGGTGCAAGTGAGATATGTGTGACATGCTACACGAGCAATACGCGTTCGTTTGATCCGTACAGTAATTCGAAGTTTGCCCAAGTCAGAATATATGAGGCTGATGGTGAAAGCTGGCAGCCATCACGTCCGGTTTGGAACCAGCATGCTTACTTCAATGTAAATGTAAATGATGATTTAAGTATCCCTACCAATCAGCAAAACCACGGGGTAGTGTTTTCAGATGGGGTATGTACAACAGGTGAAAATCGGGCGTTGAATAATTTCCTAGTACAATCCCCTATCGTAAACGAAGATGGATGTTCCAATTACGTGACACCTGATTTGGATTTGAGCTCGGTAGTGTCTGCTACAGGAGCGGCCTGTCCGGAGACCGAAGTAGACGTAACCTTTGATATACAAAATGATGGGGATGTGGCCGTATCCGGTACCATCCCTGTTTCTTTCTATGCGGGCGATCCTACACAAGTAGGGGCAATTTATTTGAATACAGGTTTTGTTCAATTACTTAATTTGGACATTGGTGAAACGCAGCAATTTACCCTTACCGCTCAAGGCACTGGTGGCGACTACACACTTTACCTGATTATCAATGATGCCGGCGGTACACCAATTCCTATAGACCTTTCCTCATTCCAATCTGCCAGTATACCTGAATGTGGTGACGGCACGAATAACATTGGGAATATTGTCGTTTCATCAGACCCTTTTGATTTATCTGTATTACACCAATTTGATAACAGAAAGTGTGATCCTGCACTGAATGACAATGGTCAGGCCTCAGCTTGGTACGAAGGTGATTTGATTCAATTGCAAGACGTCTATTTTGAGACATTTGAAGATTTAGCCCTTAATACAACTGTAGACAATGGGACTACATCTTGGTCGAGAACAATCGCTAATGATACTGATTGGGCTGAAGTAAGATCCTTCAATAGCAGTAAAATGTTTGGCGTTAAAGACACTGACGGGGTTGTAACGTGGACCTCCGGCACCATAGATATCTCAAGTGTCGCTGATGTATCTGTTTCGTTGAACATGTATGCGGATGGCCCAATGGAGAATGCGGACAAGATGTACGCGCTGTATAGTGTAGATGGTGGCACATTTGAACAGATGATTGATGGAGAAGGAATAGCCAATTTCACCAACCTAAACCCTACCATAACCGGACTAAATGGTTCGGATATTCGCATTCGTATCACGATGAATACGAGTGATAATAATGAGCTGTATTACTTTGATAATGTGCGCGTACAGGGTCTTGTCACCATAGCTAATCAGCAATTGACTGAAGCAAATGGATTTACATTCGAATGGTTTGATGATGATCCAGATGTAAACCCAGGGGCCAATTTGTTATACACGGGCAGCACTTACCCTTCCATGGGTGAAGGAACCTATTACGTAAGAGGATTTTTCACAGCGGGCA
>CAZPST010000046.1:0-13390 GCA_964589185.1 uncultured Roseivirgaceae bacterium | reverse complement strand
GTGGATGTGGATCACTTTGAAGATAAAGATCAGATCAAAGGGATGTTGTTTTACAGCGATAACAAGTTGCGGGAATTCACTTTTCCGGCCGTGCGCAAGGACGCCATCACCACGATGAAGTATAGAGAGGTTTCGAGTAATGACATTCCGTATTCCACAGCGTTTGTTTTCGGTTCGTACTTTCCGGTGGACAAGGCTGTGTTTAGAGTCACGTTTCCCAAGGAGGTGGAACTAGGCTATACGCTCATGAATGGCGCTGATACGGGTATCAAGCTAGAGATAACTGAAGGAAAAAAGAGCACAACCTATACGTGGACGGCTACTAACATAGCGGGGTATCGGCTGGACAATGCGAAGAATGAGTCCGCGCTGTACTATCTGCCGCACGTGATTGTGTATGTGAAAACCGTGAAAGTTGGATCTGAAGTGAAGCCGGTGCTACGCGACGTATCGGATCTGTACGCGTGGTATGCGTCGCTTATAGACCGAATAGATGATGCCAATGTGGACGATGTGAAGAAGATAGCCGAAGGTATAGCGGCCAAACATACTACAGCGGCTGCAAAGACGGCTGCTATCTACAACTGGGTGCAAGACAATATCAATTATGTGGCGTTTGGCGATGGGTTTGGTGGATTTGTGCCCAGAGGAGCTGCGGGTGTGTGTCAAAAGAAATATGGTGATTGCAAGGATATGGCACATGTGCTCTATGTGATGCTCAATCATGTGGGTGTGGAGGCCTATCATACATGGATAGGATCGCGTGAAAAGCCCTATGGATATGTAGAAAACCCCACGCCGCTGGTGGATGATCACATGATAGCAGCGGCCGTGATAGCCGGTGATACGGTTTTTCTGGATGGCACAGATAGTTTTGTCCGATATGGTTTCCCAAGTGGGTTCACCCAGGGTAAACAAGCATTGATCGGCATTAGCAAGGATGCATTTCGGCTCGTGCGCGTGCCTGTGGTGGATGCGTCAAGGAATTTGACAGAAGTGAAAACTACACTTCAGATAAGCGGAGATGCCGTGTTGGCCAAAGAAACGCGGCGGCTAAGCGGACTGGAAAAAGTAGCTACGATTAGCAATTATTTGTACAAGAAAGGCACGGATACCGACGAGGAATATCTGAATAAACAACTCGCGTTGGGCAACAACAAAACCAACTACACAAACATAAAAATAGCCGGACTGGACAATGACACAGATTGGCTTACGCTCTCATATGACCTAAACATTCAGAATTACTCCAAAACGGTGAGCGACAAGGTGTTTATCAATCTCAACATTGACCGTACGCTGGCCAACGATAAGATAGACGAAAGTGTGATGTACAGCCTGAAATTTGACCATGCGTATGTGAAGCGATATGAGACAATTTTTGAGATTCCGCAAGGATATACCGTAGACACCCTGCCTGAGAAATTGGAATATACTAATCCAAAATTTGGTTTTGAAATATCCTATTCTCGCGATGGCAACCGAATCGTGCAGTCAAAAGAAATATATATCAATACCCTCTCGTTGACACCTTCGGAATTTGCCAATTGGAATGAATTTATCAAGACGCTGGTGAAGGCCTATAAGAAAAGCATTGTGCTACAAAAGCGCGCATAACATTTTAACCCTGTTTCATGAAATCCATTTTTTCCATTCTCATTTTCAGTATTTCACTGGGTGCGTCGGCACAGTATTATACTACCTACTCTTGGGCCGAAAAACCAATTAAGTACGTGCTCACGGACGAAGAAAAGAAAGCGTCTTCCATTGGTATATTGGAATCCACCATTGTGGAGTTTATCCAATCAGATGCGTATGTGCAGCAGTTCGAAACGCACCACACCATCGTGCATGTGAACAACGAGGAGGGCATACAGCGACACAATAGAGTGTATATACCCATGCAGAGCGTGATGGACATAGTGGATATCAATGCGCGAACGATCAATAAAGCAGGGAAAATCACCATGCTGGACGAAAAGAATATCAAAGACGTGTCGAATGTGGAGGAGTATGGTGACTTCAAGATTTTTGCCATAGAAGGCGTGGAGCTTGATTCAGACATAGAGGTGCTCTATACATTGGAGAAGGAGTATTATCCATTTGGTAGCCAAAATCTGCAAGACGAATACAGCATCAGGGAGGCGTCATTTACGCTTATTTATGGCCAGAGTTTAGGTAAAGTGAAGCCGTACAGAACTACGGCTGTTGCCAAGGAAATTCAACTGGACGGCAAAGAAGCCCTGCGCGTGCAGATCAACAATGTGCCGGGGATGCAGGAGGAGGAATACTCCACACCACGAGCCAATTTGATCAGTGTGGCGTATCAATGCTATCACTCAAATAACCCACTTACAGAAGACATGCTGTGGCGCAATGTGGCCATGAATTTTGCGGCAGATTTTTTCCCGCGCACACCCGCCCGACAAATTTTAACAGATTTAGATCAGTTTATGCCCGATCGCAATCAATTGTCAAATGCCCAAAAAGTGGCCAAATTGGATGATTTTGTAAAGACCAATTTCACCCTCATCGAAAACAACAACCCACAGCTCAAGGAAATCAATTATGTATTGAAAAATCGCACGACCAATGATGCCGGCATCATGCAAGTGTATGGGCATTATCTGCGGGCGCTGGGGGTGTCGTATCAAGTGGTGATTACGGCCAATAGGTACCTGATGAAAGTGGATCCGTATTTCTTCAACCCACGCTCCATTCAAGAATTTTTGATTTTCATTCCTTCGCTCAAGCAGTACATTTCACCTAATCGCATTGAGTATAGGGTGGGAGAGGCGCCTTTCAATATTTTGGGCAATCAGGCCGTGTTTATCAATGCAGACTTTTCGTTCACATTTGGCAAGATTCAACAGATCGACCCAAATTTCAGTCGCATCGTACGAAGCACAGATGTCACCTTTGATGAAGACATGGAAAATGCCATCATCACACAGGATCATGAGTACTACGGACACTGGGCTGTGAACAACAGAGCTGTGTATCAACTGTCACCTGAGGCGGGACGAAGGGAATTTGAAAATTACCTCACCGCATCGGGTATTGAGGATAAGGTTTCTCTGGAGTTTAAGCTCGAAAATGAGCGCATGTATCAGGATGATCCTTCTTTGCCGTTCAAGGTGTACAGCAAAATCGCATCAGGTTCGTTGCTCGAGGAGGCCGGTGACAACTACATTTTTCAGGCAGGCATGGTCATTGGTACGCAGAGCGAATTGTATCAAGAAACGCAGCGGGTAAATCCAATCGAAATGCAATACCCCAATCAATACAATTATACCATCACAGTGGAGATACCTGAAGGATACGAAGCAGAGGGACTTGAGTCATTGCAGATTCTGGAGAAACTAGATGGTGCAAACGGTCCGAAATGCAAGTTTGAGTCGGATTACAAGGTGGAAGGAAACAAGATTATCATCAGCATTGAGGAATTTTATAAGGAAAATGAAATTCCTATAGCCGAATACGAGCAGTTCAGAGAGGTGATCAATGCGGCCAGTGACTTCAATAAAGCGGCTATCCTCTTCCGTCCGATCGAGTAAAGTTCTATTTGTCACTCACTATTTTTAGCAGGAGGTGCGTATAATTGCTGCAAATTTTTACTACATGCGCTTTAGTTTTTACGCCATCTTGATGGGAATATGCTTGTCGGGTCTTTTCGCTCAAACTACAGACACCACGCAAGCTGCCAAACCAACGGACTGGCTCAAGGGTGGATTGTCGTCTGTCACCTTTTCGCAAGTGGCGCTTGATAATTGGGCTGCAGGAGGTGAAAATTCCGCATCTGTTAATTCATTTTTGAGCCTTTTTGCTGACAGACGTAAGGATCGTATGAAGTGGCAAACTACCCTTGATCTAGGATATGGCTTGTTGAAGCAGGGAGAAAATGGCGTACTTAAATCAGATGACCGTATCAATCTCAATACGAAGTACGGACAACAAATTTCTAAGGAGAATGTGAAATGGTTCTACAACGCATTCATTGACTTTCGCACCCAGTTTGCGCCTGGTTTTTCGCAAGATGATCCGGATAGCGTGATCTCCCGATTTATGTCACCTGCGTATCTCACGCTCGGTACGGGTGTGGAGTATATGCCGAACAAATTTGTTTCATTCGCCTATACACCCGTGGCTGGTAAAATCACCATTGTGAATGATGATGTCATCGTAGGTGATGCAGGTGCCTACGGGGTGATGCCCGGAGAGAATACACGCGCTGAGCTCGGTTCCTTCTTTCGGTTTGGCTACAAGCAAGAGGCATTCAAAAACATCAATGTGGACATGCGCTTGGAACTCTTCACCAACTATGAGCGGGGAAATTTTGGCAACATCGACGTAAACTGGCAGAATAATTTGGTCATGAAAGTGAACAAGTATATCGCTACTACGCTATTTACCCAGATTATCTATGACGATGATATTAAAACTGAGCGCGTAAATTCCAACGGAGACCCAATAAGTGCAGGGCCTAAGACACAACTAAAGAGTGTGTTCGGTGTGGGTGTCACCTATGCGTTTGGCGATAGTAGGCCTAAGGAATAGGGTCAATTTTCAGTAAACGCATACGTGATAATATTGGCACCCATGCGTAGCGCCAATTGGCGAAGCTCTTCAGGATTGTTGTAGATGATGCGATCTTCCCAGCCATTGCCCAGATCACTTTCAAACGAATAAAAACATACCAAGCGTCCTTGGTAAATTAACCCAAAGCCCTGTGCTGGTTTGCCATCATGTTCGTGGATTTTGGGTAATCCTTTTTTGAAATCGTACTTCAGGTGATAGATCGGATGCTCAAATGGCAACTCCACAAACTCCAATTCAGGAAATACCTTCTTCATCTCAAGTCGCACAAACGGATCAAGTCCATAATTGTCATCAATATGCAAAAAACCACCGCCTGTCAGGTACTTTCGAAGATTTTCCGCCTGCCTGTCGGAGAAGCGCACATTGCCATGCCCGGTCATGTACACATAGGGGTAGGTGAAGAGGTCGGGGCTGCCTACTTCCACAATGTCTTCTTCTGCGCGGATATTGGTGCGCAGGTTTCTGTTGCAAAATTCAATGAGATTTGGAAGCGCCGTTTTGTTGGCATACCAGTCGCCACCGCCTTCATATTTCAGCTTCGCAATACGAATGTCCTGACTCCACGCCGAGCAACTCACTAAAATCAAAAGCAATCCAATTGTCTTCATTCGCCTGCAAATAAAATGTGTTCGCTCAACATATCCACTTTGGTATTCAAAAGCCTAATTTTGCGCCCATGTCGCAAAAAATCCTCATCCTCGATTTCGGTTCCCAATATACCCAACTAATAGCCAGACGCATTCGCGAATTAAATGTTTACTGCGAAATCCACCCGTTCAATCATCCACCACAGCTAGATACTGACACCATCGGATTGATCCTGAGTGGAGGGCCATGTTCGGTGCTGGAGGAAGGCGCTCCCGATTTTGACCTTACAGATGTTACCATACCTGTGCTGGGTGTGTGCTATGGCGCACAGTTGATGGCCAAGCAAGCGGGCGGACGCGTGGAGCGCTCATCGCACAGAGAATACGGGCGTGCCAAATTGGGCGAAGTACGCGAGCATCACCTCTTCAAAGGCATAGCGGCAGGCAGCCAAGTGTGGATGTCACACGGCGATAGCATTTTAGAACTACCCGATTCGTTTGAGATCATTGCGTCATCAGATAGCATTCCGGTGGCCGGATATCACGTGAAGGGATCCGACAGATTTGGTATTCAGTTTCACCCCGAAGTGACGCACACGACAGACGGCATCACACTGCTGCGCAATTTCATCGTGGATATGTGTGGTGCCTCCTGCGACTGGACACCCGATCAGTTTGTGGAAAGTACGGTGGCCGAACTGAAGGCCAAATTGGGCAATGACAAAGTGGTACTCGGCTTATCAGGTGGTGTGGATTCGTCGGTGGCGGCTGAACTTATTCACATGGCCATAGGTGCCAATCTCTACTGCATTTTTGTGGACAATGGACTGCTGCGCAAGAATGAATTTGAAAAAGTATTGGAGTCGTACAAAGCGATGGGGCTCAATGTGAAAGGTGTAGATGCTAAAGAGCAATTCTACACCGCACTCAAGGGACTCACCGAACCGGAAGCCAAGAGAAAGGCCATCGGTAAGACCTTCATCGATGTGTTTGATCAGGAGGCACACAAAATTGAGGAAGTGAAGTGGCTCGGACAAGGCACTATCTACCCGGACGTGATCGAGTCGGTATCGGTGAAGGGGCCATCTGCCACCATCAAATCTCACCACAATGTGGGTGGCTTGCCGGACTATATGAAATTGAAGGTGGTGGAGCCACTGAATACGCTCTTCAAAGACGAAGTACGCCGAGTGGGCCGTGCCATTGGTGTGCCTGAGAGCATCTTGGGCAGACATCCATTCCCGGGACCAGGATTGGGCATTCGTATCTTGAGTGAAATCACCCCCGAGAAGGTGCGCATCCTACAAGAAGTAGACGATATTTTCATTTCAGGCCTGCATGCCGACGGCCTCTATGACCAAGTGTGGCAAGCAGGGGCCATGTTGCTGCCTGTGCAGTCTGTAGGCGTGATGGGCGATGAGCGCACGTACGAAAATGTGGTGGCACTCCGTGCGGTAGCCAGTCTAGATGGCATGACGGCCGATTGGGTACACTTGCCATACGAGTTTCTAGGCAAAATTTCCAACAAGATCATCAACCAAGTGAAAGGGGTAAATCGTGTAGTCTATGACATCTCGTCTAAGCCACCGGCTACTATAGAGTGGGAGTGAGGTTGGAGAATTATAAGGAAGGGTATCAGTGCCCTTTGAGAGGCAAAAAACCAGCATCATGAAAATTCAGAATTCTCGAACTTGTTAGGGTAATTCTGTAAAATCAAAGGAATTACCGAATCTTTTGCGAGATTTTTGCAGTAATTATGCAGTAATCGCACAGTCAAAAGATGTCACTGATCAATAGAGAATTGAAAAAAATGGCCCTGGCAAAGGAAATCTCGCCTTATGCTCATTGGTCCTATGCATCTATTGATCTATCGGATATTTCTGACGAAAATTTGATTGAAGCTGTCCTGCTTCACGGAAAAGATCCATTAAAAAGACGCCTTTTTGATATCTACAAGAAGGATATTGTGAAACGTATCTGGAGAGAACGACTTATCATACAAGGGGGTCGATTGAACAATGTCAATCAGCACATCGCGTCGGAATTATTCCAATTAAAAAATCCATCTGACTACATTCAGAGAGCTTACAAAAAGCATAATCTGTATGAAAGGTTTAGCTCCTAAAACCGAAGCAATTTTTGAGGAGGTCTCTACACTTCAATGTATTCAAGACTTTGTACTCGTAGGAGGAACCTGTATTGCATTACAACTTGATCATAGATTAAGTGAGGATATTGATTTTTGCAAATGGATTGACCAAACCAATGTTCAGAATGGAATTGAAATTAAGAAAATCGAGAAGGAACTCATCTCGAAGTTCGGCAAGGTAGAAACCAATTACCTGAGCTTTGATCAGGTCGATTTTTATGTCCAAAATGTAAAAATTACCTTTTTTAATGAATCAGGGTATAATGTTCCGCCTTTTGAGCCCATCCATTATTTGGGTAATGTAAATGGAGCTCAACTAAGTTTGATAGCTAGCATGAAAGTGAAAACGATGTTTCAGCGGACGAAATTTCGTGACTACTATGATCTATTTGTTCTACTCAAAGAAGGAGCAGTGACTAGTAAAGAGCTACTGACAGGAGCAATCAATTATGATGCGAAATTGACTGCTCAAATGATCCAAAACAGGCTGTGTAGATGGCAAAACATTGACTCAGAGCTTGCTTTCACACAGCTAAGGCCCAAATATGAAGTTACTGTCAGACAAATTGGCGAATATTTTCAGAAGCTATTTGGGTAGTCTAACCTTCAAAGTTGCTACTTAAGAAACTTAGATTCACTTCCCCACCTTCGGCTCCAGTTTGCCTTTCATAAAGAGGTTATACTCCTCGCAGGTGAGGTACGCTTCTCCTAGAGAGTAGGGACAGGTTTTGTATAAGGGTTCGAATTTACCGGGCTCAATCACCACGCCTGAGCCATTACAGACAGGGCACAGCATTTTTTCCAAGCCCCCACAGTCAAAATCACTGCTCGCCAGTTCTTCGCTTACGGCAATTGCATCGGCTTTGCGCTCGGCGATATATGCTGCTTCGGAGAGTTGTAGGTACTTCACTGATTCTTCGTAATGAATGCCTCGGGCGCCCTTGAGCTGGATGTACTTATTCAGCCAGTTGATGGCACGTTTGTATTTGCCCAGGTGGTAGGAGTTTCTACCGTAGAAATAGGCCATTTCAGAGGGGAGGGGCTTTAGGTTTTGCAGTACAATAGCAAATTGTACATCAGCTGAGTCGTAAGAGCCGCCAAGCATCATTTCGCGCCCCACATCGATGCGTCGGTTGAGGTCGGTTTTCACGATTTGCCCAGACACTGAGGTGCCGGATGTAAGAATCAAAAGGAGAAGAAAAGTTCTGCTCATTGCCATGCCAACGCAAAGATTGGCTAATTCGTTAATTTCGCCTCGTAATTTTTGTTAATCCAATTCACAGGGGCAATAATTTGATCCATCCTCGTTATTGAGTGGTCAAAAATCAAGTGTTATGCGATACATATTTGTGGTCTTCATTTTTTGTTTTCTTGGATCATTATCGGTTGTGGCGCAGAGCACGCGCGATACAGGTGCCAAGCCTCCCGCGCCCGTGTATCAATCGTCCAAAAAGCAGAAATTTAGTCTGTTCAAAAAGAAACAAAAATCAAACATCAAAGCCCCGCACGAAACGAGTGAGGAATTTGAGAAGCGCATGAAAGCGGTCGCCAAGCAGAAATCAAAGGAAGCCCGCATGGCAGGCAAACCGGAATATGCAAATAAGTTCTATTTCGGACACAAGCGTGAGCCCAAGAAGCGCCCGAATGGCAAGAAGAAGTATTGCAAAATCTGTGAATTTGCCCACTGATGGATCTTAGACCCTATCTCGAATCCACCATTCTCACGCCCACTGTCACAGGAACGCAGATAGATCAGATCTGTCGGGAAGCCAAGGAAAACCAACTGCTAGGTGTGTGTGTGCCACCATTTTGGGTAAAGCGCGCCAAGCGGGAGTTAGCCGGATCAAGTGTCTTGCTGGTGACGGTGATTGGTTTTCCCTACGGCTATCACATGACTGAGACAAAACTCGAGGAGACGCGCCTAGCACTGAAAGACGGTGCAGATGAATTTGATCTGGTGATGAACATCTCAGCGTTCAAAGACGGCATGAATTGGCCAAAAATAGAAGTGGCAAAAATGGCCACAATGCTACATGCAGAGGGCAAATTGCTCAAAGTGATCATCGAATGTCCGCTGTTAGATCAGCAGGAAATAAAAGAAGCTGCGCTAATGTGTGCCGATGCGGGTGCTGACATTGTGAAAACATCAACAGGAACCACCGGAGTGGCCGTGGATGTGCCTACTATTCAATTGCTAAGAGAAGTACTACCCGCACATATAGGCATTAAAGCATCAGGTGGGATAAAAGACCGTGACCAAGCCATAGCATTGGTGGAGGCCGGTGCGGATCGTCTTGGCACGAGCAAAGCATTATTGCTCCTCTAGTCGGTGGATAGTCTGCTCTAGTTGCTTGCGCTCCATCCGCTTGCGAATGAGAAAGCCACCATGAATCAGCACCATCAACGTGGTAATAAAAGCACCCAGCATCATCGTCATGCGCAAGGTGAGGGGCAACCAATAGAAATCAAACATACCCCCGAAAATGTATATTTCGCTGAAGGAATAATAGTAAAATCCGATGAATAGGTGAATCCAAGCCAAATAGAGAATGGTGTTCAAAATAGTCAACTTTTTCAGCAGTCGGGGCTGAATGAGAAATAGATGCACGATCCAAATGAGAATGACCGGAATGGAGAAAAACAGCGCCAGACGAATTTGCTCATTGACAGGAAATAGGCCAAAGCCGAAGGGTTTTTTAGCTAAGATGTAAAAGAAAGTGAATATGGGCCCTGACAAAGCGAACATCCACCGGAAGGTGTAGAATTTCAGCAGGCTGTAACGTCTCGTCAGAAATGTAAACATGTGAGTTCGCTTTCAAATACTCAGCGCCTGTTCCCAATCCGCAATCAGATCGTCCACATGCTCTAAGCCAATGGAAATTCGCAATAAATTTTCGGGTGCATTGCTGGTTGAGCCTTCTACTGATCGCCTATGCTCCACCAAACTCTCCACGCCTCCTAAACTGGTTGCTCGTGTAAAGTATCGCAGACGATTGGAAATTTCCAAGGTTTTTTTGGAATCTCCATTGATTAAAACAGAAATCATTCCACCAAAGCCATTTTTCATCTGGTTTACGGCACTTGCATGTCCCGGATGACTCGCAAGACCCGGATACAGCACGCGTTCCACTTTATTATGTTTTTCCAGATACTGAGCCAGTTGCAGAGCTGATTCACTTTGCGCCTTCACCCGCAGACTGAGTGTACGAATACCCCTTGCCACTAGCCAGCAGTCGAACGGAGAAGGCACTCCACCGCTTAGATGCTGAATATGACGTATGCGCTCAGCAAAGTCATCGTTCTTAGCCACCACTACACAACCACCTATCACATCACTATGCCCTCCGAAATACTTCGTGGTAGAGTGCACCACTATGTCTGCACCAAGTTCGATAGGACGGGTGAGTACAGGGGTGGGCCAGGTATTGTCCACCGCTGTGCGAATGCCATGCGATTTGGCCAATGATATGACAGCCTCTATATCGGTAATGTTGAGCATGGGATTCGACGGACTTTCCAGCCAAATAAGGGTGGTATCCGGTGTGATGGCAGCTGCTACCGACCGGACGTCAGACATCTCGATATACGCCACATGTAGTCCCCATCGGGTAAAGATTTCATCCAAAAGTTTTCGTACACCAAAATACACGTCATGCGGCATGATCACGCGCTCACCGGGTGACAAACTCTGAAAAACAGCGCTGATAGCTGCCATCCCCGAACCAAAGGCCATGGCCTGTTCACCTCCTTCTAGCTGTGCCAGGCTGTGCTCCAAGACGGCTCGGTTTGGATTGTCTGCACGGCCATATTGTAGGTTGTGATTGTAGGTGCCATCGTCATTGCGCATAAATGTAGACGACATATAGATGGGCATAGTAGCCGGTCGTGCATCTGCAAAATGGTCTTCTGTGCTTTGGATAGCGAGGGTTTCAAGACGAGGTTTTTTTATGGACATGAGCAAATCTAGGAATCTAAAGACTTCCTTCACGATGGAACATGGGAATTTATAGGAGCGGCTAGTCCATTGCGCAGTAGAACACCAAGTAGAATGGGACTAGCAGGAGTGAGCCTTCAATTGTCTCAAAAAGAAATTCACTACTTCATCTCCTTAACTAACCTCAAAGTATATACCTACTCAAGTCCTTGTCTTTCACTAAGTCGTGTAGTTTGTCTTGCACCAGTTGCTTGTCCACGACTATTTGCGCATGTGCACCTATGGTATCGGGTATGTCAAATAGGATTTCGTTGAGCAACTTGCTCATGACCGTGTGTAACCGACGCGCGCCGATGTTTTCCACATCTTCATTGATGCGAAAGGCCATTTCCGCCAACTCTTCAAGCGCATCCGGCTGAAAAGTCAAATGCACTTCTTCGGCTTCTACCAGTGCCGAATACTGCTTGGTAAGTGCATTTTTGGGTTCGGTAAGTATGCGCAGGAAGTCTTCTTTGGTGAGATTTTCCAATTCCACCCGAATAGGGAATCGACCCTGCAATTCGGGAATAAGATCAGATGGCTTGCTCACGTGAAATGCTCCTGCAGCTATAAACAGGATATGGTCGGTCTTCACCACGCCATATTTGGTCGCCACGGCACTGCCTTCTACGATAGGTAACAAATCGCGCTGTACACCCTCGCGGCTCACATCAGGCCCTTTGCCACCTCCGCCTCCCGAAGCTATTTTGTCTATTTCATCAATGAAGATAATCCCGTTGTTTTCTGCCAAATTCAGCGCTTCCTCTTTCACTTCATCCATATCGATGAGTTTGGACGTTTCTTCTTCCATCAAGATTTTGCGCGCCTCGGCGATGGTCACTTTGCGCTTCTTGCGCTTCTTGGGCATCATATTGCCAATCATCTCTTGCAAATTGATCATAGACGCCTCGTCTATTGCCCCCCCGATCATTCCCATCGGGCTACCGGATGATTGCGTCACATCTATTTCGATCTTTCTGTCTTCCAATTCGCCATTGCGGATTTTTTCCAGAAAGCGCTCACGGGTCTTTTGGTTCAGCTCCACTTCACTTTCCGGTTCGTCACTGCCTATGACCACCGAGTGAGGTTTATTCACACCTTTCATAGGAGGGATGAGCGCGTCCAGAATGTGCATTTCCACAATCTCGGCAGCTTTTTCTTTCACTTCTTCTTTTTTGCTCACCTTCACCATGTTCACGCTTTGTTCCACCAAGTCGCGCACCATGCTCTCTACATCGCGCCCCACATAACCCACTTCGGTGAATTTAGATGCTTCCACTTTGGTGAAAGGGGCATGTGCCAAGTGTGCCAGTCTCCGGGCAATTTCTGTTTTTCCCACGCCGGTGGATCCGATTAGCAGAATGTTGTTTGGGATGATTTCCTTGCGCATGTCTTCGGCCACATGCATCCTGCGCCACCGGTTGCGTAAGGCGATGGCCACATTGCGTTTGGCGTCTTTTTGTCCAATGATGTATTTGTCTAGTTCGGCCACAATCTGCCGAGGGGTCAGGTAATTTTCCATTTAAAAGAGTTTTTTCATTTCCTTCAGGTTCGATTGCAATGAGATGTAGCTCGTGCCTCCTGCCGCATGATACGTGGCACGCGAAAACCGAAAGGCGTATTTTTTAAAGTTGAGTAAAAATCCATATGAGATGCCCGATCCGGCCGCTGTTTCTTCCAGCCGCATTTCACGCTTGCGGTTATGATCATATCCGATCAAAAAGTGCACGTTTTTGCCTAGCAACACTTCGCCACCTATACTCATGCGCCGAAATACTTCATCGGCAAAGTTGGGATTGGGATCTGTATCATAAAATTCATCTTGCCCGTCCAATAGCTGATGGCCGGTGAGACTAAAGCGGATGGGCATGCCTTCGGGTTTGAATGTAATGCCGGTGGTTACACGCAGAGGTAGTGCCATATCTGCTCCCGTATAATCCGATAAGATCATACCCAAATTACTGATCACCATGCCTGCACTGAAATTAGATCGGGGCAATTGGTACAGACCGCCAATATCCAATGCAAGTGCATTTGCGGAAAAACCGGCTATTCCTGAATGCACAAACTTCACATTGCTTC
>CAZPST010000045.1:0-13496 GCA_964589185.1 uncultured Roseivirgaceae bacterium | reverse complement strand
TATGGGTATTCAGGATTACATCCAAGGGGCTTTTGATCTCCTCCAGCTTTTTGCTGCTCACATGGGTGTAAATCTCGGTGGTCTTGGTACTGGTATGCCCTAGAAGTGTCTGTATGTAGCGTAGGTTGGTGCCTTGCTCCAGCAAATGCGTGGCAAAACTATGACGTAAGGTATGCGGTCGGATATGCTTGTGGATGCCTGCTCGTTTGCTGGATTTGTTCAAGATGTTGCGCACACTAGATGCTGAATAGGGCTTCCCATCGGGCCCTTCAAACAAATAAACCTGTGGCTTGTACTGCACATAGTAGCTGCGCAATAGCCCAAGCAAAGAGGATGAAAGCACCGTCAGGCGGTCTTTCACACCTTTTCCCTCGCGTACCCATATGCGCATGTGTGCCGAATCAATGTCGCCGATGCGCAGATTGAGCAGCTCTCCCATGCGCAAGCCCGCAGAATAAAGGGTAGTAAGCATTGCTTTGTGCTTCAGATTGGCTGTGGCTTGTAGGATACGCAGCACTTCATCAGCACTGAGCACATCGGGCAGTTTTTGCGGTCGGTTAGGGCGCTCCAGATCGTAATACTGTGCGTCTTGCTTCAGCACTTGCTCTAGATAGAACTTGATGGCATTGATGCTTTGATTCTGAAACGAATGACTGATGTTGCGTGTGGTAATGAGCTGCAAATGATACTGTGCAATATGTGTTTTGCCTACCTGGTGCAATGGGATGGGATACATGTGCTTGAGAAACTGGCGAAACATGTGCGTGTAGGTGCGTTGAGTGGCCGGACTGTATCGCCGAGTGGCCAGTTTGGCCTCCATCAGCTCCAGTGCAATCCGATATTCGCGCTTCACCTTGTCTTCTGCGGGTGTGTTCATGGTGTCAAATTTGTGAATTACTAAATAGTCACCTATGTTTATAAGCACTTATAGTCGATAATAAGCATTTATAAAAATGAATAATCTATCACCTGTAGTTTGCATGCAGTGTGGCAAATCACTAAGTGGCCGCACGGACAAGAAGTTTTGCGATGCATATTGTCGCAACACATTCAATAATCAGCACAAGTCCGGCGATGAGCAAATGATGCAACTCACCAACTCTGTGCTGCGCAAAAACAGGCGCATCTTGCGCACACTATGTCCTGAGGGAAAGGCGACAGTTCGCAAGGAAGTACTTGTGGCACTATCGTTTGATTTTGGATGTTTCACCGGGCTATTCAAAACGAACGCCACGACCTATTATATGGTGTACGACTATGCCTTTGCGGCTGTGTGGGAACGTGATATCCCGAAAGTGCTGATTGTGCAAAAACAACCCTACATGCAGCAAGGGGTTGATCTATGGAAAAATGAATAGTGGACAACCTAAAATGCACTGCCGTCGCACAGCAGCCAATGACGTTTGGGTCATTGCAAATGCCCGATAGAGGCGGCACGAAGTAGAGCCGAAACCGGGAGTAAACTGACTAAGAAGCCATGAAGTTCCGCTCCTGCCGCTTCAATCAGCTCAATTAGAAAGCAAAATAGATAAACGGCTGCAGGTCTGCTGAGAGAATCTGATAGATGAAGATGATGGCTAGCATGGAGATTAACGCTTTGGTGAGAATGTGTGAGCGCACAAACCAGTTGCGGTACCAGTCTTTGGTACTAACAGGCAGCCAATGGATGATGAAGCCGCCCAGCATCACGAGAAATACGCTGCGGTATCCGACGAGGATATCGGCCATGAGGTGCCCCTGAAAACGGAAGGCAATCTGCTCGAGCATGAGCATGGTGCTGTCCCACGTTTCGCCGCGAAACCACGCGCGGGTGAAGGTGATGAAGACGAGCGTGATGAAGATGCCAATGGCGCGGTTGTACCACTTGCTGCGGTTTTCCCACGGGCTGATTTTCTTCCAGAGTTTGTACACTACGAGTCCGAGTCCGTTCAGTCCGCCCCAGACCACAAAGTTCCAACTGGCGCCATGCCACAGCCCGCCTATGAGCATGGTGAGCATGAGGTTCACGTTGGTACTCACCCATGCGCGGAAGGCCGGCAGCACCTTGCCGATGACGTAAAACAAACCAGCCACTGCCACAAAGCCCACGGGCACCCACCAGCTAGCCGCCATCAACGACACAAATGCGATAACTACCCCGATCATGATATTGGAAAAGAGCGAACCGGAGCGGTTGCCGCCCATAGGTATGTAGAGGTAATCTTTGAGCCAACTGGAGAGCGAAATGTGCCAACGCTTCCAGAATTCGCCCACATCAGTGGCTTTATACGGTGAGTTAAAATTGACAGGCAGATGAAAGCCGAGCCACAGCGATACGCCGATGGCAATGTCGGTATAGCCGGAGAAATCGGCATAGACCTGCAGGGTGTAGCCGAAGAGCGCCATCATGTTTTCAAAACCCGAGTAGCTGCCTGGATTGGAAAATACCCGATCCACAAAATTCACTGCGATGTAATCGGCGAGGAAGAGCTTCTTTAGTAGGCCGTTCAATATCAAGAAGAGGCCTATGCCAAACTGCTCACGGGTGAGCTGGTATTTCTTGTACAGCTGCGGCACAAAATCGGCCGCTCGCACGATGGGGCCGGCTACCAACTGCGGGAAGAACGACACATAAAAGCCAAAATCGAGCACACTCTTCACGGGCTTCACATGCCCACGATAGATGTCTATGGCGTAGCTCATGGTCTGGAAGGTGAAGAAGGAAATACCCACGGGCAGCAGGATTTTCTCCCAGACGAAATTGGTACCCACCAGATTGTTGAATTGGAACGAGAAGTAATTGTATACGGTGACCTCTATGCCCGTGACCTGCGTGAAGAAATCGGCAAAAAAGTAGGCGTACTTGAAATAGATCAGAATGAACAGGTTGATCACCACACTCAGCGCCAGCCACGTCTTCTTTTTCCAAGAAATGTCTGTTTGGTAGATGCGGTTGCCAATGAGGTAATCAGCCAGTGTAGAGATGAGCAAAATGACGAAGTAGAAGCCGCTGGTTTTGTAATAAAAAAACAAGCTGACGGCAAAGAGGTAGGCGTTTCGACTGGTGGTGGTTTTGTCGAGAAAACTGTAGAAGATGAGAACAATAGCCAGAAAAACCCAGAAGTAGAGCTGGGTGAACAACAGCGGATATTCGCTGGAGTAGGTTAGGTATGGAAGGATCTTGTCTATCAAGTACTAAACGGCTCGGAACAACCGATAATTTCGGTTGCCGAAGATAAAGACATACTACTCAGACGAGCAAAGTGTGACAACATTCAAATTGTAATTATTGGAGTTTTTCCGGTTCTAAGCTGTCATACTCAACAAAAAACATGTCATTCACACCTTTTTATTTGAAGATCATCCCTTCGTTCGTAGTTTTTCGCTTGAATGTTCCATCTACCCAAAGATGAACCAACAATTAAGAACCAATTAGCTATGAGAAATTTATTGTACTTCCTTTCAGTTCTATTTTATGTGTCACTATTCGCCCAAACTGAGTGGGCGCAAATCGGCCCTGACATTAACGGTGCGCAGGGCGATGGACTCGGCAATGCCGTAAGTTTATCAGCCGACGGAAACACGGTGGCCATTGGAGCCTCCTTCGGGCCTGATGGCGCCAGCAAAGGCATTGTACGGATCTACTTTTGGAACGGCACAACTTGGGCGCAGAAGGGATCTGATTTATTGGGAGATGCCGATTCCGATTCATTCGGACAAGTGGTGAGCCTAAGTGATGACGGCAATACGCTGGCCGTTTCGGCTCCAACAAGAGACGATCCAGCAACAGCACCCATAGACAGAACACCCAAAGGCCAGGTAAAGGTTTTTGCTTGGGAGTCAAATGTCTGGGTTCAAAAATTCAGTGTGAATGGCACAGCCGATTTTGGATTTCTGGGTACTTCTATTAGTCTTTCCGGAAATGGAGCGAGATTGTCAGTCGGTATCCCTGGAGAAGGCGATTTTGGAACCGTTCGGATCTATGAAAATACCACCTCATGGGCTCAGATTGGATCCGATATAATAGGATCTGAGGCTCAATCCAATTTTGGCGAATCTGTGGCTCTGGATCAAACGGGTACCACCCTAGCCATTGGAAATTCCTTCTTCACAGTGAACGATGTATTTTTTTCAGGCCAAGTTCGGGTATATAGCTGGAGCGGCACTAGTTGGGGGTTGAAAGGATCTGTGTTGAACGGCGGTGAGGACGATGCGTTTGGTGCGTCAGTGAGTCTTTCTGACGATGGAAACCGACTTGTGGTCGGTGCGCCCGATAGCTTTTTCGGATTAGGTCCCACTTATTTTGGGTATGCGCAGGTGTTTGATTTTAGCACCGACTGGAATTCCATTGGAACTATAACTTCTGATTTGGATATGGACTCCTTCGGAAAGGCCGTAGCAATTTCGGGTGATGGTACGCATGTAATTAGTGGAGCTACCGGATACTTGGAAGGAACCAATCCGAATGGAAGGGTGAAAATATATAAGCAGGTAGCCTCCGCTTGGGAACAAGTTGGCACCACGCTTTCAGGTGAAGGCGAATTTGACAATTTTGGGGGTACAGTAGCCCTGAGCAGTAGCGGGTTACGTTTGGCCGTTGGTGCCAGTGCCAATCAAGGTGGTGGTCCGAGCGCAGGTCATGTACGGATTTTTGAGTTTGGAGAGGGAACAGCTGGCCCCACTCCTCCTAGTTTGAGCATTACCACTCCATCTTCTACTGTTTCAGCTTCATTTGTGGCCACTTTTGCCTTTTCAGAACCGGTTGCGGATTTTGCGCTGGAAGACATTTCAGTTGCCAATGGTTCGGCTTCAGGTTTCAATGGAACGGGAGCTACTTATACAGCCACCATTACACCAACAACCAATGGTGCTGTTACCATCAGTGTGGCGGCCAATGCTGCTTTTAATGCAAATCAGGATGGTAATTCAGCGGCTTCTTTGATGGTGACCTATATCGATGGATCCGGTGGTGAAGGCGGATCAAGTCAAGGTCCATATGACGTATCAGCTGCGGTCTTCAATCAAAGTAAAAATATCTTCTCCACGGTGCAGCAACCAACCGGATTGCAGTTTAGTCCGGACGGTCTCAAGCTATTTGTAAGTGAGGAACAAGGCGTCTTGCAATCATACACGTTGACCACTGCTTTCGATATTTCAACGATCACAGCTTCCATGTCCCTGGACTTATCCACGCAGGAGTATGCAGCCGATATTCAGGATTTTGAGTTTAATGCGAGCGGAACCGAGCTTTATTTGATAGGAGCCACCACCGACTTGGTAGAATTTATTCCAGTATCAACCGTTTTCAAAGTGGTTTTATCGCAGGGATTCAACCTGTCAAGTGCAGGTGCCCCCGAAATGCTTAATATTGAGTCTCAAGAAGATTTTGGCACCTCCATCGAGTTAAATGGAAATACGTTGTTCATCCTCGGGCAGCAAAATGCCACGATTAAAACCTTTGACATTACCAACTTTACTAGTGCGACTCCTAGTGCTGCCAGTCTGAATCTTCAGGGGGTTGAGGCTTTTCAAACCGAATCCATGCGTTTCAGCCATGATGGCAAAAAATTGCTCATTCTGAATTTCGATTTCAATCTCGAGTCCATCAGAGTGATCTCCTATACCCTGAGCACCGCCTACGATTTAACCACGGCCGCCTATGATGGTGCCAATGAGGAATTCACCGGTATTTCTTTTAATGATATTTTCCCTGCCGGCCTTGCTTTCAATAATGAAGGCTCGCAAATGTATGTGACCGGCGCAACTATGACCGGAGCTGACATTCGGGAGTACACCATTGAAATTCCTGAACCACAGGAAGTGACCGTGGTAATTTCAAATGTTTCGAAAAACCCGACCAACGGCCCATTTACTTTTGACATCACCTTCTCAGAGTCAGTTACCGGATTTGATTCCAATGGAATAAATGCTGATCATGACGCGCAAGTGGCAATTCAGGGTACAGGTGCAAACTACATTGCCTCCGTCACTCCTTCGACTTTTAATGGCACATATACTTTCTCTGTAAAAGCCAATGCTGCTTTTTCTGATTCGCAAGTAGGTAATCTTTCCTCTAACCAATTGGAAGTGGTTTATGATAATGTGGCACCAACAGTCACCATTACTGGACCGGACGTTGCACCAAATACAGACCCGGTACACTTTACGATTACCTTCAGCGAACCAGTAACCGATTTTACCTTAGATGGTCTGCTCCTCGTTAATTTTTTAGAGCCAGCCGAAATGACAGGTTCCGGAGCGACTTATACGCTGATAGCTGCTGTGAATCCTCAAGCCACAGAGGCTGTTACAATTCAGGTAAGCGCAGATGCCGCAATGGATGCAGCAGGCAACAAAAATACGTCAAGTAACGTGTTCGAAATCGACTTTGATCGCGTGAGACCAACTTATCAGTTCTTTGTATTTAACAATATCACAGCTGTAAACAATACAGAACCAATTTTCGTCGGATTAAATTGGAGCGAACCTATTCGAAGCTTTGTTGCTTCTGATATTACCGTGGAAAATGGCGCAGTAACAGGTTTTGAACAGGACGCGCAAATTCCTACATTCTATGGAGCGTACATTACGCCTGACGGCATTGGAGACATTAGTATCGGAGTAGCGGCCGATAAAGTGCTCGATATTTTCGGAAATGGAAATGCTGCCTCTGATGCCTCGGTCATCCGATATGATATAGTCCAGCCAACGGTAACAATTACTGAGGCTCCATCTGGAGTCAACAGTTTAACCCCGTTCACTATTGCCATCACCTTCAGTGAGGAAATCGTTGAATTCGAGATTGGTGACATTCAGGTCACACACGGATTCGTCAGTAATTTCCATGGTAGCGGGTCAGCCTACACCGCGGAAATAACGCCCAATGGAAATGACCATTTAGCCATTTCCATTGCTGCAGATGTGGCCAATGATGTAGCTGGAAATTTGAATTTAGCATCCAATAACGTGACGGTGATATATGATGCAGTTCGACCCACTGTAACGATCACACCTGATCCAACCACACTAATTATCGGGAACATTACCGACATTGCCGTATCGATGGTTTTCAGCGAAATTGTGACGGGTTTTACATTCACTAACGCGAATGTAACGAATGGAACAGTTTCTAATTTTACAGGCTCAGACGACATTTATAGTGTTACTGTTATACCAACCGGAGCTGGGTCAGTAGTAATTTCAATACCTGAAGGAGCCGCTGTTGATGCCTTAGGAAACACTTTGGAGGCCAATCAAGTGACAATTCCTCTAATATATACCTACTCAGGGGGCACGGGCACTTTGGGAGATCCATTTCTGATTGCAGATAAGACAGATTTAATTTATTTAATCACCCACTCTGCCGAATGGAATAAGTACTTCCGACAAACAGCGGACATTTCTTTCAATGGTAGTTTCACATCCACTATCGGTACACAATCAAATGCTTTTATAGGAAGTTACGACGGAGGTGGCCATGTGATCACTGGAATTAGTGGTTCCAACCCTATGTTCGGATATGTGTCGAATTCTACTCTTACCAATATCCATTTGAAGGAAGTGTCAATTAATGGTTTGGCCGGATTGGCAATAAATAATGGTTCAGGTAGTCTAATTAGTAACTGCTCTGTTAGTGGAACGATTACCGTCGTGGGTCCCATCTATCAAGGTGGAGGTCTAGTGAGAGGCAACTCCGGTACCATACGTAATTCATTTACTATTGGAGAGCTTACGAATCCAGGATCATTTGAACCGTCCTATTCGGGTGGAATTGCTTCAGGCAATTCAGGCACTGTTGAGAATTCCTATTCGCTGATGAGTGTGACGCTTTCTTCTGGAGACATCCTGAAAGGAAACGGTGGTCTGATAGGTATAAACAGTGGGATACTTTCAAACTCATACTTTGGAGGAAGCGTAAATCAGAGCTCCTATTCTGGGGCACTTGTTGGAAATAACAGCGGAACCATTTCTTCCTCCTATTATAACAATGAGGAGATAAGCAGCGGCACAGGCTCCCATTCTTCGGTTGCAGGAGGAACTGGTTTGACAACCACTCAAATGCAAGATCAAGCATCTTTTACCAATTGGGACTTTATTGATGAAACGACCAATGGCACAGATGACATCTGGCAAATGGATAATGGCTGTAACGATAACGATTACCCAATCCTCGCATGGCAGGAAAATCCAACTCTTCCTTCCTTGAGCGTGCCAGCCTCAAACCTGACTTTCCCAGTAGATGAAGCAATAGTCCTGACAGCCTCAACTAGCGGAACAGCGGTCATCAGATGGTATGCTACTGCCGACTCTGAGACTGTCCTTCACGAGGGAGATGTATACGAACCTACTTTGTCTTCGGGATCACACAGTATATGGGTAAGTGCGGAAATTCAGAACTGTTCATCCGCGAGGGTAGAAATTGTGATATATGTTCAATACCCCTACAGTGGTGGAGAAGGAAACCTTGGTTCTCCTTACCGAATTGCTACCAAGGAGGACCTCCTGTACCTCAGTGAAAATTCAAACGAGTGGAACTACCACTTTGAACAGGATGGCAATATAGTGTTTGAGACTGCTGACTTTCAAAATGGTGGCTTTAGCCCTATCGGAAATTTAACAAGTCCCTTTTCTGGCAGTTATGCTGGCAACAACTTCATTATTGAAGGACTTGAAATCAACAATCCTAATGATGACTTTGTTGGCCTATTTGGTTACATCAACTCAGAAGTGAGTATCACCAGTTTAGGGTTGAAGAATGTCAACATTACAGGTAAAAACTATGTAGGAGGAATTGTTGGTCAGAATGATGGTAACATTTCCAACACGTATGTTACTGGTTCGGTGACCGGCGCAAACTTTGTTGGTGGTTTGATAGGGAGAAACACTGGCCCATTGTCAACAGCTTATGTCACAGGATCGATTACTGGCACGACGCACGTCGGGGGATTAATTGGCTGGAACGACTATTTCGATGTTGAAAATACCTACGTCAGCGCCACAGTACAGGGCACAACTGAAGTAGGTGCGATGATTGGCCACAATGCCGGTATAATTACCTTATCCATTTGGAATTCGGATGCGACAGTAGTCTCAGGAGTGGGATTCGGAGACGGAACTGGGGTTTCCGGTAAAACCACAAATGAGATGCGCACCCAAAGCACATTCGAAGAGTCTCAATGGGATTTTGTTACAAAATGGGTGATGCCATCGCTTCATTGTACAAACAATGGTCTCCCCATTCTACAATGGCAGAACAATCCTAGCGTTAGTTACACCATTGATGAAATACCACTGATTTGCAGTGGCGAAACTGCAACTCTTTCCATTACCACAGATTCGCCCGTAGTGCGCTGGTTTGCATCGGAAAATGCCACACAGCCGCTAGCCACAGGCAAGACATACACAACGAGTGCAATCACAGAGTCGACAGGATACTGGTTTGAAGTGGGAGATGAGACATGCGTGCAGCGACGAAAAGAGCTACTAGTTACGGTTACAAAGGTCACCATTTCGGCACCCCCTGTTATCAGCGTGTGTAACATTACCTCGCTAACACTTAGCGCTACACCAACTCCGAGTACGGCACAAGTTTCCTGGTACACTAGTCAAACAAGTACGGAAGCTATTGCAACGGGTCTCTCTCTGAATGTTGAAAACGTACCTACTCAAGAAACAACCTATTGGGTAGAGGCAAGCGAAAATGGTTGCATCAGTGAACGCGTTAAGATTGTGGTAACTATACCGCAGTATTGCTATAGCGGTGGTCAGGGTTCAAAAGACAATCCATTCTTAATAGCGAACAAGGACGATTTGCATTATCTGAGCAATAATTCATCCCAATGGTTATATCATTTCAGACAAGTGGCCGACATCACCTTTGCCCCTACAGATTTTGAAAACGGAGGAACGTTTTATAACAACGGGAAAGGATTTTCTCCCATTGGCGCGAATAGCTCGTACTATTATTATGGATACAACTACAAAGGTTTCACTGGAAGTTATGATGGTGATGAATTTAGCATCAGCGGGCTGAAAATTACAAGAAACGACTATCAATATAACATTGGTATGTTTGGCTATGTTGCTGCCGGTGCGAAAGTATTTGACCTTAATCTTACCAATGTTAACATCACTGGGTACTACCAAACAGGTGCTGTAGCCGGATTGTCAGATGGAACCATAAGCAATTGCTCCGTCTCTGGAAGTCTTTCTTCCAACAACAACAGAGGCTATTACATTGGCGGAATCGTAGGAAGATCAAATGGAACGATTGAAAATTGTGACATGCAAGGTTTGGTCAATGGGTATTATTATGTCGGAGGAATTGTTGGTTATGCCGAAGCTGGTACGCTTGACAACAATCACAATAGCGCATCGGTGAGCAGCAACTACTACACTGGCGGTATTGCGGGTCAGAGTGTTGCGTCAATTACGAATTGTAGTAATGAGGGAGCTATTCAGAATATTAACAGTGGGTCGAATACCGGAGGTATTGCCGGACATAGCACAGGTTCCATTACTTCCTGTCACAACACGGGTACCATCAATGGTTATTCGAACATTGGTGGTTTAGCGGGTTATCACAAAGGAGGAGCCATAACGGACAGCTACAATAGCGGAGCTATTACGTCAACTTATAATTATGGATACGTTGGTGGTCTTGTTGGCCAAATGTATGGCGGGGATTTGATTCGTAGTTACAACACCGGCACCATCAATTCAAGTGGTTATGCAGGTGGATTAGTTGGTTACACTTATTATTCTTATTACTATGACTATGGTTCATCGGAGATTAATATTACCAATTGTTATAACATTGGCGACATTACTTCCAATCAAACTGCTGCGGGTTTGGTAGCCTATATGTACTTTGGTTCTATAACCGACTCATATAATGAAGGGGAAGTGAATGTTACGCCAGGAGAAAACTACTATTCCGCATATGCAGGCGGATTAGTTGCCTATTTGGGGTACTCAAGCTCAAGTTACAGTTCAAATCAGAACAATGCTATTGTAAACAGTCATAACAAAGGAGTTGTTTCAGCAAGCGGAAGTAATTCATATGCTGGAGGAATTGTTGCCAATTGGTATGGAGGCACCATAGATAATTGTTATAACGAAGCTACAATTAGTTCACAAGCGTATGCCGGAGGAATTGTGGCATATGCTTACGATGATTACTATTATTCGAACGAAGATCAAGTGATGAAAAACACGTACAATGTGGGAGAAATCACGGCCTCAGGTACAAGTCAAAGTTCATCCACTTATGCCGGAGGATTAGTTGGCTACAGTTCGTCCATACAAATGGATAACTGTTATAACCAGGGAGTAGTCACGAGTAGCTATGTTGCCGGAGGGCTTATTGGTTACCAATACAGAAACTACTCAAATAAGGGTAGTATATCCAAGTCTTATAACTCTGGAGCAGTTTCAGCTACGGAGAAGAGTTCATACGCAGGTGGCTTAGTGGGTCAATGGACCGGTGGAAGCATTACGAATAGTAATAATCAGGCCGCTGTTACCGCTAAATATGCGGCCGGAGGTATCGCGGGTAGTTTTTCATCCTATTCATCATCATCCACTGCATCCAACCTAATTAGCTCTTACAACTCAGGAGCAATATCAAGCACGGGAGAAAATTCCACTGCAGGAGGTTTAGTAGCAGTTTGGTCAGGAGGAAGTTTAAACAAGTCGTATAACCTTGGTAATGTATCCGCCAGTCAATATGTTGGTGGAATCGCAGGAAACACTTCCAGTTCCTATAATACGGGCATAACCCATTCCTATAACAAAGGAACAATTACCGGTACTTCGGTAAAATCTTATGCCGGAGGGTTAATTGGATATTGGTATAGATCTCAGGTTGAGAACTCATACAACAGTGGAGAAGTTAAAGGCCCTGGCGTACTTGGTGGCCTAATCGGATATGGAACTGACTATTATTACTACAGCGACAACAATAAAATACGAAATAGTCATAACGCAGGTGTGATAACTCCGGAGGGTTCAGCATTTGAAGCTGGTGGGCTCGTTGGCAAAATGCAAATCAGCTACTATTCAAATCAGGATTTAATCGTCGGAAGTTTTTGGGACACTGAAATATCCGGTAGAAGTACGTCAGCTTCCGGCGGAACAGGAAAAACCACCGCCGAGATGCAAACTCTCACCACCTTTACCAACGCAGTTTGGGACTTTACGGGCTCATTAGATCCAAGTGCATATCCTATCTGGGTTATGGACGTAGCTGGAACAGGTTACCCGATTCTTTATTGGCAGGGTAATCCGGCTGTTACCATCTCAGGTAAAATCACAGATGAAAATGGGCAGCCATTTACGGCTGGTAAGGCGAGCACGCCTCGCAAAATCAATGGAGCTGTGGGAACGGACGAAACGCGCAAGTTTACTATTGACAATGAGGGTAACTACACGCTTCAGCTTATCGCCGGAGAGTACCTCGTGAAAGTGACGCCTACAGATGCCAATACGTACTTCACCACGTACCTAGGTAACACCATCCAGCAAGGCTCGGCCAATACCATTATAGTATCAAGTACCGACCTTACCGGGCAGGATATCCAAATGATTGCCAGAAGCCCAGAGAACTTGCTCACCGGACAAGGCAAACTGAAGGGTAACGTGGTGCAGGGTGGAAATGCCCGACTCATCGTGGGTCGTTTGGCTGAAGGTACTCCGGTAGTTGGTGCAAGTGTCTTCTTGATTCGCACGTCTGATGAGAAAATCATGACGGAAGTCGTAACGGATGCCAGCGGTCAATACACCATCAATGGCATTCCAAATGGTGACTACAAAATTTACATCAACATAGATGGCATGCCGATGGATCTTGGAAATAGTACAATCACATTTACTAACCAAACGGCAGAAATTGTAGTTGGTGCAGTGGTAGGTCCAAATGGCATCCAGCTCAGTGTTGAAGTAGTCTTGGGATTAGACAATCTGTCAGGGTTGAGAATGTATCCAAACCCGGTGAGCACAGAGCTGCAAATCGAACTGAAAGGAACGAACTTTTTGCGAGTGATTGATATGAAGGGTACTACGCTGGTAGAGCGCACTTTCTCTGATGCCACATTGTTGGACGTCACATCAATGGCCAATGGTGTGCACTTCATTGAAATCACCAATGCCAAAGGAGACAAAGCCGTGAGAAAATTAGTTAAACGAAACTAAGCAAACACGCCGGACCAACCGGACCGTGCATAAGGCAGCCAAGAAATGGGCTGCCTTTTTTTTAGGTTATAAGCTCAGAAATTCCAAGACTTTGGCCCAAAATGGTTGACATTTCATTAAAATAGAGAACGAAAAAATTTTCAAGGTCAATTCTACGAAGAGAGACATCATGACATTTTGGAGTGTTCCGGTTCCTATAATTTCAGAAAAGAACTGATCGAACCGATGGCCCTACTAATTGTTAATTTGCAGTTGGTCTTCTTTATTTTACTTCAATAGCGTCCTAAACGTTTTCACATCTACGCATTAATCCACCCACAACAGGT
>CAZPST010000044.1:0-13545 GCA_964589185.1 uncultured Roseivirgaceae bacterium | reverse complement strand
ACGCGATTAGGCTGGTGTTTTCGTCATCGGGGTGAGCGGCCACATACAGCACCGATCCCAGCACATTGAGTTTGCGCAGCTTTTGATACACCTCGCTTGACGAATACGTGGCTTTCTGCGCACTGGCTGCCACGCTGACGATGAGCACTAGCAGCAATAGGTAGGGTTTTTTGGGCATTTGTTTAAAGGGCTCCTCTAAGAACTGAGTATGAGTCGAAAAATGAACTGTTTTTGAATTAGATGAGGCGTATTTCATGAGCCTAATGGAATTATTAAGTGATTGAAATACAACGATATATAATTCAAAAAGAGTCATTAGTAAAAAATTGAAAATTTTTACGATTTCGGCCATAAGTCAGTTTTTAGAGGTGCCCTAATGCAAATGGTTGTAGGTACGAATCAAAGGTGCCAAAGTTGTGCAAACCAATCGGCAATGCCATACCCCTTTTGGACGGATGGAAGCGAGCGAGTATAAGGGGCAAAAAATATTCAGGAGCGACACTGCACGGGCATTTTAGGGGCTGTACTCCCGCCCTCACCTTTGCTACGCGCCGGTATCGGTCGGGGTTAGTTCAGCTACATCTTCACTATTCACAAACTGCTAGACGAAATCAAGAATCCTTAGGACGTAATACTAAACAACCATACATTTGAAAATAGATAACACGCAGGAGTGCGCGTTACATAAATGTTAGGGCATATTGCGTGAAGTATATCGTTTACCTTTTTATATTAGTTCAACTCTCTGCTTGTATAGATTGTGACTATTCCATCCCAACGAACACACGAACTGTCTTTTCATTTTACCAACCAGGAGACACCCTTTTCTTTTCAACACGAACAGGTACAGATACTGACACCCTCTTCATTCAATCTATAGATTCTTCAGAGTTTTGCAGAGATAACGGCTTTTTTTCTCCGAAGGGAAAGACTCTTGAGATTGTAACAAACAAGCTTCCGAACAACAACCGGAACAATTCATCTCAGAATCTATTTTTCATGTCAAGAATCATTCATAGTTCAATGAACTCGTCTTTTAACTTTTGGATTGGTTATCGCAACTTTTCTGAACCATTTTATCTGGACAGCATTTCAACCGGTGAACGTCTGATCGACTTGGGCATTACTGAATACTGGCAACTGCCTAACAACTGGCATGACCCTAAACGAAATCCTAGCGATGTTATGGAAATACTTTGGACTCGACAATACGGGCTAACTGAATACACGAAACGAAACGGTGACACTCTGAGAATAAACATGCCCTAACATGTGCTAAGTCGGCAGATGTCCATGCTGTCAGACAGTTCCGCAGCGCATGTCGCCTGCCTGTCCGGTAGGCAGGGACTATAGATAAAAAGGGATTTCTAATCCCGTTCCTAGCTATCTCACTGTTTTTATGGATTCACAATCCATAGCCCACGGTTTAAACCGTGGGCTATGGCGATAATAAACCCCCACACAGCTGCAAATTAGCCTCGATCGATTCCGAAGCGCAGCGAAGGAGAGAGCGAGGAAGCGGCTGATAAATATCCTTGAAGTACCGCTCCTGACGCTTCGGTCAGCGCAGTGCTAGTACTTCGTATCGTAGAGGCAATACGCTATTGCTTCACCCACCGAACAGGGGGAAACTCTTTTTCGAGGTGCTGTACGCGAGCTACGTACACGCCCGGCTGCATCCCATTGATCTCACATAAGATGGTGTTCGCGCCTTGTTCGATATCAACTCGTTTGGACCACATCACGCGTCCGCTCAGATCGGTGATCACAACGGTGGCATTTTCGATTCGCTCGGTGCTTTGGAGGATCAGGGTAAACAGCTCGGTGGCCGGATTGGGCGTGATGAGCATGCTGCTCCCATTGAGGTCGCAATTGCTGTAGATAGGCCCGAAGATTTCGTACGCACCGTCAAAATCTACTTGTACTAACCTATAGTAGGTAAATACGCCCTGATTAGGTGCCGCATATCGATACTGCGTAGTGGCGCTTGTGGTGCCTGCGGCCTTTACTTCGCCAAGGGTGGTCCACACGGTGGCATCTTTACTTGACTGAACTACAAAATGAGACGCGTTGTATTCGGAAGCAGTGACCCAATGCAGCTGCACCTCCGATTCGCTGCACCGCGCCGTGAAAGACGTGAGGGTGACGGGCAGTGGGTTGCTTGCATCAGCAGAAGCCAACGTAAAAGGGCTAAATGAGCTTACCGAACCGGACGTGATAGTGCCTGCATCCGTATCACCTGTGGTGCCGGCATTACCCACGTTTTCCCATAATGCGCCAGTCCAACGTGCCACCCGCAATTGTCCAAGGTCATCGACTCCACAGCTACGACTGTCCCATGTCAACGTCACGCTCACGTCGCTTGCCCCCACGGTTCGGTTTATATGCCAATATTCACAGTCGCTCACATGGTCTATTCCCGTGCCATACGCATCCCCGAGCGCTATTGCGCTACCGGAGGCATAACACGCCCCAAATTCGTCTGTTGCGTTGGCTGGTGCAGACATACTAACGGGTGCATAATCAGTGGCACTTCCCACGGGGAACGTAAATGCGTCATTGCCAATTTTGCGCATTACCCCATTCACATAGCTGGCGGCACTAGCGCCGGACATGGTGGCACCATCAGCAAGTGTGAGCAACGTGGTACTGGTAGTGCCTGAATTACAATCACCCGTATTGAATAGTCCGTCTGTAAGCGTCAATGTGCCGTTCACCCTACGGTCATTCCGAAGCGTCACCCCGGTAGCTGATGAATTGTTGATTGTGATGCCGCTAAGAGCTGTACCGGATGTAGGCCAAGCCGAATACCCGGCAATGGGGGTGCCGCTGGTACCGCTAATTGTTTCTTGAGCTACTGTCCCATTGTATACTTCATTTACCACTTCACCCGCATCAGCTATATAAAAGCGATTGCGCCAATCACCGGATGTGAATGCATGACCAATGGTAAGGGTCTGCGCTACATTTCGATCTAAATAAAAACCAGATCCGTCGACAAGATTGGCGGAAAATGTCAGATCATTAGAAATAGTTACACCCGATCCTCTTAGTCTTAGAATACCTCGACCACCACTAGCATCATTAGTGAATGCAAAGGTTCCGGAAAGTAATTGTACGTTTCCATTTACTATCATTGTTTGGTCACCTGTAGTAGTGTTGTTTTTCAGAACGAAGTGTGCAGTAGATCCATTTAAAATAAAATCACCTCCTACAGTAAGTGTGGTACCAGCGTTGGCTAGGCGCAGTTGTTGGGCGTTGGTATTTAAAACGCTAAAGTTTCCAGTTATCGAAGTTAGGTTACCACCAAAATTGCTAGCGTTCGTGGTAGAAAATTCGTCACAATTAATCGTTAAATTCCCATAAGAGCTTAGTAGTGGTAATGTAGAATTTGATTTTCTAATTTCAAATGTACTCGTTGGTGCTAGTGTAATGGTAGCTCCTGATCTCAGAATAGAACTACTATACGTTGTAGTATTATTATGAATATATGTACCGCCATCCTGAATTTCAAATGTCCCTGTAGTGGGAATTGTGATCGCGTGATCGGCTTGGAGGATGCCACCTGATTGGATTTGTAGAACTGCATATTCGCCTGTCAATGTCCAATCAGCAGATGTGGTCATGGTTTGGCCATTTTGAATAACAAACTTTAATGTGGATGTGAAATCGGTAGGAGTCGTGCCAGTACCGTCCGTTTCAGAATTCCAATTAGCTAGCGAATTTGGTGCAACCGACCCAGTGGAGTAGTACGTGAGATAATCTTCAGGGAATAGTTCACCATTCGCATCTATAACTGCTCCACCTGCATACCCATCAAAAGTGATTTGAGCCAATTGAGTAGTAGTAAGTCCTGATGCATCTGACCCAATAAAAATGCGACCGGCTGTGGCTGTCCCTGAGGTTGTGGGTGCGCCTGACCAACCATTAATCGTTAGTGAGCCTGTCCATGTCTCCGCGGAGCTATTGGCGAAGGTCAGGGTATGCCCATTTGAACCCAAATCGATCGAGGAACTGGCACTCATTTCCAAAGTTGCCGAACTGGTGAAGGTTCTGCCTGATACTATTCCGGTAGTAGATAGTGTACCTCCATTTAAAACAATTTTGGAATTGAATGTGGCTGCAGCCCCTGGATTCAATCTCAATTCCCCTTGGTTAACAACTGTATTACCGGTTCTGGAATAAGAAGCTCTAGTTAGTATCACTGCGCCACTTCCCGTAGAAGTTATATTTAAAATTCCCGTACCTGTTTGATCGGCAGATAATGTTACGTTATTTGACGATTGATTGTTTATTGTCAAAGTATTTGCACCAAATGCCAATACGCCTGAAAATGATTGCGAATTGGACGAATTGAATTGTATTTCACCGTTGTTACTATCGATCGTAATGTCGCCGGAATACGAAGTATTCATACTATTGACACGCAATATTCCTAAGCCATCAGCACCCAATTGCATTGGTCTGCCTGAAGTAGCCAATAAATTACCCGGAAATGCATCTACTTCTACCGTTCCTTCATTTATAAAAAACGTATTACCAGCTGCACCATTCAAGGGCTGAGAAACGACTCTCAACGTACCCTCTCCTACTTTCACCGTATGACCATTACTGGCGGCTCCCATTCCTCCAGAAATTTCAAATATTCCGTTCGGTGCTACTACTTCTATATATAGATTGGTTCCGCTGTGTTTAGTAATGGCTCCAGACAAAGTAGTTACACCGCTGGAATTTAATGAACCAATGTATCTGGTATCATCGTCTCCTTGAGCAATAGTTATCGATCTAGTGAAATTTTGGCCGTCATTTCCATTCAGGAAAAATTTGGTAACATCAGAAGGCGCACTTGCTTCACCAATATTTATAATTGAGGACATAATATCCCCTCCGTTGTTAATTACCAACTCTCCTTTAGAAACAAGCGTTTGGCCACTATATGTATGGGCGGCACCATAGGTAACGAAGGCATGGTTAATTAGGCGAACTTCTCCATTGCCAGATATTACGCCATTCATATTTAATGATTTATCTGTACTGACTGCCGAATTGTCGCCTTGCAGGTACATAAATTTCGAGTTATCGTTAGACCAAGTTCCTCCGAATGTCAAAGAACCACTAGTAGCCATGACATCCATGTTCCAAGTGCCTCCTGAACCTACGATAAGGTTTGTATTTATGACGTGATGCCCTGTAGAGGAATTCTGGATTAAGGGATTGTTTCCACTGAAATCAAGAAACTGAATCGTACCTCCGTTGATTGTTCGGGCTGAGGTATTGGAAGCTCCAAATAAAATGCGGTATTGACTGTAGGTACCTGCCACATTATTGGTCATACTGAGCTGATGGTTGTTATTGAAGCGCAAGATTCCGTATGGAGGTTCATCCCAACAAACACCCCCACCACAGCCGGTCCCAGACCATCTAGCTCCAGATGCACCCTGTCTCCAATTGCCATCCGGAGCGGTATCCATCCAATCATAGATATCTTGGCTCCAAGCGTACGTGCTTAAAGTAACTAATAGGAGAGATAGAAAACGTTTCATGCGTTAATGCTTTATTCGATAATACAACAGGAATCGCTCATGCTATTACGTATCCCCTTCATACCCTTCCTTCGTCAACTTGCCTTCATAATTACATGTTCCAAATGCCTAATTCACAATGAGTTAAGATCATCCCACACTAAGCCATAAAGACAAATATATGATTTCCCACTTCAAATTATGTTCATATAGAAAATGGTTTGCAGCTCCGAAAACGTTTGCGATTAAAAAGATTCGTTTTAATTGATTTAATCCGCGAAACTTTAATCTCCTTTTAGTAATTAAATAGAATGCGAATTGACGGCAATACCTGTCCGGTTACGTAATGAATCCCTAATTTGCATGGCTATTGCAAAAAGATATGATCAACATACGCATAGGCGGTGTGCCGGAGCATTTCAATTTGCCGATTCACTTGGCAATGGAGCGCGGAGATTTTGAGCAGGTGGGCATCCGCATTCAATGGACAAACTTTCCGGGTGGGTCAGGACACATGACCAATGCGCTGAGACAAGATGAAGTGGATGTGTGCGTGCTGCTCACAGAGGGGATCGTGACGGATATCATTCATGGCAACCCCAGCAAGATTATCAGCGAGTACGTGGTGACGCCTCTCACGTGGGGCATCCATACGGGCATGACCAATGCACTGACCAATGCCAACGACATCTTTGACAAACAGCACGCCATCAGCAGGCTAGGATCGGGCTCGCACCTGATGGCCATGGTGCATGCAAATACGAAAGGACACACCCTTGTTTCGGAGCAATTTGCCGTGATTGATGATCTGGACGGGGCGCTGGATTCTTTGACTCGACTGGAAACAGATGTATTTTATTGGGAAAAATACACCACCAAACCCTTTGTGGATGCGGGTAAAATTCGCCGGATTGGAGAGTATGTGTCGCCTTGGTCGTGTTTTGTGATAGCTGCCACCTCAAAAATCCTAGAAAAACATCCAACTGAAATCGCCTCGATGTTGGATGTAATCAATGCGAGTTGCCAGCAGTTTATGGAAGACAATGCGGCCATAGCGCTAGTGAGTGAGCGATACCACCTCAAATATGCTGATGTGGCGCGATGGTATCACAGCACTGAATGGGCGGCAAACAGTTGGGTAAGTGACAAGATGCTAAAAAGCGTGATTTATCACTTGCAGATGGCAGGTATTATTTCGGAGGATCAACCTGTACCGGAGTTGATTTGGAAGCGGTGATTGGATAATCGGTCATCACATATCTGCCCGTATATTCACCACTTGAGTGGGTGCAGCAGGGTCATTCGAAAAGATCGCTATGTTCTTATATTGTCTGCCACGTCTACCCTTACTATCGAACGTCACCTTTAGCTTGATCGACTCGCCGGGTTGTAGGGTGTCTTTCTCATAATCAGCCACTACACAATCACAATTACTCGCTGTTTGTCGAATCTTCAATTCGCTTTTGCCCACATTGGTCAGGGTAAATGAAGCCTCCACTTGAGAACCGGCCGTAATTCGACCAAAGTCATGCAGTTTTTTATCAATAGACAACTTGGGTGCATTGGCTAGCTCGTCCTGCGTCATGGGCGGAAAGTACTCCTCTAGTGTGGCTACCACTTCAAGTTCCTTTGTGCCTTCCACTTGTTCATCGGTCTGAATTTTCAGTTTATCCTTTTGATAGCCAAGTGCATTAAGTTGTATGGGATCGTATGCCAGTCGGATCACACCTTTTTGTTTGGGTTGCAATTCCACCGGATCGATTGTGACTGTAATGTGCGCCGGCACCTCCGTGGCATCCGGAACAAAACGCACGACCGAATCGGAATCATTGTATACATCAAATTCCTTTGTGATCGTTTTCTCCGTGGTGATTTTGCCCATATTGAATGACCTATGCCCCATGCGCAGCACACCGTATTTGGTGGGCAAGTGATCTTCGATGGTCTTTACCTTTGGCTCCACCTGTCCTCTGATCATCAGGGTTACCACACCTCCTGCCGCATTGGAGGTCACACTGAGGGTTTTGTTGAAAGGACCCGGACGATTGATCGTATTGTACCTAGCCGTGATTTTTCCGACCTCTCCCGGCATGACCGGTTCATTGGTCCAAAATGGCGTAGTGCAGCCACATGAGGCACGCACTCCACTGATGAGCAGCGGCTGATCACCTTTATTCTCAAAAACAAATGCGTACTCCACTGCCCCATCCGCTTCTTTGATTTGCCCGAAATCATGCACCACTTTTTCAAACTCCAGTCGCGGTTGTGCTGAGAGCACCAAAACACACAAAAACCCTAACCCAAAAATCACTTGTCTCATCATTACACGGTTTTCTTTTCTAATCACTAAATCAAAGGTATTAGGTTTGCGCAAAAATCATCCATGGCACGCGTACTTACAGGTATACAGAGTTCAGGCAAACCACATCTTGGTAACTTATTGGGCGCCATTCTTCCGGCCATTGAGCTATCACGTCAATCGGCGAATGAGTCCTTTTTTTTCATAGCGGATTTGCACTCGCTCACTACCATCAAGGACGGGGCGCAACGCCGAACAAATGTACAGGAAGTAGCAGCCGCATGGATGGCTTGTGGATTTGATACCGATAAAAACACGTTTTATAGACAGTCAAGAGTTGGCGAAGTATGCGAACTCACGTGGTATCTGAACTGCTTCACTCCGTTTCCGATGTTGGCCAATGCGCATTCATTCAAAGACAAATCGGACAAACTAGCCGATGTAAATGCTGGACTCTTCACGTATCCTGTGCTCATGACCGCCGATATCATCATGTATGATGCGGACATAGTGCCGGTAGGTAAAGATCAAAAGCAACACCTCGAAATGGCGCGGGACATAGCAAGCGCATTCAACAGGCAGTTTGGAGAGACCTTCGTTATTCCTGAGGCTCGGATAGATGAGCAATTGATGACCATACCCGGCACAGATGGTCAGAAGATGAGCAAGTCGTATGGCAACACCATCGACATTTTCATTCCTGAAAAAGCCTTGAAAAAGCAAGTGATGTCAGTCATCACCGATAGCACACCGATGGAAGATCCTAAAAATCCGGATACGTGCAATGTGTTTCAGTTGTACAAACTATTGGCTACTCCAGATCAGACACAGGCCATGCGACGCAACTACGAAGGGGGCAATTATGGCTATGGTCATGCCAAAACAGCGCTATTCGAGCTGATCATGGAGACGTTCAAAACACAGCGTGAGCAGTTTGACTACTACATGAGCCATCCTGACTTGCTAGAAGCCGAACTGCAAAAAGGAGAAGCCAAGGCACGCGAAGTGGCTCAGCAAACGCTCCAAAAGGTCAAGGATAAATTAGGCTTCAGCTAATTCACGCGCTACCCACAGCACTTCCTCCTGCTCCGAATTCTGCACTTTCAGCACAAGTCGCGTTGGGTTTGGCACCAAGGCTAAACGTGTAGGTACGCCAGGATAGTCATCCGTCTCCACAGCTACACCCTGCCCCAATGGGAGCATGTAGCGTGTATGTCCATTCACACCCTCACGCTCGAAATAGGTCGGCAGATAATCTGCAATGGCATGGATATCATCGTCAGGACAATACTCGTCATGCACATTGAATATGGCCTCCTCTATGTAGGCACCAAATTCGTCTGTCAGTTGGTCTTGGGTGTGTTGTAATTGAAGCAAAAGGGAATCAGATGATTCGGTGTGTAGTTGAGTTTTGAGGTCGGCTATCGACATCATTAACTCCTCTAGCTTGGGTAGATTCATTCGGGGGATACGTGTTGTTCGGCGCAAATTTCAGTCTTTTTCAATGAATTATTCAGGATTAAGTACAAAATTCGTCGGCTAAAGCAAACAACATGAATAGTTCTGAACGTGCAGCTAGTTGGCTGACGAGTGAAATCATTGATTCAGCCACCAAGGCGGCCATTGAGCAATTGAAACACACACCCGATGCACTGCACGATGCATTCTACACCGACCTAGAATTTGGCACAGGCGGCTTACGAGGCGTAATGGGTGTGGGTACCAACAGGATGAATAAATATACCGTGGGCATGGCCACTCAAGGTCTGGCCAATTACCTCAAAATACAGTTCCCCAATGAGCGAATCAAAGTAGCCATAGCACACGATAGCCGCAATCAAAGTGACTATTTCACTGACATTACTGCAAGTGTCTTTTCGGCCAATGGTATCAAGGTGTATTTATTTCCTGAATTGCGCCCTACTCCTGAATTGTCCTTTGCTATCCGGACGCTCGGATGCCAAAGCGGCGTGGTGATCACGGCTTCTCACAATCCCAAAGAATACAATGGCTACAAGGCATACTGGTCAGATGGTGCGCAATTGATTGCCCCGCACGACAAAGGCGTGATAGCTGAAGTGCGCAAGATTACCACCTTCAGGCAGGTGAGATTTGAGAAAAATCCAGCCCTCATCGAATATCTGGGAGACAACATGGACGAAGCGTATTTAGCGGCCATTCACGCCCTTGGCAGATCACAGGAAGTAGACAAAAAGTGTAAAATTGTCTATTCATCCATCCACGGCACGGGCATCACACTGGTACCTCGCGTTTTGAAAAAGTTTGGCTTTGCCAATGTGCAAGTGGTAGAAGCACAAGCCACTCCTGATGGCAATTTCCCAACGGTGGTCTATCCCAATCCTGAGGAAAAAGAAGCCATGAAAATGGCGCTGGCAGCAGCTGCATCTTGGGATGCGGATATCGTGATGGCCACCGACCCTGATGCCGATCGGGTAGGAATAGGCGTGAAAAACGACAAAGGTGAATTTCAACTGCTCAATGGTAACCAGACCGGCGCACTATTGATTTACTATCTATTGAAAATGGATGAGCAGCGTGGATTCAAAGGCAATGAATTTATTGCCAAAACCATCGTGACGTCCGATTTGCTGTCGGATATCGCGGCGGGATTTGGTGTCACGAGCTACGAGACGCTCACCGGCTTCAAGTACATCGCACAACTCATCAGAGAAAAAGAAGGCACAGAGACGTACATCGGTGGCGGAGAGGAAAGCTACGGATACATGATCAGCGACTATGTGCGCGATAAGGACGCGATATGCAGCTGTGCACTGCTGGCAGAAGTATGTGCGTGGGCCAAATACCACAATAAATCACTTTTTGACCTGCTGCTCGACATTTATCAGGAATACGGTTTTTATCAAGAAACCCTGCACTCCATTACTAAAAAAGGAGAGTCCGGTTTGCAGGAAATCAGTGCCATGATGGAGCGATTCCGTACGAATCCGCCGAGCCAACTAGGAGGTACTGATATTGTGCAAATGATTGATTATCAGAACAGTACAGCAACTGATATACGATCTAACCAGACGACCAAAATCCCCTTCCCTGCGTCGAATGTGCTGCAATTCATCACAGCAGATGGAGACAAAATCTCGCTACGTCCCTCGGGCACAGAGCCAAAGATTAAGTTCTACTTTTCGGTCAAAACACAACTCTCCTCGAAGGAAGCTTATCGAGAAAGCAGCATTTTTCTAGAAAAAAAGTTAGATTCACTACTTTATGATCTGACAAACTGACTTTTGTAAAATGATAGCAGATTGTTAATTTGCAGAGATTTTAAAAGATTTTCTGGAAAAAATCATAATCTACCTTGTCACTAACCAACTAACCTACAGCGCATGGATTTGGGCGTTTTTGGAAATGTTTTACTAATAGCCATCGGCTTTGTACTGCTTATCAAAGGGGCGGATTTTTTGGTTAATGGGGGCTCATCCCTAGCCAAGCGATTCAACGTTTCTGACATTGCTATCGGGCTTACGGTAGTTGCCATGGGCACTTCTGCACCCGAACTAGTAGTGAGTATCATTTCCGGTGCTCAAGGAAAAAACGACATGATCTATGGTAATATCATAGGTTCCAATATTTTCAATTTGTTTATGATCTTGGGTATTTCCAGTGTGATTTACCCGCTCACTGTACAGCGAAATGCCCTTTGGAAAGAAGTCCCCTATTCGCTTTTCATTACCGTCATGTTCTTCATTTTTGTGAATGACGTGATGTTTTTTGAATCTGACACCAACGTGCTTGGGAGAGGTGATTCAGTGGCATTACTTGGTTTTTTTGTCGTGTTCATCATTTATATTTTCATGAACCTGAAACGTCATCCGGAAGAGGTAGAGGGGGAAGAAATCGTAATCTATGGTACACTCAAAACCACCGCCATGATCTTGTTTGGTATAGCGGGGCTGATATTCGGCGGTCAATTGATCGTGGATAATGCAGTCACGTTGGCCACCTCTTGGGGCATGAGCGAAAAATTGATTGGTTTGACAATCCTGGCAGCAGGTACATCGCTACCCGAATTGGCCACATCCGCTGTTGCTGCTTTCCAGAAAAAATCAGATCTGGCTGTAGGTAACATCATCGGATCAAACATCTTCAACATATTGCTTGTAATCGGGATGTCCTCACTCATATCAGGAGCCATGCCTTATGATGCTAAGATGAACATAGATATCTATTTTATGATGGCCGGCACTGTGCTCCTATTCGTATTCATGTTTACACTGAGCAAATACAAACTTGATCGCGCCGAAGGCTTTGTGTACATATTGTTCTACATCGCGTATAGTTATTACATTTTCGGTCGCGCATAATATTATTCCGCCCATGTTTCCAAAAAATAACCCGACATTGCTGGGTAGCTGGCAATCGTTGAGCGCACACCGTGATGCTCATGCCCACGTACAGTTAAAAGACCTTTTTGCCAACAAAGATCGCGTGGCATCCTTTTCACTAGCCGCTCCGCATATCTTCCTTGATTATTCAAAAAATCACTTGAGCGACGAGACAAGGGAATTGCTCATCTCGCTTGCCAATGAAACCGGACTGAAAGAAGCCATTTCGGCCATGTTTGGTGGTGAGGCCATCAACGAGCGCGAGCATAGGGCCGTACTTCACACGGCATTGCGCAGCAAAAAGGAAGACATCCGTGTGGAAGGCGAAAATATTCGATCGCTGGTAGCTGATGAACTCAAGAAAATCGAACAGATCAGTTCGAACGTCCACTCAGGTCAGTGGAAAGGCCACACGGGTAAATCCATCAAGTATGTAGTGAATATTGGCATAGGTGGTTCGGATCTTGGTCCGCAAATGGTGTGCAATGCCCTTCGTCCCTATTGGAAACAAATCACGCCCTTCTTCCTCTCAAATGTAGATGCTGCGCAGTGGGAAGAAATCCGCGAAATAGTGAATCCTGAAGAAACGGTTTTCATCATTGCATCCAAGACGTTCACCACGGATGAAACCATGACCAATGCCCGTACCGTAAAAAGTTGGTTTGTGGCACAAATGGGTGAAGAAGCGCTATCACGTCACTTTTTTGCTGTATCGACTAACCTCAAAGAAGTCAATTCGTTTGGCATTCCGGCCGAAAATATCGTGGGTTTTTGGGACTGGGTAGGCGGCCGTTTTTCGCTTTGGTCATCTATCGGCTTGAGCATCGCCATCACTGTGGGTTTCGAACATTTCAAAGAGCTGCTCAATGGCGCATCTGACATGGACGATCATTTTGAGACGGCACCCTTTGCCTCCAACATGCCGGTGATCATGGCGCTGATTACCATTTGGCAGGTGAATTTTCAGGGAATGCATGCCCATACGGTATTGCCGTACGACCACCGTTTGCGTGATTTTCCGCGCTTTTTGCAGCAGCTCATCATGGAGAGCAACGGCAAACAAGTGGATCGAAACGGAGCACGTGTGACCTATGCTACATGTCCGGTCTACTTCGGCGAACCCGGCACCAATGGTCAGCATGCGTTCTATCAGTTGCTACATCAAGGTACCGAGCCCATTCCGGCAGATTTCATTGCAGTGGCCAATCCGGCTCATGCGCACACGGAGCATCACACCAAGCTTTTGGCCAATTGCTTCGCACAGTCAGAGGCATTGATGGATGGTAGCTCCAATGACGATTCGTTTAGGCATTTCGAGGGAAACAGACCGTCGAATACGTTGCTACTCAAGGAACTGTCACCT
>CAZPST010000043.1:0-13787 GCA_964589185.1 uncultured Roseivirgaceae bacterium | reverse complement strand
TTGAATTGAAGCACTACGATTGGAAAAAAACCAACCGACTCACCGCCCACATTTCCCTGATCAATCAGATACGAAAGGAAAACAAGGCACTCCAGCGCACCACCAACATCCAATTTTGCGCGATTGACAACCCGAACATTTTGGCCTATTTCAAGTCAAATAAAGAGGCCAACAGCTTCATCTTGTGCGTGGTGAATCTAGACCACACCAACGTGCAGAGTGGCTGGGTGCAAGTGCCACTGGCGCAGATGGGCATACAAAACGGGCAGTCCTTCACCGTGCACGACCTCATATCCGACACGGGCTACATCTGGAGCGCCGAGTGGAATTTCGTCGAGCTTCGTCCGCCGGGCATACCGTATCACCTATTCAAGGTGCAGAAGGTGTAAGGATTCAGTTGTTTTTGGGCGCCATTTCCGGCCTGTCTGCCGACAAAGGCAGGCTCTCGGCATTCGCTTCCTCCTAGCGTTGGGGAGTTCCAACAATGCCTCAATCAGGGGCGCGGGTGAGTGCTTCGATTGGAGGAATGCTCCCAAAAGTTTCAGACGCAGAGTTCATTTCAGGAGACTGTGCTAGGACGGAGAGACGCTCAAATGAATAGTTCAATCAACAGCCAAATTAGTAAGCCGATCAATAATCCATACAAGTGAAAATTTCCAGCAATACCGAAGGCTCTTCCATTTTCAAACTCTTCCTCATTGTTCTTGTCATTCTCATTTTGCATGCTAAGAAATTATTTGTCCTTAAATAAACCCAACAACACTTCGATATAGTGGTACAGTTCTTCTTTGATTTGCGCTGCTCTCATGATAGTTGTCTTTTGTACGAAGTAACAATTTATCTCAATATATCGCCTCTTCCGCAATAGAGCCTTTGGGATTCACTCCTTAAAGACTAATCCTTTTCCGAATGCTTGAATCCAATAGGTGTTCTTGGCTTTTCTTGTTCTGTGATGAATTGCTTCAAATAATCGAAAATCATCTTGATTTTGGCATCCTGCTTTCCTACTCGTTTTTCTAGGTCGTTCATTTTTAACAGCAAATCCTTGTGGGAAAGTATCAAAGAACGGAGTTTTATGAAAATACGAATGATTTGAATGTTTACAATGATCGCCCGCTCACTGTTTAAGACACAAGATAGCATGGTAACCCCTTGCTCGGTAAACAGAAGTGGTGGTTTCCTAAGTCCCATTTTCTCGCGATTGGATATCACAATTTGTGATTTCCATTCTTCCATTTCATCACTTGTCATTTGGAACATGAAATCTTCCGGAAACCGCTGGATATTTCTTCTCACCGCCTGATTCAAAACCCGTGTCTCTACACCATACAATTCGGCTAAATCACGATCTATCATCACCTTTTGACCTCTAATCTCATATATCTTGCTCAGAACAACTTCGTCCGGAACAAGTATGCTTCTATTACTCATTTATCATTCTTAACTGTGCTAAAATAACTTGGTCATTCAGCAAAACCAAATGAGTAGTCTCTACTCAAGCAATCCTATGATTAGCCGCCTTTGGTTTGCTCCTGCATCCCCGCACGTCAGCTTTCTTCCTCCCTCAATCGATTACGGAACTCTCTACCTCAATTTTCCGGCTGGAAACCTGCACACCTTACGGCGCACAGACTTAAATTGCCTGAAACCAACGGTAACCTATTTCAAAACGCGCAAGCATGGCACTACCCACCATCAAACTCAAAAAGTGGTCGGAGTTTACGGACTCGGATGTGTTTTCGGAGCAATTCCTCAAAGAGGTCTTGCCAGGCTATCTACAGTCCTGCCGCTGGTTTGGAGCTAAAAATTCCGCAATCCGCCGCTACAATGCCGAGTTGATCATTCCCCTCGCCTACGGTCAGCATTTGTACTATCTCATTGTATTGGAAATCACCTTTGAATCGGCGTACACCGAGAATTACCTGTTGGTACTCGGGCAATGCGAAGATCAAGGCATTCCTCAAAATGCCCGACTGGCAGATTTGCAGATTGGCAGTTCGAAAAAACTATTGGTAGATGCCCTCTACGATGAGCGTTTCCGTGAGTTTCTCTTTGTGAATACAGTTGCCGAAACGTCCTTTCCACATCCCGAAGGTTCGCTGGACTTCACCAAAGGGCGCATATTGGATACGCTGGGCAAAAATCTTAAGATCAGTTCGCGCGTGCTCAATGCCGAGCAGAGCAATACCACGATCGTATTCAATGATACCTATTACCTCAAAATCTACCGCAAGCTCTTCCGTGATGCCAACCCCGACTATGAACTGACGTATTTCCTCTCCGAACGTGCAGGGTACAAAAACAGTCCTCGATTTGCTGGCAGCATCACATGGAAACGGGGTGTGAGCTACGAAGTGACCATCGCGCTCATGCAGGAGAAAGTGGAGAACAAAGGCGATGCATGGACCTATATGCTAGATGAGGTAAAGCAGTTTTATAGACGGTTGGAGGACACCAAGACCCCTATTCACAAACTAGATGAGATAAAATTATATAACTCATTAAAAAGCAATGACTTAAGCACACTAATGACTGAACTGATTGGAGAGCAAACGGTCAGGAATGTTCAGAAATTGGCGCTACGCACCGCACAGATGCACTTGGCGCTTTTCAAAGACAAATTCACCCGCCGGTTCGTACCAAAAGCATTCAATACCGACTACAAAGCGTGGCTACTCAACCGCATGATTTACCACGTGGATCATCGGTGCAATCTGCTGGAAAACAGCATACACAAGTTGCAAGGCGAAGCTCTCGAATATGCCAAGGAGTTTCTGTCACTCAAGCCGCGCATCAAGGATCGCATATTGAATTTCCATTCGAGTGAGTTGCATTCCATGCGCATTCGTATTCACGGCGATTACCATTTGGGTCAGGTCATCCTCACCGACGATGATTTCTACATCTTGGATTTTGAAGGTGAACCGGAAGCCACCATTCGTGACCGAAAGGTGAAGCAACCGCCTATCAAAGACGTGGCGGGGATGCTTCGCTCCTTTCAGTACGCCATTTACGCCAATATTTTCAGTGCAGACAACAACATCAGCCTATCGCAGAAAGATCAATTCCTAGCCGGAGACAGATATTATGCGGCTATTGTTGGGCTGTTTCTGTCCAAATACATCGACACGGCTTTTGAGGAAGGATTGGACATTGGCTACAAGCACGAAATTGATTTTCTCCTACGCTATCACCTACTCGAAAAGGCCATTTACGAAATGGGATACGAACTGAACTCACGACCTGACTGGGTAATCATCCCGCTGCGGGGCGTGCTAGACCTTATCAAAGACACTACACATGGAAAATAAAGCAATACATCACAGCCTGTTTACCGAGACGGACGTCCACCTGTTCAAAGAAGGGCGGCACTACCGCCTGTATGAAAAATTCGGTTCGCGCGTGGTGACAGTCGAGGGAAAATCGGGGGTGTACTTTGCCGTATGGGCACCCAATGCCAAGTCTGTCAGCGTCATTGGCAATTTCAACTATTGGCAAAAAGGCGAACATCAGCTCTTCCCGCGTTGGGATCATTCGGGCATTTGGGAAGGTTTTGTGCCGGGCATTTCAAATGGAGAAATCTATAAATATGCCATCGAAACGAATCAAGGTGAAAAGCTGGAAAAATGTGATTTGTATGCCTTTGCTTGGGAAACACCGCCGCAGAATGCCACACGTGTGCAAGCGCTAGACTACACCTGGGGCGATGACAAATGGCTGAAAAAGCGTAAGAAAAACAATGCCTTGAGCGCGCCCTACTCCGTGTACGAGGTGCACATGGGCTCGTGGAAACGAAAGGGCTACAATGGCGAGGAATTCCTGACGTACCAAGACATGATCAATGAAATGGTGCCGTATGTCAAAGACATGGGCTTCACGCACGTGGAGTTTTTGCCGGTGATGGAGCATCCATTTTTTGGTTCGTGGGGGTACCAAACGTTGGGCTACTTCGCCCCTACGTCGCGATTCGGTACGCCGCAAGATTTTATGGCATTGGTTGAGGCGTTTCACAATGCAGATATCGGCGTGATCCTTGATTGGGTGCCTAGCCACTTCCCCGGCGATGCGCATGGCATTAAGGATTATGACGGGTCTGCCCTCTACGAACATGCCGACCCGCGGCAGGGGTACCATCCGGACTGGAGCAGCTACATTTTCAATTACGGGAGAAATGAAGTGCGTTCGTTCCTCATCAGCAGTGCAGCATTTTGGTTAGAAAAGTACCACATAGATGGCCTACGGGTGGATGCGGTGGCGAGTATGCTCTACTTGGACTACAGCCGAAAAGAAGGCGAATGGATACCGAATATCCACGGCGGACGCGAGAATCTGGAAGCGATCGGATTTCTCAAAGAACTCAACGAAGAAGTGTACCGCAGCTTCCCTGATGTGCAGACCATCGCCGAGGAGTCTACGTCTTTCCCGATGGTGTCTCGCCCGACATTCATTGGTGGCTTGGGCTTTGGCATGAAGTGGATGATGGGCTGGATGAACGACACGCTGGAGTATTTCAAGAAAGACAGCATTTATCGAAAATACCATCACAACATGGTCTCGTTCAGTATGACCTACGCCTTTACGGAGAATTTCATGTTGCCCCTCTCCCACGACGAATGTGTACATGGCAAAGGTTCTATCCTCACACGCATGCCCGGTGATGATTGGCAAAAATTCGCTAATGCACGACTGCTATATGCTTTTATGTTTACCCATCCGGGTACCAAGCTCAACTTCATGGGCAATGAAATAGGCCAATGGAGCGAATGGAAGCACGACCGCTCACTCGACTGGCACCTGCTCGATTGGGAGCCACACAGAGGCATCAAGGAGTGCGTGAAAGCATTGAATACATTGTACAAAAAAGAGACGAGCCTGCATGAATTGGCTTTTAGCCTCGAAGGTTTTGAATGGATCGATTATTCAGACAGTCAGAACTCCGTGTTGGCCTACATTCGCAAATCGAAAAAGGATGCAGTGATTGTAGTGGCCAATTTCACCCCGTCGGTGCATCAGGATTATCGCATAGGTGTTCCGGAGGTCGTAGGTTACAAAGAGATTTTCAATACAGATGAGCAGAAATATGGAGGAAGCAATGCCCTGAACAAAGGCACCATTGCCGTAGAAGGAATCGGATCGCACGGAAGAAATCAGAGTATTTCCATCACATTGCCGCCTTTGGCTATTTGTATTTTTAAAGCAACCAAGTAGGGTTAATTAGCAACAAATCAATACGTTAGGACTACCAGCAGAATGAATAAATACATTTGTATTCACGGACATTTTTATCAACCCCCAAGAGAGAATGCGTGGCTCGAACAGATCGAGGTGCAGGAATCAGCCGCTCCCTTTCACGATTGGAATGAGCGCATCAATGACGAATGCTACGGCCCAAATGCTCATGCCCGAATCCTGAATGAAAAAGGCCGAATTATCGACATCATCAATAACTACGAGAAGATTTCCTTCAACTTCGGGGCTACATTGCTCTCTTGGATGGAACTGCAACGTCCGGATTCGTATGAGGCCATTTTACGCGCAGACAAAGCTGGTCTAAAGCGATTCGGCGGACATGGACCGGCCATAGCGCAAGTGTACAACCACATCATCATGCCGCTGGCAAACAGGCGGGACAAGGAAACGCAGATCATCTGGGGACTCTATGATTTTGAGAAACGTTTCAAGCGTAAATCAGAAGGCATTTGGCTAGCAGAGACAGCAGTGGATGTAGAGACGCTGGAGCTGCTCGTGGATCATGGCGTAAAGTATACGATTCTGGCTCCCAATCAAGGCAAGCGCTACCGCAAATCAGATGGCGAATGGCAAAACGGGATTGACCCAAATCAGCCCTATTTTATCAAATTGAAGAACAATCGCCAAATAGCCGTGTTTTTCTACAATGGTGAAGTATCGCAGCAGGTGGCTTTCAGCGGACTGTTAAACGATGGGAAGTTATTCGCCCAAAAACTTATGGCCGGCATCAAAGCCGATGCACAAACTCCCGAATTGCTGCACATTGCCACAGATGGCGAGTCGTATGGTCACCACCATCGGCAGGGTGAAATGGCACTTGCCTATTGTCTGGATCAATTGGAAAATGAACCGACTGTACAGATTACGAACTACGGCCAATATTTGGAATTGTATCCTCCTACACTAGAGGCTGAGATTTACGAAAACAGTTCGTGGAGCTGTGCTCACGGTGTGGAGCGATGGCGGAGCAACTGTGGCTGCCACACAGGCGGTGATGAATCGTGGAATCAACTCTGGCGCAATCCACTGCGCCGTGCCTTAGACTACTTGAAGGAGAAGCTAGATGCATTATATGAGTTGGAAATGAAAGCCATCCACCCTGATCCGTGGCTGCTGCGCAATGAGTTTATCGAAGTAGTATTTCAGGCAGAAAACCGAGATTACGATACGTTCTTCGAAAAGCACCTCCCCAAACTGGACGATGCAAAGAAAACCCACGCCATCCGTTTGCTTGAGATGCAACGAAACGGCATGCTCATGTTTACTAGTTGTGGGTGGTTTTTCAATGATGTATCCGGCATTGAAACCTTGCAAATCTTGCAGTACGCCGATCGAGCTATTCAGTTGGCTGAGCGCGAAAGTGATCTCAATCTACACTCAGAGTTTTTGAAGATTTTAGACGAAGGAAAGAGTAATATATCCGGTATGGGCACCATCGCCGAGATATATGAAAACCACGTGAGCCCCAAGCGAATGACGCTCTCGAAAGTGGGGATGCACTATGCCGTGCATGTATTGTTTTCAGAGAATCCAAACGCACTACAAGTATTCAATTATACCATTGAAACACAAGACTTTATCCGGGTGAATGCCGGACAGCAAATCCTATGTTTAGGTCGTGCTGTAGTGAAGTCAAAAGTGACCCTATCTGTCAAATATCTGAGTTTCGCTGTAGTGTATATCGGCAATCACCACTTGGTGGGTGGCACGTCCAATGATACCGATCCGCAGAATTTCAAGCAACTGACCGAACGATTGAAGACTAATTTTCAAAACAGCCATCTTGCATCTGTCATTTATGATATTGAAAAGCACTTTGACCAAACGCGTTTTTCCTTTTTCGACTTAATGAAAGATGAGCAAAAGAAGATATTGGAAGAAGTAATTCGGGGCAATGTGAGCGACATGACCAGCATCATCAGCAGGGCGGCTCAGCAGAATTACAGTTTGCTCAATCTGATGCTCCGTCAAAAACTGGAAGTGCCAAGGGTATTGTGGCAAAATCTCGTGAGTAAGCTGGAGCTTGATCTTACCGAGTCGATGAAGGAATGGCTGGATACAGGCGATTATTCTTCGCTGTTCGCTGCATTGGACGAATTCGCCTATTGGGGAATTGTGCCTCATACCAATTTTGGATTTGCGTTCAGTCAAGCATTCAACGAGATGTTGGATGCCGGATTCACCAAGTCTGAAGAGTTTCTTAGGTTACTGGAAAAACTGGAAATGCTGAGAGTAAACGTGAACCTGATTGGCATTCAGAATTTCGTATTTCAAAAATTACGCAACGGCGAAAATGGTGGATGGAAATTACTCGGTGATAAGATTCAACTGGAGGTGAAGTAGTAAAGAACCTGTGAATGAACAAAAGAAGGGCTTAAATCGAGTTGAGCCCTTCTTTTGTCTTTATCAAATTACAACCACCGAATTCTCCTCGAATGTAAGATTGTTTGGCGCGTAGCTATCGGCTTGCCAATCGTTTTCCCACTTGGTCTCATTGATCAGATAGCGGAATTGGTACTCCTTGCCTTGCTCTAGTTCCAGCGTTACTTTGAATCCATCCTTTGATTTTTTCATCGGGGTAGCGTTGGTTTGCCAATCGTTGAACTCCCCTACCAAGTGCACCTTTTTGGCACCTTCGATAGCCTGTGCCGGTAGATCAAATGTGACCTTACACACCGGCTTAGATTTTACATACTTTTTTGTAATCATGTCCCTTTTAAGTTTTGTTTCGAGCAAAACTATGGGCAAAAAAATGACAACTGATCACTATTTAGTTAAAAAAAAGACCGCAAACGATTACAGAAACGAATATTTAATCTAAACAGGACATTATCTTAACCGGCTTTAGATAAATATCGAAATCTGTACCAATCACTGCCCCACAAAGAAAATCGAATTGGCTACCATCAATTTGCCATCATGCCAGAAGGCTCTGAACAGTACATTGTCAGCGAAGTACACAATTTGACCTCTACCCCTATTCTCCACACCAAACACCATCGATTTGGGCATATTGGCCTTTACACTTTTCCCTACAAAACCGCTCAAATGATCATTCGTAGATTTGATAACCCCCACATTTTGGGAATTTAGGAAACCATATCGTGTGCCGGTAGTTTTGAGGGAATAGAAAGTATCTCCGTATCCAAATGCCATCGGATGAGAATTGTCCAAGTGCACACGAAACACTGCCCCGGGGATCAAATCTTTGGCGCTATTCCGTTCACGATCTTCATAGCGCATTAGCTTGGCATCATCATCCGGTTCGTTGGCCTTTTCCATTGCCTCCTTTTGCTCCTCCGAATCATATTTACTAATGGATGCAAAGTCTGAATCCGCAAACTTGCCAATAGCATCTTGAAACAAAATCAATTTACCTCCTGCACGCACCCACTCATCTATTTTTTTCTTGGCATTTTCGTCAAATGCCGGATAGCTACCTTCTTGCATTAGTAGTACATCATAGTCTGACAAATCAGTACGTCCAAGTCGGTCTGTCCACAACATGGCCGTAGGGTATTTTAAGTCCTGCTCCATGTAATACCACAAAGCGCCCACTTCGGTAGTGTAGGTACCGTTTCCGGCGAGCATAGCCACACGCGGAGTGTTCAAGTACCGAATATCTGATGAACCAATATCAGGGCCGCCATCCATAAAACCCGTGGTAAGCGGATAGGCATAGCGCTCATGGGCATTTGCTAATCGCATTACCGTCTCATTCAAAGCGGCATTGTGTGCATTATCGCGCTTAGCGATGACCAAACTGCCCCTTCCAAATTCATTTCCTTTTGAGTTGATCGGGCGAGTGGTAAATCGCACTTTGATACCCGCCTGGAGAATATCAGACAAAAACTGCGCATCGCGGAAACTACCCCACTTAAATACATAGGCATACGGATCGGTGACATCCAACTTATAGGGCTGAAAATCAGCAGCATCGTTAGCGTTCATTGGCAATACAACCGACGTGGCAAATGCCTCTAACCCATAAATGTACGGCACAGCCCAAGCGGTGATATCGTAGGTCAATGAATCGGACAGTTTCGTCTGTGGTTCGAATAGAATTTTGGTCAATGTGCCCTTCGGCTGATTCACATTCACAACCAAATCTCCTTTGTCTACATTGAACGTGCGCTCTTGTCCAGATCCGTAATGGAAGCCTTTCAGCCCCTTTTGATTTCCACCGAAACCATACGTGATCCCTTGCGCATCCAGCCATTTGGTCAAATGCTTGATTTTATCCTTGTTGGTTCCTTTTACCACAAAACTCTTGTACGCACCCGGCACTGGGGTTTTGAAAAATTTCTCAAACTCGGAAACGACCTGTCCTGCATTTTTGGACGTAATCTCAATGGTAGATAATCCTGTGACCGTGTGATGCGTCAACCGATCTAGCAATGTCAGCGTGTCTCCTTCTTGAGTGATCACGCCTAGTCCTCCCATACCATGTCCGGCTTGCTCGTACGTCATGCCGATAGCGCCATTGTAGGTAGGATACGTGTCTCCGTAACTTGGATATAATAGGTCGAAATACTGCTTGGTGAAGTAAAACCAATTGTTTTCGTCAAAATACTTCGCATTGTTTTTTCCAATAGTCACTTGAAAATCTCTCTGCCATTTGGTTATAAGTTCGTGATACGGCTCGGCTGCCGGAGCGAAATAATACGGACTGTTATACCCTTGCTCATGAAAATCCACATGGATATGTGGCAACCATTTGTTGTATTCTTTGATTCGTTCTTGTGATTCCACTTGTGTCTGCCAAGCCCAGTCTCTATTTAGGTCAAACAGATAGTGGTTTTGTCGTCCTCCCGGCCAAGGCTCTAAGTGCTCAATGGTCTGAGGATCAGGATTGAATGGCTGACTTCCAAATTGATTGTAGAAATTGGCGTAGCGATCTCGGCCATCGGGATTTACACACGGATCGATGATGATGACGGTATTTTTCAACGACTCGCGCACCTTCTGGTCAGTAAGCAGCGCGTGTACTGTGGCCATGGATGCCTCCGTGGAATTGGCCTCATTGCCATGTACATTATAGCTTAGCCATACGATGGCGACATTCGTTGTGGGTGTTCCTTGTAGGATGCCCGCTCGCTTCAAATTATCTGTACGTATAGTTTCTAGATTGGCCATATTTTCGGCGGTGGCTACATAGGCCAGCAGCAACGGACGGTTTTCGTAGGTGCGACCGTATTCCTCCACCTTAATTTCTGCCGACTGCTGATCTAAGTGGTAGTAATAATCCACTACATCACTATGATAGGAGAAGCGCTCACCGAGTTGATACCCAAGGAAATCCGCAGGTGATTTAATTTGTGAGCGAAGTGTGATTACTGAAAGAAGAAGTAGGAAGGAAAATACTGATTTGGTCATCCGTTTGTTGGTTTTAGAATGACTAAAGTACTACAGCTCGTTGGTTCTATTGATAGATTTTGGATGATCGGTCGGGCAACAGCACATTTGGCTATTATCACAATACCTTTGTGCGCACGTAACAGCCATTAAATCAATTCATCATGCTCAAACTCGGCGAAATTCAATCCTTACGCATCGATCGCATCACTTCGCCGGGTGCTTTCCTGTCTGACGATGATGAAGACGTGCTGCTACCTACCAAATACATCCCAAGAGATGCCGGAGTAGATGATCACGTAGAGGTCTTTCTTTATCGAGACTCTGAAGACAGACTGATTGCTACAACGCTCACGCCTTACTTGAAACTGAATGAATTTGGTTTTTTAAAAGTCAAGCAAATCACACCCGTGGGCGCTTTTCTAGATTGGGGTATTGAAAAGGATTTGTTGGTTCCGTTCCGCGAGCAAGTTGGGCGATTGACCGTGGGCACGTGGATATTGGTTTATCTCTATTTGGATGAAAAAACAGATCGATTGGTAGCTACCAATAAGGTGTCGCGCTTTTATCGGAATGCGGAATGTGATCTGGAAGAAGGTCAAGAAGTAGATGTAATCATAGCCGATGAGACCGATCTGGGCGTGAATGTGGTGATCAACAACAAGTACAAAGGACTGATCTACGCCAATGACCTTTTTCACGATTTGATTGAAGGTGACAAAATGAAGGGCTATGTAAAAACCATTCGACCTGATAATAAGATTGATGTGAGCTTACGCAAAGGCGGCCTAGAAACCTTAGAATCTGGTGCCGAAGCGATACTGAATGAATTGAGATCAAATGGTGGTTTTTTGGCCTTGCACGATAAAAGTACACCGGAGGAAATACAGGTGGAGTTGCAAATGAGCAAGAAGAATTTTAAGCGATCGGTGGGGATTCTGTATAAGCAGAAGCTGATTACAATTGAGGAAGGTGGGATTCGGTTAGTTGAAGAGAATGCAGGAGTCAGGAAATGAGTATTCAGGAGAGTATGAGGATTGGGGTTAAGCAAGCGAAGGATTTTATCACTACGAATTGGGCCGGTGGCACCACAACCGAGTTGTTTATCTATCCGGAGAAATCAACCTATGCGCTGCGCAATTTTGATTTTCGGCTGAGCACCGCCACTGTAGAAACCGAAACGTCCACATTCACACCTCTGCCGGGTGTTTCTAGGACACTACTTCTTCTTGATGGCGCCATGACCCTACATCATGAAGGTCAGCCTTCTCAAGCATTGAAAAAATTTGACCTGGCACCTTTTGAAGGCGATTGGAAAACGACTTCTGTTGGGAAATGTACCGATTTCAATCTGATGATGCGAGGCGATACCCAAGGTGACATAGGTGGTCGTTGGCTTGAAGCCAACGAAGTGATTCACTATGCTATTCCCTCCCACTCTTCGTATCTTTTCGTCTATTTGTACCAAGGGCAAATTGACGTCCGAATCAAGGCAGACATGCATTCATTAGCAAATGGCGATTTGCTCGTCATTGAAAACCCATCCGTCAATTCGCTACAGATGAAGGGTTTAATGAAAAGCGAGGTGGTGTTAGTTTCTTTGAAAGGTCAACAGACCAAAGTCGATAGTCGGCAGTAGGTTCGGCACGAACCCCATCTGTGCTTCTCTGTGTCTCAGTCGTTACAAAAAAGCTGTGATGATCCTTAGCACCCTACTTCACTCAATCCATTTCAATAATTCCCTCACATCAGAGGTAGCATGATCGGCAATCGTCTGCTCGCCGGGCGTGTAGTATCCCTCAATAAATACGCGAATGGATCGGATGCCCAGCTTTTTGGCCGGAATGAGGTCGCGCTCTTTATCACCCACCATCCAGCTTTGTGCAGGGTCAATGTCATACTTGGCTATGGCCTTTTCCCACATAAGACTGTCAGGCTTGCGTAGTAGGCTCTCTGACACACTTGGATGTCCGGCTGCAAAGTAAAAATGATCAATCAGATGCCCGCTCTGCTCCTGAAAGTACGCATGGCACGCATGCATTTGCTCGCGGGTATACACGCCTTTGGCAATACCTGCTTGATTGGTCACCACGATGAGTAAATAGCCACGGTTTTTCAATTCCCTGAGCACGTCTATGATGCCGGGTACTATTTTGAAGTCTTCTAGCAGCCACACATAGTCGCCACGCTCTTCATTGAGGATACCGTCCCTATCCAGAAATACCGCCTTTCGCATGATACATTAGAGGTCTAGTGTGAGTAGCTTGTTATTTTAGCAGCGAATTTATCCGATAATCCATTAGCACGTGTCGAAGAGTCTGGTCATTATCCCTACGTACAACGAAATAGAAAACATACGAGACATTATCACGCGTGTGATGACGCTGGGCTTGGAGGTGCTTGTAGTAGATGACAATTCGCCTGACGGCACTGCATTTGTGGTAAAGACGATGCAGGTTGAATTTCCCAATAAGCTCCATTTAGTTGAACGAGAGGGAAAATTGGGATTGGGGACTGCCTACATTACGGGTTTTCATTTTGCCTTAAACCATGGCTATGACTACATCTTCGAGATGGATGCAGATTTTTCACACAATCCCGATGACCTGCTCGCGCTACTGTCAGCTTGTGAAAAAGGAGCTGATATGGCCATTGGTTCGCGGTATGTCACCGGTGTGAATGTGGTCAACTGGCCAATGGGACGTGTGCTGATGTCGTATTTTGCCAGCATGTATGTGCGCATGATCACAGGTATGCCTTTCAGAGACGCTACGGCCGGATTTAAGTGCTACAAACGACGCGTACTAGAAATAATCGAATTAGATCGCATTCGATTTATTGGGTATGCTTTTCAGATTGAGATGAAATTTCTCTCGTGGAAACATGGCTTCACTGTGGTGGAAGTGCCTATCATTTTTACTGATCGTACCAGAGGCCAATCCAAGATGTCGCGAGGGATATTCCGTGAGGCTGTCATCGGTGTGATTGAAATGAAAATTCGAAGTTTTTTCAGAAAATACCAACCGGCAATTGGTTAATCAAACCGAATGGCCTGCACCGGACTAACACCGGACACAATTCGAACAGGAATGAAAAGCGTGAGCCCAATCAGCACGACGATAAGCATATTCAGCCCAATCAATGTAGGCCAATGAAAAGTGATTGGCACAAAATGCATGTAG
>CAZPST010000042.1:0-13872 GCA_964589185.1 uncultured Roseivirgaceae bacterium | reverse complement strand
ATACAAACAAAAAAGCCTCTCGTCAGCAGACGAAAGGCTAATATCGGTTAATTCTCCTGAATTAGATTTTTTCCTTGATACGTGCAGACTTACCTTTTCTGTCGCGTAGGTAAAACAAGCGTGCTCTTCGTACTTTACCTCTTCTCAACAACTCAATTTTGTCTAAGTTGGGCGTAAGGAAAGGGAAGATACGCTCTACAGCGATACCACCTGACACTTTGCGCACGGTGAATGATTCTCCGTTTGATCCGGAATTTTTGATCTGGATCACAGTGCCTTGAAACTGCTGGATACGCTCTTTTGCACCCTCTTTGATCTTGTAGTGTACGTTCACAGTGTCACCTGGGCCAAATTTTGGGAAGCTAGCTCTGATGGCTTTGTTATCTCCACTTATGATTTGTAGTATTTCCGGATTCATGTCTTTACTCGTCTCGAGTCGTTTTAAAAAAGGAGTGCAAATGTAGTAGTTTCTATTATTTTGAGCAAGTCAATTTCAAATATACACAAATAAAGAAATTTGGATTGTGCGTGATTTGATTGACGTCAGCAGTCGTATGGTCGTCTGATGATTACATCGTGATGGAGAATGTGATTAATCCAAAAATCAAAGTGGAATTCGAACCGATCAAAGGTCTCAAAGTGGATGGTGGCTTTTGGTTCTCTTGGCTAGATGTAAAATCGACCGATTTGCTAACCTGCTTGCAAGCGCCAATAATCGGAATGTGATGGGAAAGCGACGCGTTTCCTAGGTCATGGTTTAGATGCTCATGTGCGATTAAAGCCAATGAAATTTATTGATGCCAATGTGGGTTATATCCAATGGTAAATGGAGACCAACAAACAGGAAGCAGTAAAGCACTGCCAATTCCGATCTTTTCCACATCGAGCTGTCCTTCAATGCGCTTGATCTTATGTATGGCATTTCAACGTGTGTGACTAGATTGTAACCAACCTCCAAAAAGTAGCGTTCCATAAAAATCTGTATTATTTTGCTCCCCAATGAGCACATCTAACACTGATCAAACCCTACCATTCTCCGAGGCACTCCGCGTGTGGGTGCGCGTGGCGTTACAAAGCTTCGGTGGACCCGCCGGGCAAATAGCCGTGATGCACAAAATCCTAGTGGAAGAAAAAAAATGGATCAGTGAAACACGCTTCTTGCATGCCCTCAATTATTGCATGCTACTTCCAGGCCCTGAGGCGCAGCAGCTGGCCACCTACATCGGGTGGTTGCTTCACAAAACCAAAGGCGGATTGGTGGCCGGATTGCTCTTTATTCTCCCTGGCTTTGTCTCCATTTTGATTCTGAGCATACTCTATTCGTACTTTCAGAATGTCACGCTCGTGCAGGGTATTTTCTTCGGGATCAAGCCCGCCGTGCTGGCCATTGTGGTGGGTGCCGTCATCAAGATTGGCAAGAAGGCACTGAAAAATTACGTGATGTACGCCACCGCAATTGGAGCATTTGTGGCCATTTTCTTTTTTCAAATAGACTTTCCTTTCATCGTACTTGGAGCTGCATTGATCGGCTTAGTTGGGGGCATGTATTTCCCATCCATTTTTCAAGTCATCAATGGGCAGCCAAATACTAGTGATGATCATGTGCCCGATAAATACCTAAATACTGTTCAGCCCTCGACGATACGCTTCATTCGCACGGTGTTTATTTTCCTATTCATTTGGGCTTTGCCGTTTCTGTTGATCCTGCGGCTTATTGGCGAAAACAATGTATTCCTCGATGAAGCCAAGTTCTTCAGTACCACCGCTGTGGTAACCTTTGGTGGCGCGTATGCGGTGCTGGCCTATATGGCACAAAAGGCAGTGGAAACCTACGGCTGGCTGAAACCTGGCGAAATGCTGGATGGGCTTGGCATGGCCGAAACCACGCCAGGCCCGCTCATTCAGGTGGTGCAGTTTGTGGGCTTCATGGGCGCTTTTCGATTTGCCACAGGCATGGATCCGCTTATGGCGGGTATTTTGGGTTCAGTGCTGGTCACGTGGGTCACGTTCGTGCCTTGCTTTTTATTCATTTTCGCAGGCGCACCGTACATCGAATATTTGCGGGGCAACAAACATTTGACAGCCGCACTTTCGGGCATTACAGCCGCAGTGGTTGGGGTGATTTTGAATCTGGGCATTTGGTTTTCGTTCAATACGTTGTTTACCCGCGTGAATGAATTCAACGTTGGAATTATCTCCCTTTCGATTCCTGATCTTGAATCCGTTCATTGGGGAATGTTATCCGTAGCGTTATTGGCCTTTCTGCTTTACTTCAAATTCAAGTGGAGCATGATGAAAACCATCCTAGCATGTGTGGTGGTGGGAGTTGGCTATCAGTATCTATTGAGTTAGTGAGTCACGCATCACCCTCGGAATCAAGCAAATCCGGCCTACGCTCCTTTGTATGCAGTAGGGATTGCTCATGGCGCCACTTTTCGATGTTTGCCTCATGGCCAGATAGCAGCACATCCGGCACTTTCCATCCTTTGTATTCTGCAGGACGACTATACACCGGCCCTGAGAGTAAATTGTCTTGAAAGGAGTCAGACAGGGCAGACGTTTCGTCATTTAAAACCCCGGGGATCAAACGGATCAATGCATCTGCCAGCACCATGGCGGCTAGTTCACCACCTGAGAGCACGTAATCACCGATGCTGATTTCCCGTGTCACAAAATGATCGCGCACGCGCTGATCCACACCTTTGTAATGTCCACAGAGTAGTATCAAGTTTTGGCTAGTAGACAAACCATTAGCTATATTCTGATTCAACGTTTCGCCATCGGGCGTAAGGAAAATCACTTCATCGTAGATGCGTTCTGCTTGGAGTTTGGAAAAACACGCATCTATCGGCTCTATGGTGAGCACCATGCCTGCCCCACCACCGTAGGCATAGTCGTCCACATTTTTGTGCTTGTTGGTGCTGTAGTCGCGCAGATTGTGAATGACGATTTCCACATGCCCTTTGGCTTGTGCTCGTTTCACGATGCTCTGGTTCATGGGGCCGTTGAACAGCTCCGGCAAGCAAGTGATGATGTCGAGTCTCATGGATTTAGATAGATATCAAGGTATCCGTCGGGTAAGTTAATCACGATTTGGCGAGCGGATTTGTCTACCGAACGAACGAACTGATCTTGAAATGGCACTAAAACTTCATGCCCATCACTCATAAAGGCAAAAAGCGGATTGATTTCTTGATCATAAATTTCCGTGACCGTTCCGATGGGTTTGCTGTCCAAGACCACTTGATACCCGATCAGTTCGTGGTAGTAGTAGCCCGACGTTTCGTCAAGCAAGGTAAGGGGCAAATACACGGGCATACCTACCAGTCGATTGGCCGTTTCCACATCGTCAATATCTTCGATCTTCACTCGGCTGGATGTGCCCTGCACCACACTGGATTCAATAAAAAAAGGAACCAATTTCCCCGCCATCAGCAGGAACATTGATTCCAATTCATTGTATTTCTCCGGATTGTCAGTGTCTAGATGTATGACCACCTCACCTTTCAGTCCGTGTGTTTTAGTGACTTCACCGAGTTGATAACAATTATCAACTTTCATGAATATTCAATTACTCAGCAGGCTTTTCTTCTTCTGCGGGAGCTTCTTCCGTAGCGGGAGCTTCCTCAACAGTCGGCGCTTCTTCGGCCACAGGCGCTTCCTCTGTAACAGCAGCTTGCGCTTCTTCTACAGCGGCCACATCTTCTACCAACGCCTCGTCCGCGGGAGCGGCTGCTTCGTTGATTTCTTCTACCAATGACGCATCGGCAACCTCACGCTTCTTACGCAATGCTTCGGCACGGGCGTCCTTCACTTTCGCTTCAGCAGCTAGAGCAGCTTTCTTCTTGTCAGCCTTTGATTGAGCAAGACCTTCGATTTTCGACTGGATCTTCGCATCTTTTGAGTTTCTCCAATCTTCAAACTTCGCGTCAGCTTCGTCCTGCGTCATTGCACCTTTGATCACACCTAGTTGAAGATGCTTCTTCATCATGATGCCACGATAAGAGAGCATGGCTCGCACGGTATCGGTAGGCTGAGCGCCATCCATTACCCATTTGAATGCTTTCTCCTCATTGAGGTTGATTGTAGCGGGGTTGGTGTTTGGATCGTACAAGCCGATCTTTTCAATAAAGCGACCATCTCGTGGTGCGCGTGCATCTGCCACAACTACATCGAATCGGGCGTGCTTCTTGCGGCCTCTTCGGGCCAATCTGATTTTTACTGCCATGTGTTCTTTTGTTTATGGAACTCGTCCATCAAAATTTTAAGGGACGCAAAGATAGGAATATTATGAGGAATAAACCCAACCCGTCTCAAAACAGTAGATTCTTAGGTGAAAAAATAGTTTTCCACAAACCCGATTGCATTTGAAAATCTTGCCGCAAGTACATAAATTTTGCACCAATGATTCATCCAAATACCGAACTACGATACATCAATGACACGGTGGGTTATGGTGTATTTGCTACCAAACTGATTCCTGAGGGCACTATTTCCTATGTAAAGGATAGCCTAGAGATTGTGGTGAAACCTAAAGAATATGCTACGCATCCGCCGGAAGTGCAGCAGCTCATCGAGAAATACTCCTACATGGATCAGGATGGTGACCGCATCATCAGTTGGGATTTTGCCAAGTACGTAAACCATTGCTGCAACTGCAACACCATCAGCACGGGCTATGGATTTGAGATAGCCATTCGTGATATACAGCCCGGTGAGCAGCTCACAGATGAATATGGCATCTTCAATTTGGAAGAGGATTTTTCACTCATATGTGATCAGCCACATTGCCGCAAACGTGTGTCTCCCACTGATCTAGATGTGTATCATGCCGTATGGGATGAACGAATCAAGCGTGCATTCACCAAGTTTCAGCAGGTGGAGCAGCCGCTGCTATCGTTGGTAGACAGTGCCACACGAGCCGAATTGGATGCGTTTCTGAAAGATCCCAATACATACAAATCGGTGTACGCCCTGCGGCTGAAGCATGCACGTGTGCCGGTGAGTAGCAACGGACAAGATCAGAGTAAGTTGATGAAGGCATAATAAGAGGGTGGAATGCCGTGGCTAAATGTCACGGTAGTAGGTATGGTAGCCCCGATCCGTGAGCGGGGTGGAGGCAACTGAATAGCCCGAAGGTGGCGCTCCAATATGCCCATCCCTCAGAACTTATCCACATTTTGCCATTGCCCCTTTGCTGGCTTGCTGATTGTCCTATTTTTGGCAGCCGAATTTTTTTTGACCTTCGATAAGTCGCATGAATCACGTAGAGAAAATAGCCAACGAACTGGGCGTGCAGCCCAAGCAAGTACTCGCCACCGTACAACTCCTCGATGAGGGCGCCACTGTGCCGTTTATCAGCCGCTACCGCAAGGAAGTCACCGGCAGCTTGGACGACCTGCAAGTGGCCACCGTGCGCGACCGCATTACCCAGCTCCGCGATCTGGACGCCCGCCGCGAGAGCATCCTGAAGTCCATCCGCGAACAGGAAAAGCTCACCCCCGAGCTCGAAAAGAAAATCATGGCCGCCGAGACGATGGCCGCCCTGGAAGATTTGTACCTGCCCTACAAGCCCAAGCGAAAGACCCGCGCCAGTGTGGCACGCGAGAAAGGGCTGGAACCCTTGGCACTCCTACTGCTGGAACAAACCAATGCCGACGTGTCGTTGGAAGCAGCCAAGTTCATCGACAGTGAGAAGGGCGTGGAATCAGCCGACGAGGCACTGCAAGGCGCCCGCGACATCATCGCTGAGACGATCAACGAAGATGCCGACACCCGCCACAAGATCCGCGAGCTGTTTATGAAGAAGGCCACCGTAACCTGCCGTGTGCTGAAGGGCAAGGAAGAGCAAGCCGCCAAATTCAAGGACTATTTTGAGTGGGACGAGCCCATCGCCAACATCCCCTCGCACCGCCTGCTGGCCATGCGCCGAGGAGAGAAAGAAATGTTCCTCTCCCTGACCATAGAGCCGCAGGAAGAAGAGGCCATAGACATCATGGAGCGGCAGTGGCTCAAAGGTCGCAATACAGCTGCCGAGCAAGTGCAGATTGCCCTCAAAGACAGCTACAAGCGCCTGATGAGCGTGAGCATAGAGACCGAAGTGCGCATGGCCACCAAGAAGAAAGCCGACGAGGAGGCCATCCGCGTATTTGCCGAAAACCTGAAGCAACTGCTCATGGCTGCCCCGCTAGGTCAGAAGGCCGTGATGGCCGTAGACCCGGGCTTCCGCACCGGTTGCAAAGTGGTGTGTCTGGACAAGCAAGGCAAACTGCTGGAATTCAACGCCATCTACCCCAACGAGCCGCAGCGCGACGTGGCACGTGCAGGTGAGACGATCAAACACCTGGTGCAAAAGCACAACATCGAGGCGATAGCCATCGGCAATGGCACTGCCAGCCGCGAGACGGAGAACTTTATCAAGGCCATCGGCCTGCCCAAAAGCGTGATAGTGGCCATGGTGAACGAAAGCGGCGCGTCCATCTACTCCGCGTCCGACGTGGCGCGGGAGGAGTTCCCCTCCGAAGATGTGACCGTGCGAGGTGCCGTGTCTATCGGCAGGCGCATGATGGACCCACTGGCGGAACTCGTGAAGATTGACGCCAAGAGCATTGGCGTGGGGCAATACCAGCACGATGTGGATCAGACCGCTCTCAAGCAGTCCTTGGACGATGTGGTGATGGGATGTGTGAACAATGTGGGCGTGGAGCTAAACACCGCCAGCAAGCAACTGCTCACCTACGTGTCCGGCCTGGGACCGCAGATAGCCGAGAACATCGTGAACTACCGCAACGAAAATGGCCCTTTTGCCTCCCGTGCCGCACTGAAGAAAGTACCTCGTCTGGGCGACAAGGCCTTTGAACAAGCCGCAGGCTTCCTGCGCATCCGGGATGCGAAGCACCCGCTAGACACCAGTGCCGTGCACCCCGAGCGCTACGACCTGGTGGAGCGCATGGCCAAAGAGGCCGGAGCGACCATCCACGACCTGATGACCAAGCCGGAGGTGCGCAAGCAAATCAACCTGCAGAAATACGTGACCGACGAAGTGGGACTGCCCACCCTGCGCGACATCATGGCTGAGCTTGACCGCCCGGGGCGCGACCCACGCGACCAGTTTGAGGTGGTCACGTTTGCCGAAGGGGTAAACGAAATGAAAGACCTGCGTGAAGGTATGAGCCTGCCCGGCGTGGTGACCAACATCACCAAATTTGGGGCGTTTGTAGACATTGGCGTGCACCAAGACGGACTTGTACATATCAGCCATCTCTCAGATCAATATGTGAGCGACCCAGCACAAGTAGTTAAGTTGGGACAGAAGGTGACTGTGCGCGTGGTGGAAGTGGACGTGCCCCGCAAGCGCATCTCCCTCTCCATGAAAAGTGACTTTGCACCTAGTGCGCCTAAGAGCGACACCAAACAAACCTCGCCCAAAAGCGCCCAGCCCAAAACCCGACCAACGGGCAACACGCAGCGCCCACAGCCCCGCGAAGAGCGCCTACCCGATGGCGACCTGCAAGCCAAGCTGGCCATGCTGAAGGGGAAGTTCGGGGGGTGATCTCAAAAAAGGTAACGTCATTCCGGCTGGAGCGCAGCGAATCCCATGCATGATAGTGAGGAGCCACACCTCAGCGCCTCTTAGCAGCTGTACGCCCGCTTTCGGCTATACTAGGTGCCGCCTCTATCGGGGTTAATGCGGGGGCTTCAATGCTTTTTAGTTAGTTTTGAACAACGTTGTGTTAAATTGCTTTGGCAGTACTATGAAGAACCAACTCAAAATATGGCTGAATGAGAAAACTTTGATTTCCACCGGCACGTTTGTACCTTTGCAGCAACATACTTACCCCGCTTCCCGTCAGATCAGCGCGCTCAGGGTAAGTTTTTTCTTTTTATACCCATGAGTGAGAAAGTGCCATACTCCAAGCCGGCGCTTTCGTATGAAGCCCAACTTCAACAGCTCAGAGATAGAGGTTTAGAAATCGAGGGTGAATTTTCTTACATTAGGACAGTAAAGTGGTCAACTCTGCAAATTGGTACATTGAAAAAGCAATTGAGATTCGGGATAATGCAGATGACTATAATCTAAAAATTCAATTGGATTAACCTAAGTGAAATTCCAAAACACCACTATGCCTGAAACCACCCGAATCGAATACAAGCGAGAACTCACCGATGGGCTTGAGAAGGAAGTGGTGGCGTTTCTCAACTATAATGAAGGGGGTGTCATGTATTTCGGTATAGACGATGATCAGTCGGTAGTAGGGCTCTCTGATCCTGATGGAGATGCGTTGAAAATCAAGGACAGACTAAAGAACAACATTTCCCCTTCGTGTCTGGGCCTTTTTGATATTGTATTGGAAGAGGCAGACGGACTTCCGATCATTAAATTAATCCTAGCCAGTGGGTCAGATAAGCCCTACCACTTGCCCAAGTATGGGATGACATCCAAAGGGGCATTCATTCGTGTAGGAACGGCTGCTGAGCCCATGCCCCAAAAAATGATTGATGAACTTTATGCCAAGCGTACGCATCATTCATTGGGTAAGATAAAGTCCGATACTCAAGCACTTTCTTTCGAATTGCTACGCATCTATTATCAGGAGCGAGGCATTGCCTTGAATGATCGGTTCGCTACCAATCTTGAACTGAAGTTCGGTAATGATTTCAACTACGTAGGTTATCTCATGGCCGATGTGAACTCCGTATCCATTAAGGTGGCAAAATATAGCAGTCAGGATAGGGTTGCTTTGGTTGAAAGCAATGAATATGGTATGGTTTCGCTGGTGAAAGCGGCCAAGCAGGTTTTGGATAAAATCAACATTGAGAATAGGACAGTGACGAGAATTACGCCGCGCGTTAGAGATGAGCAACGACTATGGCATGACATAGCGCTTCGTGAAGCCATTCTGAACGCATTTGTGCACAATGACTATTCCAGAGAATTGGCCCCTAAGTTTGAATTTTTTCCGGATCGACTTGAGATCACTTCGGCAGGAGGACTTCCGGATGGTTTGAGTGAGTCCGAGTTTTTTATGGGTTACTCAGTGCCTCGTAACAAGGAAATCATGCGCATCTTTCGTGATTTGGGTTTGTGTGAGCAGTTGGGATCAGGAATACCAAGGATATTACAGTTCTATGGAAAGGAATGTTTCTCTTTCACTGATAATTTTCTGCGAATGGCGTTTCCTTCTTCTCAGCCTGTCCCCCCGCAAGTCCCCCCGCAAGTCAAGCTCTTACTAGTTGCACTGGAGGGCGAAATGGACAGAAGAGAGTTGCAAGAAGCGTTGGGGCTATCCGATAGGGAGAATTTTCGGAAATCTTACCTACAACCTGCACTGGAATATGGAGTTATTGAAATGACCATTCCGGATAAGCCTCAAAGCAGTAAACAACGATACAGGTTAACATCTTTGGGGCATCAACTATTCAATAAAGAATGAAGTTCACCGAGGCACAGTTGGAAAGCACATGTTTTGAGCTTGTTGTAGAAGTCAATCACATGCTCTGTTTCCATTTTTCAGAGTTGAAGAAAATGATGATCGAAGAGAAGGAGTATCCGAGAATGAAAGAAAATACCCATGCCTGAAACCACCCGTATCGAATACAAGCGCGAACTCACCGATGGGCTGGAGAAAGTGGCAGGTAGTAGGATCGGGTATTGTCAAGGTTTTGGATCAAAAAACTTGACATTTGTTATCTTTGAAGCATGAACTTGTCTGCCACCATCGCATCGCGTATTGCCTCCATGCCGGAGGATACTACCTTTCGGTACCATACGCTGGAGATTGAGAAGGAGCAGTACACCACAGCGGCCAAGGTGCTGGAGCGCTTGCAATCACAGGGCACCATCAAAAAACTCTCGAAGGGCATTTTCTACAAACCCCGAAAAACCGTCTTTGGCGAAGTGAAGCCCGGCACGGCAGAGGTACTCAAAGACTACCTTTTTGAAAACGGCAAGCGAGTGGCCTATCTCACGGGTACGTACCGCTACAATCAGATGGGGCTTACCACCCAGGTACCCAACGTCTGGAAGATCGCCTGCTACAACAAACGCATCTTTGTGCAGCGTGGGCATATCCAAGCCGGTCCGGTGAAAAGCTACGCGCCCATCACCGAAGAAAACGTGCCACTGCTGGGGTTTCTGGATGCCCTAAAAGACTGGAATACCATCCCGGACCTGGACGCCCAGTCTGGCGTGCCACGCCTTTTGTCCTTGGTGAATGACTTCACGGCTGATCAGCTCAACGAGCTGGTGCGATACGCCCTGCTGTACCCGCCAAGGGTAGCGGCGTTTTTAGGTGCATTATTGGAGTGCGCTTCATTGTCCATTGATCTGCGTGCGCTGAAGCTGCGCCTGAACCCACTCACTACGTATAAGCTCAGCAGGGTTTCGATCTATTTGCCCTCCGCATCTAACTGGCAGATTGTATGAGGCTGCATGAGAATCCACCGCTTTTTAAAGATGCCGTGACCGTCACAGCACAACACATGGGTATACCGGATGTGTATGTAGAAAGGGACTATTGGGTCACGTATGCGTTGAAAACAATTTTTACTTCCGAATGCCGGGAATTTTCGGTGTTCAAGGGAGGCACGGCGCTCTCCAAATGCTACAAGATCATCGAGCGATTTTCTGAAGACATTGACTTGGTGGTGCTGCGCGAAGAAGGGGAGTCGGGCAACTCACTCACGCGAAAACTAAAGTCCATTTCGCAGGTATTCGGGGGAGTTTTTCCTGAAGTGGACAAGGAAGGCCTTACCAGCAAAACAGGCAGGTTGCGAAAGACTGCTCACGAATACCCAAAAGCTTTTGAGGGTGATTTCGGGCAAGTGAGGGATTTTATTGTCTTGGAGGCATCAATGCTCGGGAATTTTGAACCCTACAGTGACATGACCATTTCAAGCTTCATATACGATATGATGCTGGCTCAGGGGCAGGAAGAACTGGCCATAGAAAATCAACTACTCCCTTTTGACATATATGTATTGAGCCCCAAACGTACATTTTGTGAAAAAATCATGAGTCTGGTGCGGTTTTCCTACGAAGAAGATGCCATAGCCGCCCTGAGGAACAAAATCAGGCACACGTATGATATTCACGCATTGCTAAAAATGGAGGAGATACAATCGTTTTTTGAAAGTACTGAATTTGAAAGGATGTTGGTAACAGTGGGCCATGATGATGTAGATAGCTTTAGAAACAACAACGCTTGGCTAGCGAATCACCCGGCGGAAGCGCCTATATTTAAGAGAACGGATGAAATCTGGTCTGAATTGGAGGCAACATACACCGGTTCATTTGCCGGATTGGTATATGGGATTACGCCTGATGCTTCAGATATTGTGGCGGATCTCAAAAGAGTGGCTGACCGAATGAAAACAATTAAGTGGACGATAAAGGTTGATGGATGAGCAAATTCACCGAAACACAACTGGAAAAGGCATTTATTGATCTTCTGGCTAAGGAAGGGGTAGCTCATACGCATGGGGAGTCCATCGTGCGTAATCCGGAGGAAGTGCTACTAAAGGATGATGTAAGGAAATACCTGACAAAGCGATATGCGCGTCATGCACTCACTGATTCGGAAATAGATCAAATCATTCTTACGCTGGATCATACCGAGTGAAGAGCTACTAATGGTAGTCGGTGAGCCGGAGGAAGACTATGGCACCAATGCCAACATTTATTGAATGGTCAATCAGCTGGAGATCGTTGGTTATGAAAAGCGAATCCCCGGAAGTCTTTCTCCCTAGTTTTGGAAGATTAAGAGCGAGTGCTCATGGCAGTTTAGTCAGTGTGATCCTGCTCTCCGCTGTACTTCGTGACGCTGCGATCAGGGCTGTTTCACAAGCTGCATGGACATCTAGCAGCCATGGGGGGTGAGACTTCCGAAGTTTCCAAAACTTCACATAGCTTTCGCTCTTGAGTATTCCCTCCTGCGCCTAGAGCGTCGCTGCTAGTACAAAAACTTCGGAAGTCTTTCTCCCTAGTTTTGTATCCTGCAAGCGAAGCTGCCTGCCTCTCCTTTGCACGCACATACTTTTCACCGCGTTTTAAGTAACGTTTGGTTATCTTCGATACTCATTGCTGAAATACCCGTGTCTCAGCAATCACCTACTACCAACCAATGGCTAAAGCAGATATAGATTTCGAGAAAGAATTGTGGGACGCAGCGAACGAGCTACGTGGGGCCGTTTCTGAAAACAACTACAAAAATTACATCCTGCCGCTGGTGTTTGTGAAGCACATCAGCGAACGGTACGAAATGGTGCACGACGAGCTCGTAGGGCTGGTGCACGATCCGGAATCCAGCTATTACACCAAAGACAAAAGCGAAATTGACTATGTGCTGGAAGATCAGGACGAGTACCGCGCACGTAACACCTTCAAAATACCCAAAACAGCCTCTTGGCAATACCTAAAAGACAATGCCGAGCAAGATGACATCAAAGTGATCGTGGATGATGCCTTTGATGTGATTCAGGAACTGCTCACTGCCTACAACCCACAACTCAACAACCTGTTGCCGCGCATCTTCGTGCGCAGTGAGCTATCGCCCAAGCAGACGGGCGGCATCATCAACTTGCTCTCGCACCCCAAGTTTTCTGAAAAGGAAAACCCCGAAAGCGACATCCTAGGGCGAATTTATGAATACTACATTGGGCGCTTCGCTATGGCCGAAGGTTCGGGTGCCGGACAGTTCTTCACGCCGGGTAGCATTGTGCGGCTGTTGGTCGAAATCCTCGAACCCTACAAAGGGCGCATCTTCGATCCGGCCTGTGGCAGTGGGGGCATGTTTGTGCAAAGCCTCAAGTTTGTAAAGGAACACGGCGGCAACAAAAACGACATCTCCATCTATGGCCAGGAGATGACCGCCCAGACGCTGCGCCTCTGCCTGATGAACCTCATGCTACGCGAACTGTCCTTTGACATCAAGCTGGGCAACTCGCTGCTCGACGATAAATTCCCAACCCTCAAGGCCGACTTTATCATAGCCAATCCGCCCTTTAATGTGAGCAACTGGCACCCCGAAGACCTGCCCGATGGCGACCCGCGGCTCTTTGGCCCCAAAGAAGAATTCACCACCGACGGCAGTGCCAACTACATGTGGATGCAGACCTTCTGGCACCACCTGAGCGACACGGGCACGGCCGGTATCGTGATGGCCAATGGCGCCATGACCTCCAACACCAAAGGCGAGCGCAACGTGCGCCAGTACATGGTGGACCACAGCATGATCGATTGCATCGTGCGGCTGCCCGACAAGCTCTTCCTCACCACAGGCATACCGGCATGTCTCTTTATCCTGAGCAAAAACCGCAACGGGCGAGACGGCATACACCGCCGGCGCACCGACGAAATCCTGTTTATAGATGCCTCCAAGCTAGGCACCATGGCCAGCCGCAAGCTGCGCGTGTTTACCGATGCAGACATCTCCAAAATAGGTGAAGCCTACCACCACTGGCGCACCGCCGGAAACAACTACCAAGACATAGACGGCTTCTGCAAGGCTGCCACCCTGGCCGAAGTGCAAAAGCAAGACTACAAACTCACCCCCGGCATCTATGTGGGCACAGAAGCCGAGGAAGACGATGGTGTGCGCTTTGAAGATAAAATGGAAGGACTCAAAGCACAACTGATGGCGCAGTTTGAGAAGAGTAATGAGTTGCAGGGGAGGATTAAAGCGAATTTGAAGAGGATATAATGCAAAATGTCAGAAGAAAATGTCAGAAGCAGGATTCTCAAGATTTACAGGATAATGAGGATTTAAAAACTGAGAGATTTAAAACCGAGACGAGAATATGCAACTTTACACGAAACCAAATCCTGCCCATCCTCCAATCCTGAAAGCGCTAAGCAGAAAATGTCTGAAGCAG
>CAZPST010000041.1:0-13924 GCA_964589185.1 uncultured Roseivirgaceae bacterium | reverse complement strand
TGGTCATTTCGGCCATCATTTTTGTGACGTGGGGCATGTACAAGTGGCAATACATCTTGCTGCTCACAGCTGCCGTGTATTCGGTCGTTTCCAATGTGTTCATCTTATTGTCATTGGCCAAATCCAATCTGCGGCTCAGTGGAGGCGCCATCGCGCACATTGGCATTGCCATGATGCTCATCGGCATTTTGTTTTCATCTGGCTATTCCAAAATTCTTTCAGTCAATTATACCGGCATAGCGTGGAATCGTGATTTTCCGGACGAGGTGAATCAAAACAATTTGCTCCTTTTCCAAAATGAGCCTCGCCAGATGGGTGATTACTCCATGGTGTATCGTGGCATGCGCAAGCTCACCAAGGAGGCCGGATTTGTGGATGCCAACGAATTGGTACCAACAGATTTGCCCAATGAAATGATTGTTCGGCAAAGCTTCGGAAGCCTGAAGCAAGGAGATACCGTGCGACTGATCAATGCCGAAAACAGCTACTTTGAAGTACACTACACTTCCGAAACGGGCAAGGCCTTCACGCTCTATCCACGGGTGCAAATCAATGACGAAATGGACATGATCGTCTATTCGCCTGATATTCAGCGCTATTGGCATTCGGACATTTACACGCACGTGCGCACCTTCCCCGATCCTGAAGCGGAGACCACCTGGACCGAAATGGATACCGTATCGGTGGGTGAGGGTGAGTCGTTTTTTGTGAATGATTATGTGGCACATTTCCGTGGTATAGAGCCGCTGACCGAACTCAGTGGTGTTCGGCTAGGTGATGGCGATTTTGCCCTTAAGGCCGTCATCGAAATAGAAGGTGAATACCGAACCTACATGGCCGAACCGATTTTTATTATCCAAGGCTTGCAGGCCGGGCGCGTGATGGATCAGGTGAATGACCTAGCTGCTCAGATCACGATCCTTTCGATTGACCCGGATAATCGCAGGTTCATCTTTGGTGTGCGTGGCACCCAGAAGGATTGGATCATTATGGAGGCCGTGCAGATGCCGCTGATCAACATCCTATGGATTGGCACCTTTCTGCTTGTGATCGGGCTTTCAGTAGCCATCTCTCGCCGCTACCGAGAGTTTAGGTTGATGCGGGATAAGGCGATGGAAGGTTGAGGTGATTTTTGAGTATCTTCGTTAAAAGGTTTTGTCATGAAAAACGTGATTATTTCATTGGATGTGCCCGAGGATGTGCTCTTGGCTTTGAATGAAACAAAGGACGAAGCGAAGCGTCATTTTCAAATCTCTTTAGCTGCCATGCTTTTTCAGGAGGGTAATTTCACGTTGGGTAAGGCGATTCAAATGGCAGGAGTGAGTCGTCGCGATTTTGAGAAGATTTTGGAAAAAAACGGAATTGTGATCTTTGATACGAATATTGATCAAGTTAGACTGGATGTGGCCAAACTAGGAGATATTTGAATCAATGAAGATTGTAGTTGCAGATACCAGTGGAATTGTTTAGCTAGGTATTTCGGAAGAACTTAGGAATAGTATTTTGCAGAAGGCGTTTGTGGGAGTGTTGAGAACGGAAAAAGAATTAGCGGCATGAAACAGGAGCAACTCATAGAGCTATTAAATGAGCTGGTGAAACAGCCAAATGAAAGCGAATGGGTGGAGTTCAAGCTCAATTTTCATTCGCCTGAAGAAATTGGTGTGCGCCTGTCAGCACTATCCAATGGAGCCTGTATTCACAATCAATCTTTTGGTTATTTAGTGTTTGGAGTAGAGGACAAAACGCACCTAGTGAAGGGTACCTCTTTCAGGGCTAAATCACACCAAAAGGGAAACGAGGATTTGGAACATTGGCTTGCCACGAGACTCAATCCGCGGATAGATTTTCAAGTACATGAGTTTGATTATGATGAAAATCGTCACATCTCAATTTATGTGGTTCCTGCCACTAAGAACCAGCCGGTTGAGTTTCTGAATCAAGCGTACATTCGAATCAATACTGTCACACGAAAGCTGAACGAATTCCCAGAGAAGCAGGCCAAAATATGGAAGAAGGAGACGACATCTTTTGAAAAAGAAATTGCCAAAGACAATCTGAGTGCTGCTGAAATTACTAAATACTTAAGTACTGAAACTTATTTTGATTTGATGAAATTGCCTTACCCTTCTAATCAGACAGGAGTTATAGAAAAGTTTGTCGAAGAGGGCTTGGTGGTGAAAGGTAAGTCTTTTGCAATTACGAAACTGGGCGCTCTTCTTTTCGCCAAAAATCTGAAGGATTTTGAAAGCGTGGAGCGAAAATCTATCAGGGTAATTGTTTACAAAGGGAAAAATAAAGTTGTAACTGAGCGTGAGCAAATAGGGGTAAAAGGATACGCTATAGGGTTTGAAGGACTAGTTGATTGGATTAACAGTCAACTCCCGGCGAACGAAGAAATTGGGAAGGCGTTGAGAACGGATTCCAGAATGTACCCTGAGATAGCCATACGCGAATTGGTTGCAAATGCTTTGATTCATCAGGATTTAACGGAAAAGGGATTCCCTATGGTGGAAGTTTTCACAGACAGAATAGAAATTTCAAATCCCGGAACTCCATTGGTTACGCCCGAGCGGTTCATAGACGCATATCTCTCGCGAAACGAGAAATTGGCTGACATAATGCGAAGGATGGGATTTTGTGAGGAAAAGGGAAGTGGTTTGGATAAGGTGATTGCGTATAATGAGTTGTTTCAATTGCCTCCAATCAATGTTATAGTAGCCGAAAACCGAACGAGAGTTTCAATGTATGGCTATAAGACGCTAAATGAATTGGATAAGAAAGAAAAGATTAGAGCTTGCTATCAGCATGCTTGTCTAAAGCATGTTTCCAATGAAAAAATGACAAACCAAAGTCTGAGAGAGCGATTTAAAATTGAGGATCGAAATTATTCAATTGCCTCTAGAATTATTAGAGATGCATTAGAGGAGAAAGTAATCAAAGAGGATGATCCAGAAAGCAAGTCAAGAAAATATGCCAGCTACATTCCAATTTGGGCCTAGGTACTAGTTAATCGTTGTTTGTTTGGCGCGCATGCTTATGTGATGGTTATGTGATGGAAACCACACATTAATATGATAACACTTTGATAATCAATGAATTATTATGTGATGGTTATGTGATAGGAATTGAAGAATGAACGAAGCAGAAACCTGCACAATCACCTGCAACTTCATCGGAATAACTAACTTGCGTCATGTCCCAATCTGTCGCCATTCTTGGTTCAGGCAATCTGGCTTTTCAACTGCTCACAGCCTTTGACAAAGCGGGTGTGCCTTTGGCTGGATTGATCTCCCGAGACCTCAGCCAAGGGGCTGATACGCTGGAAAAAACAAAGGCTCGCTGCGAACTCGTGGGTGGCCGCAACCTCACCGATTTGGAAGCTGACATAATCATCTTGGCCGTGCCGGATGACGCCATTCAAGAGGTGCAGCGGTTCTATCAATTCAGTCCCGCTCACGTGCTTGTGCATACATCGGGTGCTGAGCCCATGTCTTCGCTGAAATCGGAAAAAGCAGGTGTTTTTTATCCCCTACAAACCTTCACATGGGGCGAACCCGTGGATTTTGCGCACATTCCCATTCTAATAGAAGCAACGACTCCAGAGATAGCTAACCAATTGACAGCTTTAGGCCAAATGGTGTCTTCCGATGTGCGCACTATGTCGTCTGAAGATCGTCTGCGCATGCATGTGGCGGCTGTGTTGGTGTCCAATTTCACCAATCATATGTTTCATCGGGCAGAGAAATGGCTGAAAGAAAACAATCTGCCTTTTGACGTGTTGCGGCCATTGATCGAGGAGACGTGGAGCAAAGCCAAGCGTATGCCACTGGCCAAAGCACAAACCGGTCCGGCAGTGCGAGGTGATCAGCGCACGTTGGAGCGGCATCAGGAGATTATCACCGATGACTCCTTGCGCGAACTATACCGCCTGATTTCACAAGACATCAAGCGACTCGCATGAACACGCCCAATTGGATCAAAGGTGTATTTCTTGCCAGCCGTGTGCCTAACCTGCTCATTATCGGCATCACACAGTATTGCAGCGCCTATATGCTCATGCGCAATGGCTTTTTGGGTGACATTGGTCTGGACGTGTATGTATTGATACTGAGCACTATGCTGGTAGCAGCCGGCGGATACATCATCAACGATTATTATGACTTGAAAATTGACATGGTCAATCGCCCTGACCGTGTGGTGGTGGGTCGCGAACTGTCTAGAAGAAAGGCATTACTCACGCACACGCTCATTTCCATGATGGCCATTTTGATGGGGTTATACATCTCGTGGCAAGTGGCACTCATTCACACCTTTTCGGTTACGGTGCTGTGGTACTATTCCAATTATCTCCGACGTATCTTCATCGGCAAGGCTGTCATTGCCATGCTCACCGCCATCAGTATTTTGATAGTGGGATTTGCCTTTGGAATTGTCAGCTACCGACTCATGGCTTTTGCGGCATTCGGGGCAGCCATAGTGTGGATTAGAGAAATCATCAAGGACATGGAAAATGCCCCCGGTGAGACGGCTTTTGGGGTGGAGTCTGTGCCGTCGGTGTGGGGCTATCGGGGAGCCAAGACGTTTATTTTGATGATCACCAGTGCGGGTTGCTTGCTGTTGGTGTATTTCATCTACAAAGTGCAGACGCCCATTTTCACCTATTACTATCTCTCCCTCATTCCTGCCCTGATCCTATTTGCCTTTTTGCTCTTCCGTGCCGACAGACGGCAGCATTATCGCCGATTGCGGCATTTTACTAATCTGCTTATTTTAGCTGGGGTGCTGAGTATGCTTTTCGTTTAGACGTGCTGCCCTAATTTTACCTCATGATCAACGTCTCCATTTTCGCCTCGGGTAGTGGCACCAATGCTGAAAAAATCATGGAATTCTTTGAGCATGATCCCGAAATTGAGGTGCGATCGGTTTTTTCCAACAAACCCGATGCATACGTACTGGAGCGAGCGAAAAAGTTTGGCGTGTCCACCGAAGTGTTTGAGAAGAAGGAATTGGACAGTCCGTTTTTTTGTAAGAAACTGGATTTTCATCAAACCGATTTCATTGTCCTAGCAGGATTCCTATTGAAAATCCCTGACCATGTGATCCGTGCATTTCCTGACCGCATCATCAACATTCATCCGTCATTGCTCCCGAAGCATGGCGGCAAAGGCATGTATGGCCAGCGTGTGCATGAGGCGGTGTTGGCTGCCGGAGAAACGGAATCTGGGATTACCATCCATCTGGTAAATGAGCACTATGACGAAGGGCGCGTATTGAGTCAGCAAACATGCGAGGTATTACCTGATGATACACCTGATACACTCGCACATCGCATTCATGCATTGGAGCATTATTGGTTTCCGAGGATTGTGAATGAATACATTTTGAGTGTGGCAAAAGGCTAACATGTTCAGATTTGTCATTGGCGAATACAAAAACCAATCAATTCAATCGTCAATCGAAAAAATCGTAAATCCTTAAACACTACTTTTGCGCCTTATCAAAAACCACCCCGCATGAATCGCAAAATCTCCTCGGCACTCGTATCTGTTTATCACAAAGACGGCCTTGAGCCGATCATCAGGGAATTGCACAAACAAGGGGTCATTTTCTACTCCACCGGCGGCACGGAAAAATTCATCAACGAACTAGGCATACCTGTGACAGCTGTGGAAGACGTGACCGAATATCCGTCCATTTTCGGTGGTCGGGTGAAGACGCTCCACCCCAAAGTATTCGGGGGCATCCTGCATCGCCGCGACCATGCCGGAGACTTGCAAGAAGCTGCGCAATACAACATCCCCCCGATTGATCTAGTGATTGTGGATTTGTATCCGTTTGAAGCCACTGTAGCAGCCGGAGGCACTCATGAAGAGATCATTGAGAAAATTGACATTGGGGGCATTTCGCTCATTCGCGGAGCAGCCAAAAACTACAACGACGTGCTAATAGTGAGCTCAATGGATCAATATGCAGAGGTGCTGGATTTGCTGAAAACCCAAAATGGAGAGACCACTCTTGAACAACGACGACTGTTTGCCAACCGCGCCTTTCACCGTAGCTCGCACTACGACACGGCCATTTTCAATTACATGAACCAAGGAGGTGAGGTGGATGCCTTCAAGCAAAGTTTTGAAAATGGAAAAGTCTTGCGCTATGGCGAAAACCCGCATCAAAAGGGCAGTTTCTATGGCGATTTGGATGCCTATTTTGATCAATTGGCCGGAAAGGAATTGTCGTACAACAACCTGCTGGATGTAGATGCGGCTGTGCAGTTGATGGGCGAATTTGATACATCGGTGGCGGCATTTGCCATTTTGAAGCACAACAATGCGTGTGGCATAGCAGTAGCTAACGATGTAAAAACGGCGTATCAGCGGGCTTTTTCAGCAGATACGCTATCGGCATTTGGTGGAGTGCTTATTTCCAATCAGCCCATCACATTGGCAGCAGCTGAGGAGATGAACAGCCTGTTTTTCGAGATATTGATAGCGCCGGCACTCGAGCCAGCCGCCTATGACTTGCTCACGCAAAAAAAGAATCGGATCATTTTGATTCAAAAGCAAAAGTGGGATCAGCACCTCCAAGTGCGGAGCTTGCTCAATGGCGTGCTGGTGCAAGACTATGACCGAAAGACGGACACACTAGCCGATCTCACGACCGTCACCAAATTGAAACCGACTGAAGCACAGCTCGAAGATGTACTCTTTGCCTCAAAGGTGTGCAAGCACTCCAAGTCTAACACTATAGTGCTCGCCAAAGACGGTCAGCTCATAGCCAGTGGTGTGGGCGAAACCTCACGCGTGGATGCGCTAAAGCATGCCATTGAAAAGGCACAGACGTTCGGACTGGACTTGAATGGAGCCGCCATGGCATCTGATGCGTTCTTCCCATTTCCTGATTGTGTGGAGATAGCTGATAAGGCGGGAATCAAGGCCGTGATACAGCCCGGAGGATCGGTGAAAGATCAATTGTCAGTGGATTATTGCGATGCACACGGTATGACGATGGTCTTTACTGGAACGCGCCATTTTAAACATTAAATTCACCTTCTTTAAACCAAACAATCCCTTAAATTACGTCCAATTTAGAGTGAACCATGGGCTTTTTCGATTTCTTTCAGAGTGACATAGCCATTGACTTAGGCACAGCTAATACCTTGATAATCAGTAAAGACAAGGTAGTAGTGGACGAGCCTTCGATCATTGCGATAGACAAGACAACCAATAAGGTGCTGGCCATTGGTAAAGAGGCTATGCAGATGCACGAAAAAACCCACGAAAATATCAAGACGATCCGTCCGCTAAAGGATGGTGTGATTGCCGACTTCCATGCGGCCGAGCACATGATCCGCGGCATGATCAAAATGATCGACGGAGACAAGAAACGATTCCTTCCACGCTCGCACCGAATGATCATCTGCATTCCATCGGGCATCACTGAAGTAGAAAAGCGTGCGGTGCGTGACTCGGCGGAGCATGCAGGAGCCAAGGAAGTATACATGATCCATGAGCCTATTGCCGCGGCTATTGGTATTGGACTGAACATTGAAAAACCGATCGGTCAGATGGTGGTGGACATAGGCGGTGGTACTACGGAAATCGCCGTAATCGCCCTGAGTGGTATCGTCTGCGATCAGTCGATTCGCGTGGCAGGTGACCAATTCAACAAAGACATACTGGACTACATGCGTCGGCAGCACAATTTGCTTATCGGAGAGCGCACCGCCGAGAAAGTGAAGATGGAAGTGGGATCTGCGCTTACAGAACTTGATGACGGTCCGGATGACTATGAAATCAGAGGACGTGACCTGATGACGGGTATTCCGAAGGTGATCAAATTGTCGTATTCCGAAGTGGCATTTGCGCTGGACAAATCTGTGTCGAAAATCGAAGAAGCGGTGCTCAAGGCATTGGAAATATCTCCGCCTGAACTTTCTGCCGACATCTATGACAATGGTATTTATCTCACGGGAGGTGGTGCGTTGCTGCGCGGACTTGATAAGCGATTGGCCATGAAGACCAAGTTGCCTATCCACATTGCGGAGGATTCACTGCGAGCTGTAGTACGTGGCACAGGTGTGGCGCTTAAAAATATAGAAGCCTACAAGGCCGTGCTAATGACCTGATGGATGAATGCTTCGACTGTTTGAATTCCTTTATCGCAGACGAATATTTGGGCTCTTTTTGGTGCTTCAAGTACTTTCACTTTGGCTGATATTCAGCTATAACCATCGATACAATACCTATTTCCTGAACTCCTCCAATCGGATGAGTGGCGAGATATTGACCAAGATCAATAATGTCAAAACCTATTTTGGCTTGCAGCAGATCAATGCCGAATTGGCCAGAGAAAACCTCGAGATTCGTACCCTGTTGTCAAAAGGCAATCTGAATAAGCGGCCAGATATAACCCATAGCGATTCGGCGGATTACCGATTGTACACCGGCAAAGTAGTCAATGCGAGTTTTCAAAAGTCCCGAAACTTCCTCACCCTCCGCATTCAGCCCGAAGATAGTATCAAGCCGGGCATGGGCGTGCTGTCTGCACATGGCGTGGTGGGCAGGGTAAAATCCGTGTCCACGCATTTTGCTACTGTTGTATCGATCCTGAATCCGAATTTTATGGTGTCAGGACGCGTGAAGACAAGCCGAGCACTGTGCACCGTGCAATGGGATGGCATGGATCCGCTACTGGCACAATTGAAATATGTACCTCGTCACCTTAACCTGACAATAGGCGATACAGTGGTCACGTCCGGATTCAACACGGTATTCCCCTCGGAGTATCCGGTGGGCATTGTGGTGTCACGCTCGCTGCGCCAAGAGAGCCCATTTTATGATGCCAAAGTGCGTTTACTGACCGATTTTACTACCATCGAGACGGTCTATATCGCGGAGGTGCTAGAGAGCGACAAACTGCTAAAGCTAGAGGAGGAGCTACCCAATGATTAATGGCCTGATAAATCGCATACTAGCATATATCGTTTTTCTGGTGCTCCTGCAGGTGCCACTCTTGCAAGGTTGGGTGCTTTTTGATGTGGCGTTTCCGTTTCCCTATGTAGGCTTTTTGTTGCTGGTTCCACTCCAGCTGAGTCGTGGCTGGTTGATGACGTTGGCTTTTCTTATAGGCCTGATGATGGATGTTTTTTCTGATACACCAGGTATGCATGCATCAGCTAGTGTACTGATGTGCTATATGCGCAGTTGGTGGTTTGGTAATTCGCTGGATATGGGTGATGACGATCTGGATCTGACACTTACCCATTTAGGTTGGGCCAAGTTTGCGCTGGCCATAGTCCCGCTCATTTTCATTCATCATCTTACGCTTTTTCTGTTTGAGAATGAAGGATTCAACCGCACGTATTCGCTACTCGGACGTGTATTTTGGAGTACGATCTACTCATATGCATTAATCATCTTGGTGGCGTTTGCCACGGCCCCTAAAAAGAAGCGTTGAGATGAGCAGCCGGGCCGTCATCATCAAATTGATCATCGTAGTGGCAGGTGTAATCCTTGCCGCGCGGCTTTTTTATGTCCAGTTGATTGATCCCAATTATCAGCAGGCCGCCGAAAATAATGTGGTGCAGCGCATCGTCGAATATCCGTACCGTGGATTGATAACTGACCGAAACGACAGTTTGTTGGTATTCAATACACCCGTATTCGACATGATGGTGGTGCCCGGTGAGGTGGTCATTCCTGATACAGCTCGTTTGCTGCAGATGTTGCAATTGACACTTGACGATTTCACCAAGCAAATGGAAATGGCCAAGCGATTTTCCCGTCATTTGCCATCTGTGCTGGTGACACAGATACCCAATGAGCAATTGGCGGCTATTCAGGAAGACTTGGTAGACTTTGAAGGGTTGTACATTCAGCCACGTACGGTCAGAGAATATGCAAACCCCAGTCTGTCGCATGTACTCGGTTATGTAGGAGAAATCAGCCAAAACCAACTCAATCGAGATTCCACCAAGTATTATCGAGGGGGTGATTACATAGGCATTTCCGGTATAGAGAAGCAATATGAAAAGGAATTGCGTGGGGTGCGGGGTGTGAGCTACCGGTTAGTAGACGTGCAGCGAGTGGCCAAGGGGAAATTTAGAGATGGTGAATATGACACCCTTTCCGTTCCCGGCAAGAGCATTCAGCTGACTGTGGACATGGAGCTGCAGCAATATGCCGAGAAATTGATGGCAGGAAAGGTGGGTAGCTTGGTGGCTATTGATCCGAAAACCGGGGAAATATTGGCTTTCGTATCTGCCCCTAATTATGACCCGTCGCTATTGAGTGGAAATAAATTAGGCAAAAATTACGGAAAGTTGGAGCAAGACTCGCTCAAACCACTCTTCAACAGGGCGCTGCAGGCCATGTATCCTCCCGGTTCAATGTTTAAGACAATCCAGTCGTTGGTGGCGCTGGAAGAAAAAGAAGTGCGGGAGTTAGAGCAGATTTATTGCAAGGGCGACTTAATTGGTGATCTCGCTCCTCCTGGCACATATGATGTGAAGCGGGCGGTAACCCTCTCATCAAACAATTTCTTTTTTATCATCTTCCGACGAATGATTCAGCAAGGAATAGATCCCAGTGCGTTTTTGGATAGCAGAATTGGGTATGCCAAGTGGCGTGAATACATTGACAAATTTGGGTTGGGGCACAAACTCAACGTGGATATACCGAATGAAACGGCAGGTCACTTACCTACCGTGGACTTCTATGACCGCATGTATGGCAAGAATCGGTGGAAATTTTCAAACATCTATTCCCTCAGTATTGGTCAAGGTGAGATATTGGTAACACCACTTCAAATGGCCAATCTTGGTGCACTATTGGCCAATAAAGGCTATTTCTATACGCCGCATTTGGTGAAAAAAGTAGGTGAAACCACATCGCTGGGGTTTGAACGGTTTGATGTGGGCATTGACTCCTCGCATTTTCAGGTAGTTTTGGATGGTATGGAGCAGGTGGTGAGCATGGGCTCTGGACGAAGGGCGTATGTCAAGGATTTGCAGATATGTGGGAAGACAAGCACCGTAGAAAACCCCGGATATGACCACTCCGGATTTATGGGCTTTGCCCCAAAGGACGATCCCAAAATAGCCATTGCCGTGTATGTGGAAAATGCAGGATGGGGTGGTCGCGCAGCGGCAGCCACCGCAGGGCTGGTGATTGAGAAATATTTGCGTGGTGAAGTCACCCGAAAGTATATGGAAGACTATGTTTTGAAAGGACAATTCCATGACTAGCAGCAGAGAAAACCAACATACAGATATGGTGGCCATCGGGCTGTTTGTGTTGCTGATATTACTCGGCTGGGTGAATATCTATGCCGCTGAATACAACCACGAAAATCCACAGAGTATTTTTAGTCTGTCTACAAGCGCAGGCAAGCAGCTCCTTTGGATTGGTACGGCTATGCTCATTGGCTTTTTTGTCTATTTGCTAGACTATAAATTTTTCGACTCTTTCGCCTATGTCATTTATTTGGTGCTCATCCTGCTATCTGTTGCGGTCATTTTCTTTGGAAAAGAGGTGTCAGGTGCCAAGGCGTGGTTTGAGTTGGGATCGTTTCGGCTTCAGCCATCTGAGTTTGCCAAGTATGCCACATTGCTAGCTGTGGCCAAGTTTCTTTCGGACAGCAAGCAGAAAGTACTCATGAACCGACACCTCGTGATTACAGGTGTGATCTTCTTTATTCCCATGGCCTTGACCATTCTACAAAAGGATACCGGAACGGCGCTGGTGTATACGAGCTTGATCTTGGTGCTCTTCCGCGAAGGCATGTCTCCTTGGTTGTTAGTAGGTCTTTTGGGATTGCTGCTCATCTTCATTCTCACCCTCGTGATTCAGAAGACAATTCTGTTGGTCATTATTGTAGTGGTGGCATTGCTGGCGCTGGGTCTGATGGAAAAAACGCTGAAGAGTGTAGGATGGGTATTTATTGTATCGTCCTTGGCCATTGGCATGGTGATCAGTGTGGATTTCGCCATGAACGAAGTGTTTCAGCCACATCAGCGTAAGCGCATTTTGTCTCTCATCAATCCCAATGCGGATCCGCTGGGCGTAGGATGGAATGTGACTCAATCCAAGATTGCCATTGGTTCGGGTGGATTTGATGGAAAGGGATTTCTGAATGGCACACAGACGAAGTTTAATTTTGTGCCGGAGCAAACGACCGATTTCATTTTTTGCACGGTGGGTGAGGAACATGGATGGCTCGGTACCGTCACCATCGTGATCTTGTTCTGTGCACTGCTGATCCGGTTAATCAATATTGCAGAGCGCCAGAAATCGCACTTTGCCCGCATATTTGGTTATGGGGTCATTTCCGTCTTTTTCTTTCATTTCCTGATCAATATCGCCATGACTATTGGGCTATTTCCCGTTATTGGCATTCCACTGCCATTCTTTAGCTATGGGGGCTCTTCGTTGTGGGCGTTCAGCCTGATGTTTTTTACCTTCTTGAAGTTAGACGCCCATCGGATGCAAGTGCTGCAGCGGTGATTACCTAAATCTCCTAAAAATAATCTTCAGCAATTCCTTCACTTCTTCGGAATTCATATCCCAAACGTATTCTTTGGCATAAAGCTGCACGAGCATTTCCACCGATTCATCAAAGGATTGGCACCTATCCACCTTATCTATGGCCTCTTTAAATACCTCCGGATCTCCGTCGAAAAGCTCATTGATGAACATGAAGCGCTGGTTAAGTGAAATGGCAGACATCATGGAGTCCACCTGATTTTCATGAGCCTCTGCAATGCTGGTGGCTATTAAAGGGTCTTCAAATTTGGAGTTGAGAATGTTGTCTTCATCTTCCTCGTCATCCTCATCTTCCGGCGCAATATTCGTAATTACTTCTTCATGATCCGGTATAGCCGCAGGTGGAGGAGTCACCACTTTTTTCTCTTCTTCCTGCGCTATTTCTTCTGATTTGTCTTGCGTATCCTCATCCTCGTCTGGAGAATCTATGGGCGTGCCCCATGATACTGGGGGCTGATGCGTAGGTTGATCCGACTCGTCTAAGGGCTCGTCTTCAATTGCTACTTCGTCTTTTTCTTCTTCTTCCGGTTCAGCATCTTCATCAACCTGCGCAGGCACGTCATCGGGTTCTTCTTCAGGTTCTGCTTGTGGTGTTTCCGTTTCTCCTACTTCCACCCGTGAGGAGGAAGCACGTGCCACCGAAGATTTGAATAAATCCTCTGGCTCTACATTGAGCAGACTGGCTTCTTCGTCTTCTGGTTCCGGTTCTTGAGGAGTTGGTTCTTCGCTTAGTTCCTCTTCTGTATCGGAATCATCTCCCTCTTCTAGCTTCTGCAAAGTGACTGGCACTACCTCATTCAAATAACCGATTTCTTCTGCCAGTTGTTCTTCTGTTATGATGTCCTCCTCCAATTCAATTTCGTCTCGATCTATGCCCACATTACCTAGCAAATAGGCGGAAAATGCTTCTTTGGATACTTTGAGATATTTCAGGATGTTTTTTGCCGTCTTTTCGGTCAATTCCTCCGTACCCCGCCGATCCATTTCTATTTCCATGTACACATTGGGCGCCATCATCAGAAAGAGTGTATCTCGCACCGCATCTTGCAGCAAGGGTTCAAATTCTTTTCGACCAATCTTGATATGGCGCGAGAGCACATTCATAAACTGCACCATGGCTTCTTTCACGTCTGGTGCAGTGTAATCAAAGAACGGACTCTCCAATCGTGCCGACTCTTGCTGCCAATTATTGAAAAGCAGCTTGATAACGAAAAAATTGACTTGCTTTGAGGGAGTAATGTTCAGGATTTCCTGGCCATTGATGAATGCTTTGCTTCCAAAGAAATCATCCGAAATTTTTGCAGCGAATTGTTCGCTGTATTCCTCTATAAAATCTTCATTTAATTTTTTTTGCATCGAGAAGTTTAGAAAGAATGCCCCGG
>CAZPST010000040.1:1858-14115 GCA_964589185.1 uncultured Roseivirgaceae bacterium | reverse complement strand
AATCGGCCACTTTTCAAGATTTGATGGGAGCCGTGCAGTCACTGTTGGCGAGTCTGCGTATCCATCGGTTTGGCCATGAGACGTTACCTGCTGATGCCCTTTTTGCTACCGGATTGAACCTGGATATTGGTGGAGGCTATTTGGGCAAAGCGGGTGTGCTACAGCCAAAGCTTACACGCTATTTTGATATCAAGCAGCCGGTGGTTTATGCCGAACTCAGTTGGGATAGGATCATGAAGAATGTGGGCGGCAAATTTCAGTTTGAGGAGCTTTCGAAATTCCCTGAAGTGCGCCGGGACTTGTCACTTGTGGTGGATAAGTCAATTTCTTTTGATCGTATTGAGCAGATTGCTTTTAAGTCAGCAAAAAAATTGCTAACTCGTGTCAATGTTTTCAGTGTGTACGAAGGCGACAAAATAGAAGCCGGGAAAAAGTCGTATGCTGTGAGTTACTACTTGCAGGACAAGACCAAAACACTCAATGACAAGTTGATCGATCAGGTAATGGGCGGCCTGATGAAAGACTATGAAAGCGAACTTGGTGCAGTAATTAGAAAATAATAGTTAATAATGAGTCGAGACACTTTGTACAAAGAGATTAGCAACCTGGAGAGGAAGATTAATCTGCTATTGGCGGAGCACACAAGGCTCAAAGAGCAATTGGAATTCAAAGAGCAGGAAAACGACAGCCTTCGATTGAAGATCGAGAACCAAGAGGCACGTTTGACCAGCTTTCAGAATAAGCAGAATATTAGTAAAATTGTAGGGAATACGGTAGTGGGGAAAGAGGACGCAGCGGAGCTGAAGAGTGTACTGGATGAATACATCAATGAGATAGATAAGTGCATAGCCCACTTGGGTGAAGCCTAACGAAAACCAGAATGGCAGAGCTATCCATAAAGATAAGAATTGGGAATAGGGAGTATCCGATGAAAGTGCTGGCACAGGATGAGGAGCGGATACGAAGAGCAGGAAAAATATTGCATGAAAAAGTGAAGTCATATCGTGAGCAATTCGGGATAGACGACAACCAAGACCTGCTAGCCATGGTGGCATTTGACTGCCTGGTAGAGAAAATGAAAATGGAGGAAGTGACCACTGATACGGATCACACAGCCCTGGAGCATATTTCTCGTCTCAATCAACTCATCACAGACAAAATCTAGGTTATCGCATTCGTCCATTTCCTCAGGCCACACTCACATTAACCTGAATCAAAAATGGATGTCATAACAATCGGAATCGCAGTAGGTGCGCTGGTACTCGGAGCAATACTAGGTAAATACCTACTTGGTGCCTCAGGTGCCAAGATCAAAGAAGCCGAAGCAGAGAGCGAGCGCATACTAAAAGACGCACGTGCTACGGCCGAGCAAATAAAGAAGGACAAGATGCTCGAAGCAAAGGAGCATTTCATCAAACTGAAGGCAGAATTTGAAGAAGAGGCCTCTCGTAAGAAAAACCAGATTATCACCAACGAAAACAAGATCAAGCAGCGCGAATCCATGCTGAACAAGCAGATGGAACAAAACAAGCGTTCGGAGATGGATCTGGAGGAAGCAAAGGAAAAGCTAGTCTCTCAGCTAGAAGTGGCCAAGCATCGAAAAGAGGAGTACGAAAAGCTGAAAGAACATCAGATCAATATTCTGGAAAAAGTGGCCAACATAAGTGCCGATGCTGCTAAGGAACAACTCATCGAAACACTGAAAGACGAGGCGCGAACAAATGCCACCGCGCATATCAAAGAGATCGTGGAGGACGCCAAATTGTCGGCAACTAAAGAAGCCAAGAAAATCGTGATCCAATCGATTCAGCGTACAGCCACGGAGCATGCTATTGAGAATTGTGTGTCGGTCTTCAATATAGAAAGTGACGACATCAAGGGTAAGATCATTGGACGAGAAGGACGTAACATTCGTGCGCTGGAAGCAGCTACCGGCGTGGAAATCATCGTGGATGACACACCCGAAGCTATCATCATTTCGGGCTTTGATCCTGTGCGGCGTGAGATTGCGCGACTGTCCCTACATCGACTGGTGCAAGACGGACGCATTCACCCTGCACGTATCGAAGAGATAGTGGCCAAGACCACCAAGAATATTGAGGAGGAAATAGTGGAAATAGGTGAGCGCACCATTATCGATTTGGGCATTCACGGCTTGCATCCCGAATTGATCAAAATGGTGGGACGCATGCGCTTCCGGTCATCTTATGGACAAAACTTGCTACAGCACTCCCGTGAAGTGGCCAATCTGGCATCTACTATGGCGGCAGAGTTGGGCTTGAATACCAAGCTGGCCAAGCGTGCGGCATTGCTTCATGACATTGGTAAAGTATGGACAGAAGAGCCGGACAAGCCACACGCCATAGTGGGGATGGAATTGGCACAGAAATACAAGGAAAATGCAGAAGTATGCAATGCCATAGGCGCACACCACGATGAGATAGAGATGACGTCCATGTTGTCGCCCATCATACAGGCCTGTGATGCCATATCGGGTAGCCGTCCGGGTGCACGACGCGAGATCATAGAGCAGTACATCAAGCGATTGAAAGACCTTGAAAGTTTGGCACTCGGATTTGAAGGAGTAAATAAGTGCTACGCCATACAGGCCGGTCGAGAACTGCGCGTGATGGTAGATGCCGATAATGTGTCTGATAAGGATGCCAGTGACATGTCGTTCAATATTTCTCAGAAAATTGAAAAAGAGATGCAGTATCCCGGTCAGATAAAAGTGACGGTCATCAGAGAAACCCGAGCCATTGCTTTCGCGAAGTAGAATATTTCGATAAATTGAATCAATTTTTAAACCCATCTAATTATGAAGAAATTAATTATCCCTGTTTTCGTAGCTCTTATTCTTATCTCTTGCGGTGGCGGAGGCGGGGATGCAGGGCCGGCCGGAGTAGCTGAAAAGTTCTCAAAGGCAATGTATGATCAAGATATTGAAGAAGCAAAGAAGTATGCGAGTAAAGAGTCAGCTCAGATGCTCGATATGATCGGTGGTATGATGTCTATGATGCCCGATTCGGCTAAGGCAGATCAACCGGAATTCAGATTTGAAATTGCTAAAGATTCCATAGCCGGTGATCGTGCGTGGGTTTGGGAAAAGACAGAAGATGGCGGTGTGGGTGAGCCTATGGAGCTCAAGAAAGAAGATGGCGAGTGGAAAGTCGTATTCTCCAAAAACTAATTGTACTAGTCTGGCTGCTCGTTTCGTGTAGTCCGCCACCTTCAGAACCATTGCCGTTTGACACAGGTATACTCCAGCACGGAGACCTGATTTGTCGATACGGCAATGGTTTTTTTTCTAAGTATTTCCGCATGGTGTCAGACTCTGTGCCTGAATATTCACATGTGGGTTTTGTACACATATCCGGAGATTCCATCCATGTCATTCATTCAGAAGCAAGCGAACTCACGTTTATCGGGTTTGTGCGACGCGATCCGCTCCATGATTTTGTAAAAAATGTGCGCAGTTGGGGCATTTATCGGCTTGATCAGCCGGACTCGGTGAAAGCCAAAATGATGGACATTGCCTATGACTATCATGTGCAGAAGGTGCCATTTGATATGGATTTTTCTATAGAGGACGATGCGAAAATTTACTGTACCGAACTTATTGCTACCTGCATCAACAAGGCGGTGGGTGCTGAACTAGTGAAGCCAAATACGGTGATTATGGGCAAGAAGGGCTATTCGGTAGATGATACCTTTTTAGTAGAAGGCATTTTTGAAGTAGCCAAATCGGCCGGTTCCAATTGAACCCCTTTGTTCGGTCTTCGATTTATCTATTTTATTTAAAAATGACACAACTACTCTCCTCCCCGGAGGAGAGTAAGAGGTGGGTTGTTTATCACGATCATTTTTGAATAAAATTTGATAAATAAAATGGAAAACTGCGTGTTAAAAACCCACCCCAACCCCTCCAAGGAGGGGATTTTTGGTGTTTTCCATTTTATTCCACAATCGAACTCAGGTTAAGAAGCGCCGTAAACCTTGTTACTCTCCCCATTTCGGATATTTTTGCAGTCCAATTTAACCCACCTGACATGAGTGTTTTAGTCAATAAAGATTCCAAAATCATTGTTCAAGGTTTCACCGGCTCTGAGGGCAGTTTCCATGCCTCACAGATGATCGAATACGGATCGAATGTGGTAGGTGGCGTCACACCGGGCAAAGGCGGTCAAATGCACTTGGATCGTCCGGTGTTCAATACCGTGAAAGATGCTGTAGTAGCCACAGGTGCCAATGTGTCCATCATTTTTGTTCCACCGGCATTTGCAGCGGATGCCATCATGGAAGCCGCCGATGCAGGTATCAAAGTGATTGTGACTATCACAGAAGGCATTCCGGTGAAAGACATGATCACAGCCAAGCCGTATGCCAAGTCACGAGGTGCAGTACTTGTTGGGCCCAATTGTCCAGGGGTGATCACCCCCGAAGAAGCGAAAGTGGGCATCATGCCGGGTTTTGTATTCAAGAAGGGTAGAGTAGGGATTGTTTCAAAATCAGGAACGCTTACGTACGAAGCGGCTGATCAAGTGGTGAAAGCCGGATTGGGCATTTCTACGGCAATTGGTATCGGTGGTGACCCTATCATTGGCACATCTACTAAAGAAGCGGTGCAAATGCTGATGGAAGATCCCGAGACAGACGGTATCGTGATGATCGGTGAGATCGGTGGACAGTATGAAGCAGATGCCGCCAAGTGGATCAAGGAAAATGGTAACAGAAAGCCCGTAGTAGGTTTTATTGCCGGACAAACAGCCCCAGCCGGCAGACGCATGGGACACGCCGGAGCGATTATTGGAGGTAAGGATGATACAGCAGAAGCGAAAATGCGCATCATGGCAGAATGTGGTCTGCATGTGGTAGCCTCTCCGGCTGATATCGGCGAAACGATGAAGAAGGCGTTGAGCTAAGCGGAAGTAAGGGATTTGATGAAGCTCTGTCTATAAAAGATAGGGCTTTTTTTATTCAATTCACCGATCTATTATATTCATTTAATAAAAATGCGTAGTTTACTTATTCATAAACCTAACCTGTACTACATGAATTCCAATCCCTTACCTATGGCTTCATTAAGAATGAGGCTGGTAATTATACTCACGCTTTTGTGCTCATTTATCCTTTCTGCAAATGCAAGCACTTTCGCAGATTTTCAAGAACCAAAGACGATAACCGGAACCATTACAGACGCTGATACTGGTGAAGGAATTATCGGTGCATCCGTGGTGATTCGAGGTACTTCGCAAGGCACCACGACGGATGTCAACGGCAATTTTACCTTACGCGTCTCCGAAGGTGACGTACTGGAAATTAGTTCAGTTGGCTTTGAGAAGTCCAGCATTGTAGTTACTACTGCATCTAACTATACGCTCACGTTAAAAGTGTCTGCTCAATCCCTTTCAGAGGTGATGGTAGTGGGTAGTAGGAATGAAAACCGAACGGTGGTTGATTCTCCGGTACCAATTGATGTTATTGATGTGTCGCAATTGGCTGCTATGAATGGCAAAATTGAAATCAATCAAATTCTACAATATGCTGCACCCTCATTCAATGCCACCAAGCAATCAGGTTCGGATGGTGCTGACCATATTGATCCTGCTTCGTTGCGCGGATTGGGCCCTGACCAAACATTGGTCCTGATCAATGGAAAGAGACGACATCAGTCATCCTTAGTGAATGTATTTGGAACAAGAGGACGAGGCAACTCAGGAACAGATTTGAATGCCATTCCTGCATCAGCAATCAAGCGAATTGAAATCTTACGTGATGGCGCATCGGCTCAGTACGGGTCTGATGCTATAGCAGGTGTGATCAATATTGTGCTCAAAGACAATACTGACGGAGTGAGTGGAGGAATCACCTACGGAGCATATAGCACAGCTATTGGAGAAGGATGGTCTGACGAAACAGGAGAGGACTTGTGGAATGTGGAGGGGCAAAACCGCTATGAAGACAAGGATCGGAAATTCGATGGCAACACCATGAAGCTCGATATGAACTATGGCCTACCGCTTGGTGACAAAGGAGGCTATGCCAATATTACAACTGAATTTTTGAGTCGTGATCGTACGCTCCGTCCGGGATTTGCCTGGCGCAAGGGATATGGTACAGCCGCGTTGGACGGGTTCAATTTCATGATCAATTCCGCTGTTCCGCTCAGCAAGACCACCGAGTTTTACGCATTCGGCGGTAGAAATTTTAGACATACAGATGCCTATGCATTCTCACGTGATAGCTTCGATGATGGAGACAATCGGTCAGTGCCAAGCTTATACCCCAATGGATTCACCCCACACATTACCTCAGACATTACGGATGTATCAGTTTCAGCAGGCATTCGCCATGCAATGAGCAATGGCTGGAAGGCAGATTTCAGCAATACCTTCGGCAGAAACAATTTTCATTACTACATCACCGGCACCAATAACGCATCTATGGGAGCAGCATCTCCCACAGACTTTGATGCAGGGGGTCACAGCCTTTCACAAAATGTGACCAATTTGGATTTGAGCAAATTCTATAAGGACATTGCTTCTGGTTTCAATTTGGCATTTGGTATGGAGTTTCGTACCGAGCGATTTGCCATATTCGCCGGTGAGGTAGGTTCATATGCATTGTATGACCAAAATGGTATTCCGATTACCAATCCGGCACTGCAAACCCCAGCTACAGACGCGAATGATGATGATTTGCCTGGTGGGGCGCAAGGTTTTCCAGGGTATAGTCCGGCTAACGTGGTGGATAGAGGACGTACGAACTTGGGCTTGTATCTAGATTCTGAGATCAATTTGACGGATGATTTCTTAGTAGGTGGAGCACTTAGGTACGAAAAGTACAGCGATTTTGGCGAAACATTTAATTTCAAGTTGGCCTCTCGCTACAATGTGAGCGATAACCTTTCGGTAAGAGGATCGGTCTCAACTGGATTTAGAGCACCATCATTGGCACAGATTCATTACAATTTAATCTTTAATAATATAGTGGCCGGCCAGTCTATTCCTTCCTTGTTGTCGTCAAACACTAGCACTGTCACCAAGGCATTCGGTATAGGCCCACTACAAGAGGAGACAGCCTTCAACACGAGCGTCGGTTTTACCTTCAAGAAGGGTGGTTTTACTGCCACTGTAGATGCCTATTCGATATCAGTAGAAGATCGAATCGTATTGACGGATAATTTCGATGCATCCGGACTTGGACTAGGTGTGGATGTGGCGCAATTCTTTGCCAACGGAGTGGATACCAAAACCACGGGAGTTGATATAGTACTTGGGTACAAGTATGATCTATCAGACGATACAAAATTGAATGTGGGCGTTTCCGGCAATTTTAATTCGCTTGATATAGAGAAAATCCATAACGGTGCATTAAATGAGTTTACCTTCTTTGGCCCCTTCTCTCAAGCTTATCTAAAGGCCGCCGCACCTGACTATAAGTTTGGCGCTACAGTGGGTTATATTACACCCAAGTTTTCTGCCAATGTATTTTTGACTCAGTTTAGCCAAGTGATCTTACAAGATTTTCAGTGGGTAGATACACCTGCAACAAATCAGGCAGAAGCAGATGCACTCTATGATGTGGCCACTGATACGTACAAAACGGCCATGACAGTAGATGTGAGTTTGTCATATAATTTGACATCCAAGCTAAGCCTGACTGTGGGTGGAAATAATATTTTGAATAAATATCCAACACCTCAATTTGATGCGTGGACAGATCAAGGTGGATTGAGTGACTCGGTACAAATGGGCTCTGATGGAGCGTATTTCTTTGGAAGGATTGGATTTAAGTTGTAAGATATTTTGATTTTAAATTAAGGGACAGTCTTTTGAGCTGTCCCTTTTTCGTGGTTCAAAATATTTCCTACAGGACTATATCGAATCAAAAAAATATGCGTCCTTTTGCATTAGAATTCTATCATTCTTGACAAATGAAATCGCACATTTATCTGCCATGACTAAGGCAACTTCAAGACCCCTCAGGTTTTTGATAATTTCTCGCTGGGGTGAAACACTCGACTTGGCGCAGGCCATTCAGAAAGAAGGAGATCAAGTAAAATTTTATGTCGATTATTCGCCCATGCGCGAGATTGGCGATGGTGTAGTGCCCAAAGTGCGCAAGTGGATGTCTCATGTGAAATGGGCCGACGTGATCATCTTTGACTATACCGGGTATGGAAAAATAGCCACCGAGCTAAGAGATGCCGGCAAGTTGGTTATAGGTGGTACGGAATACACCGATATGCTGGAGCAAGATCGCAACTTTGGCCAGAGCGAACTGAAGCGCCACAAGGTGAAGATTCTTGATTACAAGGAATTTGCCGGCCCTGCAGACGCCATTCAGTATGTAGAGGCCAATCCCAACAAGTATGTGATCAAGCCAAGTGGCGAGATGCAAGAGTTTAAGCAGCTACTTTTTGTTGGACGTGAAGAGGACGGTAGTGATGTGATAGGTGTGCTCAAGGCGTACCGCAAAACGTGGGGTGATAGCATGGGTATCATTCAATTGCAAAAGCGGGTGACGGGTGTGGAAGTAGCTGTGGCTGCATTTTTCAATGGCAAGGAATTCATCAAGCCGATCAATATTTCGTTTGAGCACAAGAAGTTGTTCCCACGTGAACTGGGCGTATCCACGGGAGAAATGGGTACCAGTATGCTGTGGAAAGATGAAAACCCAATTTTCAATGCCACGCTTAAGAAGCTGGAGAAAAAGCTGGCGCAAGAAAATTTTGTGGGCCACATAGATATCAACTCCATTGTGAATGGAAATGGCGTGTATCCGCTCGAGTTCACTTCGCGATTTGGCTACCCACAGATTCAGATTCAGCGGGCAGGTATCAGCGAGCCTATCGGACGGATGCTTTACAAGATAGCTAAGGGGGATAATTTTAAGATAAGCACGCGCAAGGGATTTCAAATAGGTGTGTATGTGGTGGTGCCGCCATTCCCGTATGATGACCCGAAGACGTTCAATCTCTTTTCAAAGGATGCCGTGGTGGTGATGAAAAAGGACATGAAGGATGGTCTGCATCCTATGCACCTCAAAAAAGTGAATGGCGAGTGGCTTGTGACCGGCAATTCGGGAGTGGTGATGCTGGTGACAGGTACTGGTACCACCATGAAAGAAGCGCAGAAACTCATGTATAATCGGGTGTCAAATCTACTGGTGAACAATAGCTATTACCGTACAGATATTGGTGACAGATGGGCGGAGGATTCGGATAAATTGTCCACTTGGAACCTGCTCTAATCCATGCGTTCATTCGTTGACCTCACCAATCAGCCGGAAGATTTTTTTCAACTTTTGCCCGAAGAGTGGCGTGTGGAAATTGCTCCCGTATGGCCTAATTACGAAGATTCTTCTCGAATATTTTGTGTGAAAGAAGCTAATGAGGTGTTGGCGGGAGGAATCGTATTTGGCTCAGTTTCTCCGGATACACAGGGATATGCCACTATAGCACAAGCGTGGTTTGATAAGGGATATTTATACTTCGGCTTTTTATTCGTCTCTCCTGATCATCGGGGTAAAGGACTTGGAAGGTTTTGGATGGAGGAATTGCGGAAGGCAGTTCCGAACCAGCATTTTTGGTTGGCCATTGAAGATGCAGATTTGGTCAAATTTTATGAACCACATGGTTTTACGGTCAGGCAAGAGGTGGATAATGAGGGCACGAAGGAGAGGATATTGAGTGATTGAGAGGAATTTTTATTTCTGATAAAAAATGACAAAATTTGTCATGAATAATTTTGGCAATAATGTTTGCGAGCTCGTTAAAAAATCGTCGGAAGGCACAGGAATTTTCCTTAAGAGACTTAGCTACAAAGTCAGGCATTGATCAAACATTGCTGAGTCGCTTTGAGCATGGCGATCGATTGCCCACACAGGAACAGTTTGACGCATTGGCAAAAACCCTCCAGGGAGACGTGCGCACATTGCGTGTACAATGGATGGCCGAAAAGGTGCTCAAGGTACTGGCGTATGATCGGGATGCGCTAGAGGTGCTCCAAGTGGCAGAGAGTAGGGTGGAGTATTTGGTAAGTCAGGATGCGCTTCGCAACCCCGATATTCCATCTGATCTGCAAGCTAAGTTGGATGAGTTGGTACATTTGAAACAAAAGTGGCAGTCCAACTTACCATTAGGTAATAGTCAGCAGGCACGCATGAACGAGGCACTGGATATAGCCTATACATACGAGAGCAATCGGATAGAGGGTAATACACTCACGCTTCATGAGACAGCCATGGTGGTGGGGCAGGGGCTTACTATAGGTGGCAAGTCACTTCGCGAGCATCTGGAGGCAATCAATCATATTGATGCTATTGATTTTGTTCGTGGTATTCTATCTCGCAAAGAAGACGTGGGCAAGCGTGTGATTTTGGACATTCATCGATTGGTATTGAAAGGAGTGGATACTGAGAATGCGGGGATCTATCGAATGGTGCCGGTGCGCATATCAGGATCGGATGTGGAGCTGCCACAGCCCTTTTTGATTGATCAATTAATGGACGAATATTTTCACTATTACGAAAGGCATAGGAAGCGCTTGCACCCTGTGTTGCTGGCGGCCGATATGCATGAGCGCTTGGTAAGTATTCATCCGTTCATTGATGGTAATGGGCGCACCGCAAGGTTGGTAATGAATCTGATTTTGCTTCGAAATGGGTACACACGCGCCAATATCAAAGGAAGCAATGAAAGTAGGTTGGCGTATTACCGCGCCTTGGAGCAGGTGCAAAAGGACAATAATCCATATCCATTTTATCATCTAGTGGCAGACGAATGTATTATTTCCTTGCAGGAGCACTTGGCACTCACATAGTGGTGGCTAAAGAGTCACCTCTATGTGATTTCAGTCCTTTTTTCTTAGTCGACTTCTCACTTTTCGGATTGTGTACACACCAGCTACTGCTATCAATATAAATGGCCAAAGAGTGACCAACCCTACCATGAAACTCAAAAATCCTTGCCATCCGCCATTGAGGGCGTTGAGCAGACGTGCACCAAATGATTTGCGAGGATAGCCATCATCTGTAATCGGTAGCACCTCGTAAAAGTGCACCTCCAAGGTGCTCAAAGCTATTTGTCCGCTGAGGTACTTGAATTGACCTTCCATGCTTTCTATTTCTGTGCGTATTTCATTCAAACTACGCTCTATTTCTAATACATCCTTGATGTTGGTTGTCTGCTTGAGTAAGTCGATGTAACGTGCTTCCAAGGCTTTCTTGTTAGTGATGCGCTGTTGCAAATCATAAAATTGAGAAGTGACATCCCGAATACTCGAATTCTTATGCTCAAGCCGATAGGCCATTTTTACTATAGATGTAAACAAGGAATCGTATCGCTCGGCAGGCACACGTATGGTAAGCGAATAGTTGAGTTGATCATATCCTTTCGACTGGTTTTCATTTTCAATGTACGCATCAAATGTGGGTAGCAATTTTTGTATCACCTCATAGTCTTTGGCGATGCTCTTTGATTGGAAATTGATGCTGCCGTTTTTGATTACTTTTTTAGAAACCTGCACATTCTCGGACGATGCTTGCGATGACGCTTCCATTTCTGTAGGAGCCATTTTCATAGTCATGTCATTGGCTGCACTATAATCGCCTGCATCCATAAGCGTAGAGCCACCGCAAGCAGCTAAAATCAAGAAGTTGAGTAATCCCAGCGTTTTCATACTATTGAAATTTGATACAAGTTACCTAACGATCATCCTATCGACAAGCGTATAGCCCACCAGTGGCTAAGTGCGCCTCCCAACACAAATACGTGCCAGATGGCATGATGATAGGTGTATTTTTTCCACATATAAAATAAGGTGCCAAGCGAATAAAATCCTCCACCAATGGCAATCCAAGCCAAGACAGGAGGTGGTATTTCTCTCAAAAAATCACCGATGACCGCTACTCCTGCCCAGCCCATGCCCAAATAAATAAGTGTAGAAATCAAGCGAAACCGCCCTGCAAAAAACAGCTTGAAGATGGTACCAATGAGTGCACCTCCCCACAGCACAGCAAGAATGATATGTCCCTTAGGGGTATTCAGATAGGTCATGATGAAATAGGTGTAGGTACCGGCTATGAGCAAATAGATGCTGATGTGATCGGCGCTTCGCCACCGCCGCTTGTTGGCCGATGTGATGGCCAAATGATAGGCGCTTGATGTGAAAAACATGAGCATAAACGTAAAGCAGAATATGCCTAATCCGAGCGTACTTCCGCCTAATTCCATAAAGAAATACATCGGAAAC
>CAZPST010000040.1:0-1848 GCA_964589185.1 uncultured Roseivirgaceae bacterium | reverse complement strand
GGTAAGTCCAAACACTAGCCCAAGGGCATGGGTGATCACATTGGCTTTTTCGGTAGTGGGCAGTTCGGTGTACATATCTGCGAAAATACACCAGTCTGATTTGCTTAAACCATCTGATTTACAATCATGCTACTTACGTACGTCACATTTGCCCAATAGCTATAATTAGGCATGACATAAATCACCACTCTGCTGATGCTACGTCAGTGTGTATGTCTTTTTTCATGCTGACCTTTAGGGAAAATTATTGCCATGAAAAAGCTATTAATCCCAATAGATTTCTCCGAGACCTCAGAGGTTGCCTTGGATTTCGGATTGCAATTGGCCACTACCTATGGTTATGAAGTGATGTTACATCATGCCCTAGGTATGGTGAAGGATGACGAGCGCTATTATCGAGATTCTGAGGATCGCCTGCAGCAGGATGTTTACGATGAAAAGTTGACCGAAAAGATCGAAGCGAAAATGGAGAAGCTGCTCCTAAAGAGGGATACGAAAAATCTTTCCATCACCAAACATTTGACAAAGGGTGCCCTGCTGGATGACCTGAAGGATTTGGTGAAAACCCACGGGGTGGATGTGGTGGTGATGGGCACGCGTGGAGCTACCGGATTGAAAGAACTTTTTGTTGGATCTAATACTGAGAAAATTGTGCGCTACATGCATTGCCCGGTCATTGCCGTACATGGTCAGGCAAGGGTGGCCAGTATCAAACGCATATTGGTTCCTGTGGATTTAGATAATCTCACGCCTTCTTTTTTAATGGAAATTGCCCACTTGCAGCGCATGTTTCAGGCCGAAGTGGAGTTCACCTGGGTGCAAACGCCGGTACATGCTGAGTCGCTTGATCTGCTTGTAGAAGAATTTGAAAATGTTTTGAAAACCTATGATGTCAAGGGGACTTTTTCCATTATCAAGGATGCCATTCCGCATGCAGGTATATTGACTTACGCTGATGAAATAGAGGCTGACATGATAGCCATGGCTACTCATCATCGAAGCGGAGTAGCCCATTTGTTCCTTGGTAGTGTCACCGAGAATGTGCTAAATCATACCCATCTTCCCCTATGGACATTCTCCTTGAATAGAGCCGAAGAGCCCGTTCATTTGGAGAACTTTAGTAAAGGAAGTGTGGCGTTTGTGTAGCTTACTCAAAATGGTATAAAAACACCATGGTGGCAGTGAAGGCCGGTTTCGGTTGGTCTTTAATTTCCAACGTCACATCCAGCTCGGTCTTGGAGATGCCGCGCAGGTTCAGCAGGTTTTTGAGTTTGGCGCGTAGGCGCACTTCGTCGTTTACCTTTACGGCTTGGCCAAATTTCAGCGTGTCTATGCCATAGTTCACAAGCATTTTGATATTTCGAAATTCAGCAATCTGCTCCCACAAATAGGGCATCACTGATAGGGTGAGGTACCCATGCGCGATGGTGGTGCCAAACGGACCGGTCTTGGCGCGTTCCTCGTCAATATGGATCCATTGGTGATCCAATGTGGCATCTGCAAACAGATTAATACGTGCTTGGTCTATTTTCAAATAATCTGACACACCCAATTCTTTACCTATATAGGTTTCAAATTCGGCGTGTGAGTGGATAACAAGACTGGCCATTATTCAAGGGTTTTTAAAATTTTAGCCGAAAAGTAAGGAATTTGTGATTCACATCGTCAATCTAAAAGCAAATCAATAGCTCAATCTGTTCACGCCCACACTGCTTCGTATTATTTTTCCATTCGCGCTGCTGATTGGTGGGTGTATTTTGTGGAATGTGGTGGGATGAAAGGGGGATTTTAGACCTGTTTTCAGCGTTGCAACACCCTAGGAATTTTTATAGATTATTTGGTATAGCT
>CAZPST010000039.1:0-14131 GCA_964589185.1 uncultured Roseivirgaceae bacterium | reverse complement strand
TCGAATTGGGCGATGGCGTATTCGAAGTGAAATCTACCAACGGTGACGTACACTTGGGCGGTGACGATTTTGACACGGTAATTATAAACTGGCTGGCAGAAGAATTCAAAAGCGATGAAGGATTGGACTTGCGAAAAGATCCAATGGCCATGCAGCGATTGAAGGAAGCCGCCGAGAAGGCAAAAATTGAATTATCCAGCTCTACGGAGACGGAAATCAATTTGCCATACATCATGCCTGTGGATGGAGTGCCCAAGCACTTGGTACGCAAGCTGACCCGCTCCAAGTTTGAGCAGTTGGCCGATGACTTGGTTCGCCGATCTATGGAGCCGGTGAAGAAGGCGTTGAAAGATGCCAACATGAGTACCAGCGATATCGACGAAGTGATCTTGGTAGGAGGCTCTACCCGTATTCCGAAGATTCAGGAAGAAGTGGAGAAATTTTTTGGCAAGAAGCCGTCTAAAGGGGTGAATCCTGATGAAGTAGTTGCTATCGGTGCGGCCATTCAAGGTGGCGTGTTGACAGGTGAAGTGAAGGACGTACTCTTGCTGGATGTGACGCCTCTTTCATTAGGTATCGAGACGATGGGTGGTGTGATGCACAAGTTGATCGAGTCTAACACGACGATCCCTACTAAGAAGTCAGAGACATTCTCAACAGCGGCACCAAATCAACCATCTGTAGAAATTCACGTGCTGCAAGGTGAGCGACCCATGGCGAAAGACAATAAGTCTATCGGTAAATTCCACTTGGACGGTATACCACCGGCACCACGAGGCGTACCTCAGATCGAAGTGACGTTTGACATAGATGCCAATGGTATCTTGAATGTATCGGCCAAAGACAAAGGCACAGGCAAGGAGCAGAAGATTCGCATTGAGGCGTCTTCCGGTTTGACCGACGCGGAGATCGAGAAGATGAAGAATGAGGCCAAGGCCAATGAGGAAGCTGACAAAAAGGCCAAGGAAATGGTGGATAAAGTGAACGAAGCAGATTCCATGATTTTCTCAACCGAAAAGCAACTCGGTGAATACGGAGACAAACTTTCTGATGGCAACAAGACGGCTATTCAGAGCGCATTGGACAAATTGAAAGAAGCACACAAATCGCAGGATATAGCTGCGATAGATGTGGCGCTGAATGAATTGAACACCGCTTGGACAGCCGCTTCGCAAGAGATTTATCAAGCGCAGCAAGCAGGACAGGCCGGAGGTGATGCCGGACCAAGTGCTGACAATTCCTCTTCAAATGGCTCAGACTCAGCTACCGATGTGGAGTTTGAGGAAGTGCAAGAAGAGAAGAAGTAATACTTCGAATTGAACATATAATTGAAACCCTGGCGATTTTGTCAGGGTTTTTTTGTTGATACCGAGTTCATCTACTTGTCGCCTTGGGCTATGAATGCCCGTAAGGTTGTACCTGCTGAATATGGATAGTTGAAAATGTGGGACAATAGTTTGCATATTGATTTCAAATGGCGATATTTGCACTCCATTTTTGAAAAATCGACAAAGAGATGTCTAAGGTCTGCGAAATAACCGGTAAGAAATCACAAGTAGGAAACAACGTTTCTCACTCCAATGTTAAAACCAAGCGAAGATTCAATCCGAACCTTCAGAAGAAGCGTTTCTACATCCCAGAAGAGGATCGTTGGATTACGTTGAAATTGGCCGCTTCTGCGATCCGTACGATCAATAAGAACGGCATCTCAGCTACATTGAAGAAGGCACGTGCTAAAGGCACAGCCTCGGTGTAATCCGACATTCAATTACAAAATCACAACCCTAGCGTTCATTCGTTGGGGTTTTTTTGTGCCGCTTGCGTAAAAGACGTTTTGCGCCTTGCTCGACCTGCATACATTAGCTTTTATTCAATCTCCCTTTATGCGACAATTCTTTTTTCTAGCTGTATTTGGTTTCTCCGTTGGCCAGTTGTGTGGCCAAACAGGCCTTTTCGAAAAGGGCAATCAGTTCACCCGTCAGGATTCGCTCCGTGGATCTATCACCCCCGAGCGGGCGTGGTGGGATTTGCAACACTATGATCTGTCTGTGAAGGTGGACATTGATAAGCAATTCATAAGTGGCAGGAATGTCATCACGTATAAGGTGCTGGATGCGCATCAAACCATGCAAATTGACTTGCAGGCGCCTATGAAGCTAGTAAGTGCCGTGCAGAAGGGTAAGCAGCTCACTGTTCGGTCAGAAGGAAATGCGCATTTTATTCAATTGACACAAAAGCAGAAAGTGGGGAGTATTCAAGAGATCGCGGTGGAGTTTGAGGGCAAACCGAGGGTGGCTAGAAATGCGCCATGGGATGGTGGATTTACTTGGACGAGAGACGCCAATGGAAAAGCATTTGTGGCCAATTCTAATCAGGGTATTGGATCTAGTATTTGGTGGCCAAACAAGGATCACGGATATGATGAGCCTGACAATGGATTGCTGCTACGCATCACTGTGCCTGAGGGACTAGTGGCCGTAGGCAATGGTCGGTTACTAGAGGTGATTGATTCTGACAAGTCCAAAACGTATGTGTGGAAAGTGATCAACCCGATCAATAATTACGGCGTGAATGTAAACATTGGCGACTATGTGAATTTTTCAGAAAAATATGCAGGAGAGAAAGGTGAACTTGACTTGGATTACTGGGTGTTGCGCGAAAACGAAGAAAAGGCTAGGATTCAATTCAAAGAAGTGCCCCGCACCATTGAGGCATTTGAACATTGGTTTGGGCCATATCCATTTTATGAAGACAGTTACAAACTGGTAGAAGTGCCCTACCTAGGCATGGAACACCAAAGTTCGGTGACATACGGTAATAAGTACAAGAACGGCTATAATGGCAGAAACAGGGAGAGCTTTGATTGGAGTGGAACGGGCATTGGCCTAAGGTGGGATTACATCATTGTGCATGAGACAGGGCACGAGTGGTTTGCAAACAACATCACCGCCAAGGATGTGGCTGACATGTGGGTGCACGAAGGATTCACTTCATATTCCGAAAGTTTGTTTGTAGAATACTTCTTTGGCAAAGAAGATGGAAGCAAGTATTCCATTGGCACTCGCCGAAACATATCCAATGCAGAACCCATCATCGGCACCTATCATGTCAATAAGGAGGGCTCCAGTGACATGTACTTTAAGGGCAATAATATCCTGCACACGCTCAGGCAAGTTGTGGCCAATGACGACCTGTGGAGATCCATTTTGCGTGGATTGAATGAAGAATTCTACCATCGGACGGTCACCACAGCACAAGTGGAAAAGTACATTGCAGCAAAGACAGGAATCAATTTGACCTCCTTTTTTGATCAGTACTTGCGAGATCATCGAGTGCCTACACTGGAATATAAAGTGAACGACGGAAGCATGGCCTATCGCTGGTCTGATGTGATTGATGCCTTTGATATGCCTGTAGATGTGACAATCGATTCGTCTACAGTTCGGCTTACACCCACTACGGAATGGAAGACAATTGCGGGTGAATCATTCACGCCTGACATAAATTATTACATTCTTGTTCAGGAAGTTAATTGATTGATTAGGATTATTTTTCTACATTTGCACTCCTTTTACAAATTAGTATAAGAAAATGGCCAAGAAAGGTAATAGAATACAGGTGATACTTGAATGCACAGAGCACAAGACAAGTGGCATGGCGGGCACATCGCGCTACATCACCACCAAAAACCGAAAAAATACACCTGAGCGTATTGAACTGAGAAAGTACAATCCGATCATGCGGAAATATACTGTTCACAAAGAAATTAAGTAATCATGGCAAAGAAAGTAGTAGCAACCCTAAAGCAGCCCGGAGGCGCTAAGTTCGCCCGAGTGATTAAGGCCATCAAGATGGACAATGGCGCATATTCTTTCCGTGAGGAAATGGTGCCGGAGGCTGAAGTAGCTGACGCGTTGAAGCGATAATTCCAGCGTCATCAAAAAATAGTGAAAGTCCCTTTGCAGGGACTTTTTTAGTTTAACCCATGACGAAAAATTTCTTTGGGTAAATTTTTATCAGGGTTAGTAAAGAAATAATCTGCCTCCCGATTTAAGGTAAGACTTTCAAATTAGCCTAAACGAGTAATTTCGAGTTAAATTCACCACAGAATGGGCATTTTCAACATTTTCAATAAGGATAAAAAGGAGTCGCTAGACAAAGGGCTGGAGAAGACCAAAGAAAATTTCTTTGGGAAACTGGGTCGTGCGGTAGCCGGAAAATCCACCGTGGATGCTGAAGTGCTAGATGAGTTGGAAGAAGTGCTGATCACCTCTGATGTGGGGGTGGAAACTACAGTAAAAATAATAGCCCGTATTGAGGAGCGAGTGGCCAAAGACAAGTACATGAACACTACTGAGCTCGATCGAATCCTTAGAGAGGAGATCGCGGCGTTGCTAGCTGAAAATAATACTGTGGATTTGACGGATTTTGATGTGCCCAAGGTCGATGGCCCCTACGTGATCATGGTGGTAGGGGTAAATGGGGTAGGCAAAACCACGACTATCGGCAAGTTAGCAGCCCAGTTCAAAGGACAAGGAAAGAAAGTGATACTCGGAGCAGCTGATACGTTTCGTGCTGCAGCCGTGGATCAATTGAAGATGTGGGGAGAACGCGTGGGAGTGGAAGTGGTGGCCAAAGGCATGAACACCGATCCGTCAGCGGTGGCGTTTGAAGCTGCCGAGCGAGGGGTGCAGGAACATGCCGATGTAGTAATCATTGATACTGCCGGCCGACTACACACCAAAGTGAACCTCATGAACGAGCTCACTAAGATCAAGCGTGTGGTGCAGAAGTTCATCCCCGACGCACCGCATGATGTCATGCTGGTGCTAGATGGCAGCACAGGGCAAAATGCTTTCATTCAAGCGAAGGAATTCACCAAAGCAACGGAAGTGACTTCCTTGGCCATCACCAAACTGGATGGAACTGCCAAGGGAGGCGTGGTAATCGGTATTTCTGATCAATTTAAAATACCTGTGCGATATATAGGAGTTGGCGAAAAAGTGGAGGATTTACAAGTATTCAACAAGATGGAATTTGTGGATTCCTTTTTCAAAAAAGTCTAATTAGGCGTCACATACAGCGAGTCTGCTTTAGCCTCTACGGCCTTGAGTGACTCGGGCTGCAGCACAAAATAGAAGTTGGCAAAATCACGCTCCACGTCCACTTTTACGCAGATACCATTTTTGTACGTATAGTAGTTGTCTCCATCCGGAGAGGCGAGAACATATCTATGTTCTTTTACCTTTTTGAACACCAGAAACTGTCCGAACTGCTGTGAAAAGACCTTCTGTCCATCGGTAGGTTCGTCGTAATAGATTTGTGAGACAGAATAAAGAATTGGTTCATTGATCTTCACCGTGACGCCATCTAGTGTGAGCATTTGGCCTTTGTCGCTAGATACAATCTTTGAATCCTTCTGCGATCGGCCGTTCAGTAGGCTGAGCGCCTTTCCCCAATTGATTTTTCCATTGGTGAATTTTTCGTATTGTGAAAATTTGAGATTGAAGGAAAAGAGTAAGCGAAAAGTGACATCACTTTCAAAACTAATTTCTTCGGTCGAGCCGTTGATTTCGCGTTTCACAATCATCTCGCCGAGTGTCTTACTCCCTTTCACCACGTCATAGCGCAACGTTTGACCACTTACCGAGGCAAGGGAGAGGTATACAATCAATATGGCTATTGCAGCAGTTTTCACTCGTTGGGGATGCGTATCCAGCAAAGACACAATGATAAACGATTCGTCAATTCCTTCGCACCTAAGTACAAAAAATTCTCCTGAAAGGACAAATGATTTATTCTCTCATTTAGAGGTAAAAAGAGAAGTTTTAATGCGACGCTGAAAGATTGAAATTAAGCTTAGGGCGCCTGATGCAATGCCACTCGGTTGCCCTCACTGTCTTCAAAATGCGCCACGAAACCATATTCACCAATACTCATTTTAGGATTGAGCACTTTTCCTCCGGCGGTCTCCACTCGGGCGATTACTTCGTTGATTTCCTGCACGCCGAAATAGACCATGGCGCCATTGTACGATGGTGCGTACGTTTCGGCTTTTACCAATGATCCGGTGGCGCCAGGTGCTTGTTGGTCATCATCGGCTTTGAACCAGCCCATCAGCAAATTGCCAAAATCTACCACGTTGATATTGGTGAGCAGGATTGTTTCGTAAAATTTCTTCGCCCGATCCATATCTGTGACGGGGATTTCAAACCAGGTTACAGGATTCATCGTCTTGCAATTTTTGTATGTACCAAAGTACAAAAAAATCGAGAGAGACCTATCTAAAATGGAAGAAGCAATTCATGATCGCTTCTTCCGGTTTGTTCATCCCAAAAACGGATATCTGTAATCAGTAGGAGATACGAATGTCTCTTTGATGGTGCGGGCACTTACCCAGCGGAGCAGGTTCATTTGCGCACCTGCTTTGTCGTTCGTGCCTGACCCTCTCGCCCCGCCAAACGGCTGCTGACCTACCACGGCTCCTGTCGGCTTGTCGTTGATGTAAAAGTTACCCGCGGCGTTCACCAATTTCTTGGTTGCCAATTCGGCAGCATAGCGGTCTTTGGAGAAGACAGCTCCTGTCAGTGCGTATGGAGATGTATTGTCCAATAGTTCCAGCGTTTCTTCGTAGGCATTTTCATCATATACATACACAGTGAGCACCGGCCCAAAAATCTCCTCACACATCGTTCGGTATTTAGGATCGTCTACTCGGAAGACTGTCGGTTCGATAAACCAGCCTTTCGATCCGTCGTAGTTCCCACCGGCAATGAGTTCCACGCCTTTGGCATTTTTCGCTTCATCAATGTAGGTAGTGATTTTTTTGAATGAGCGCTCATCTATTACCGCATTCACAAAGTTTGTCAGATCATCCGGCGCACCCATTTTGATGGATTTCAGATCTTCCTGTATGATTTTCTTCACTTCAGGCCAAAGGTTAGTCGGGATGTATGCCCGAGAAGCTGCACTGCACTTTTGTCCTTGGTATTCAAAGGCACCACGTACCAATCCGGTGGCTACCGCACGTGCATCGGCTGATTTGTGTGCGATTACGAAATCTTTACCGCCTGTCTCGCCCACTATGCGCGGATAAGTGCGGTATTTTTCAATATTCTGACCGATGGTTTTCCACAATTGCTGAAACACGCCTGTGCTGCCTGTAAAATGCAAACCGGCAAAGTCTCGGTGATTGAATACCACACTTCCCACGGTGGGGCCATCCACATATACCAAGTTGATCACGCCATCCGGCAATCCCGCTTCCTTGAATACTTCCATAATCACCTGTGCCGAGTAGATCTGTGTATAGGCGGGTTTCCAGACTACTACATTGCCCATAAGCGCAGCTGATGCCGGTAGATTGCCCGCAATAGCGGTGAAGTTAAACGGAGTGACAGCCAACACGAATCCCTCAAGTGGTCGGTATTCCATGCGGTTCCAAATACCCGGTGACGAGGCAGGCTGCTGCTGGTAAATTTCCTGCATGAAGGTCACGTTGAACCGCAGAAAATCGATGAATTCGCATGCCGCATCTATTTCTGCCTGAAAGACATTTTTGCCTTGTCCTAGCATGGTGGCTGCATTGATTTTGGCACGATACGGTCCGGCCAATAGATCAGCGGCCTTTAGGAATATGCTAGCTCTGTGTTCCCAGCTCAATTCAGACCATTGCACGCGTGCTGCTAATGCCGTCTCAATGGCCATCTGCACATGTGACGCATCTCCCTCATGAAAATGTCCCAACACATGTTGATGATCATGCGGACAGGTCATCTTCACGGTTTTCCCGGTTCGTATCTCATCCGCACCAATGTACATAGGTGCATCTAGCTCCTTGCTGTACATTTTCTTGTAAGTGGCCAAAACTTGCTCACGCTCCTTAGTGCCGGGCGCATAGCTCAATACGGGTTCGTTGATCGGTGTGGGGATGGTATAGTTTCCTTTGGGCATGTTCGTGTTGTTTTTGAGAGCCGCAAAGGTAAACCGACTATCAAAGAATACCCACCAATTCGTCTAAGCTTTGGATTTCCCATTCGGTCACTGATTTGCGGTTTCCTGTGGGGTTATAGAAAATGGCTTTCATTCCTGCCGCCTCTGCCCCTCTGATATCTGTCTTCGGATTATCCCCAATCATCACGGAGGTTTTCGGTTTGGCGCCCAGCAGATCCATGGCATGCTGGAATATTTGTCGGTCAGGTTTGCGATACCCCACCATTTCGGACATGACTACATGATGAAAATATTTATCAAGGCCCGACGATTTCATCTTGGGATATTGTGCCTCCGGAAAGCCATTGGTGATGATGGCCATAGGATATTTTTCCTTCAAATAATTCAGCGTATCAATGGTATGCGGCATCAATCCACTCTTAATAGAACAATTTTCGATGAAAAAGGCCGTCATGTCTTCAGGCTTGTGATGTACATATATTTTGAGCTTGCGAAGTACCTGCGGAAATCGGTACTTGAGTATGTGATCCCTGTCTATTTGATTGTTGTTGAACTTGTGCCAAAGCTTCTCATTCACTTTCTCATACGCTTTGATAAATGCCTCCACGCTCACATGATCTGTCAACCCGAAATGGTGTGCTAAGTCAACGAGTGTTTTGCGCGAGTTGGTCTCATAATCCCACAATGTGTGGTCCAAATCAAAAAATACATGGGTGATTTTTTTCATCTGCGGTAATCTTTGGCTTCCAACTTGTTACTGGCCAGCTCTCTATTGTTTTTTAGTGTTTCGTAGATTTTCAAGTCGTGCGTAAGGAGCGGGTCTTTTTCCAAAAAATTAAAAATCTGCTTCACCATATTATAGCTCTCCTCTCGGATGCTGTAAAACACCCACTGATCCTGCTGCCGCGAACTTACCATCCCTGCATTGCGCAGAAAAGACATGTGTCTGGATGTCTTGGTTTGGGTGAAATCCAGAATGCTCACCAAGTCTGAGATGGTCAGTTCGCCCGTATTGAACAGCAAATGAAGGATGCGGGTTCGCGATTCGTCAGCAAATGATTTGAAAATTTGGGTACCAAAACCAAGGTTGAAATGTTTGAGTTTCATCTGTTTTAACTGTTTTTTAAGGTCAGATGGAATCTCGCATTTTAATGAATATTCTTCAGATTGACGTGCGCACGATGCTCGATTTCATGTTTGGGTCGTTCACCAATTAACACTTTTTATCTGGGAGGATTCGCTCCTAGGTGCTAAGTTTGAGTCTTTTGGAATCATTCCCTCTATAAATTGCGTTTTTTCACTAGCTAAATCGCCGGAGGCGCCCAATTTGAGACTTTTACTCATCATATCGTTCTTTTCTGTCGCTGTTCTTGCCTTTGCACAAGAGCAGGCAGTAGATGTGCAGGTTGCTCCACAGGAAGTGCCCAAAAAGGTCATTCAATTTACTGGCGTGGTGATGGAGATGGATTCGTTCAATGTCATTCCGGGGGTGCACGTGTATTTGCCTAAAGGCGGGCGTGGCACTACCACCAATCCGTATGGTTTCTTTTCTTTGCCAGTGGTAGAGGGAGATAGCATTGTGTTTTCGGCAGTGGGATTCAAGCGCACGCATTATATCATACCAAGACACGACGCTACGTCTAGTCTCAAGGTGATTGTAACCTTAGAAAATGACGTAACATTCCTAGAAGAGGTGGAAGTATTTCCATTCCCAACGGAGGAAATGTTCAAGCGTGCCGTCGTTACGATGCAACTGCCGTACAATCGGGATAATGCCAATCTGCAAGCATGGATCAATGCCACGTACATGAAGGATGGGGGTAATTTTATGGCAGCCAGTCCGGCCATGAACCAGCGCTATTTCCAAGATCAACAAGTGCAAATGTTTCAGAATAAATTTGGCCCGCAGACCACCAATCTGCTCAATCCGTGGGCGTGGAATTCATTCATCCGATCGCTCAAGAACAATTAACTTTTTTCGGCAGCCTGCGCCACAGCATTCCATACACGGAACACATTTTTGTAACATACCTTTTCGATATCCTCTTCGGAATAGCCGCGCTTCAGCATCTCGTAGATCACATTGGGAAACATAGAGGCATCCTTCAGGCCAATTGGCAGACTATCCCCTACACCATCAAAGTCGGACCCGAAACCTACATAGTCTATGCCCGCTAACTCTACTACCCTGTCGATGTGATCTACTACTTTTTCCACATCTTCAAATAACTCATTATCAATTACATACTGTCTGGCGTATGCTTGATAGGCCGAATCACTGTCGATCAATTTCATTTGCGATTTGTAATTGATCAAGTCTTCTTCCATGCGATCAAATTTTTCTCTTGACTCGAGTGAAAGAAATGTAGAACCGAAGTTGATACAGATGACGCCACCATTTTTGGCCAGTTGCTTGATCATGTCGTCAGACATATTGCGTTCGAATCCGGGCACAAAATGGCGACTAGAAGAGTGCGAGGCGATTACCGGCACATCTGTCATGCGTACCACTTGATAAAATGTGCTATCTGATACATGGCTGATATCCACCATAATACCAACGCGGTTCATTTCTTTCACCACCTCACGGCCAAACGGGCTCAAACCATTCCACAAGCGCGTCTTATCATATGATGAATCACAAATCTGATTGTTGGTAGAGTGTGTAAGCGTGATATAGCGAATGCCCCGATTGAAGAAATATTCCACATTGGCTAGCTCATCACCAATGGGGGCGCCATTTTCCATCCCCATAGGTAGCGACACCAATCCTCTTTCAAAGTTGGCCTGAATGTCTGCCGGTGAATTTGCTAGCGCAAACTTATCTGGAAATTTGATTGTAAGTCGGCGGGTCATATCAATGAGGGAATCAGCCAGCCGTTTTGCACCACCATCCACTTGATATCGGCTGGGAATGTAGATAGACATAAACGGGGCATCCAATCCGCCTCGTTTTGATTTAGGGTAGTCAAAATTACCCTCGGTCTCTACCGATACATCCATTACCTCTTTGCGCAGGATAAAACCTGCCACCTTCATGCGATAGGGTAAGTCTACATGCCCATCTACTATAATGAATCTGTGCGCGAGCGTGTCTGCATACGCGCGTAGTTCGTCAGCAGACATTTCACTGATGGGTTTCTGAACGGTCTCTTCGGGCTTGTTTGGAGAGCATGCAATGAGAGAAAAGAGAATAACTAGAATAAAAAAGCGCATGGGATGTTGATTGTAAAAATGTAATTCGAATACTTAAAGCTATCCAATTCATCGAAATTGGGTGTCATTCGTTGATTTGAAATATTTTTTTGTCTAGCTTTCGGAATAATTGGATTAAATTGGACGATCAGAATTTACGTCTTAAGCATTGAATTTTTTGAAATAAAGAGACACTTTTGTACTAACCTAACTGCTAACACTAATTACCATGACTGAACGACTTCCTGAGGCCTTTTTAAATTCCTGGAACACCTATGGCCTGTATGCGGCTATCGGGATCGCGATAATCGGGGTTTTAATACTGCTTGGACATTACCTGAAATTGGCGACTACCAGAGATTATAAAACACGATACGATTACATAAACATGCACGAAATCAACCTCCTTTGGTATGGTTTCCTCATGTTGATTACCGGCGCTACTATTTATTTGAATGTCGGACGATTCATGCCGGAGCGTTTGCAAGCAAACTGGTTATATTTCTTCGTGACACTTTTCGTGACCGTAATGATGGCCATGATTGTGGCGGTGATCATGCAAAACGTCCTGAAGTTCTACTATCCATTCTTTATTGAGAAGCGATTGAAGCGTCTTCGCTATACGCCACGTCTCACTCCGGATGGTCAGGCCATGGAGCTTTTGAGCGAAGAAGAAGAAGATGTGTACCTAGACGAAGGTATGCAAGCGGAAGAAAATGCATTCTCTGTAGATTATGACGTGTGGATACATAAAGCGACCGGTTTCACAAAAATCGAAAAATACAATGGTCGACTGCATGCATTGGCTTGTTCAGAGTGTAACTATCAGACATTGAAAGTGGATCGTGAAGAAGTGATCCAGCCGTCTTCTCACACGGAAGAGGGAGAATTAATGAAATATTATCAGTGCGGCTACTGCGGTCACAAGGAGCGCAAGTCCTTTAAGATTGCTGTTCTGAAGGAGTAAGTTTAGTTAAACATAATTGGTACTTAATGTGAATCCCGACAGAGCATGTCGGGATTTTTTTGCTCCTATAGTTTGATGCAGATATTCTGTGGCTCAGAGAAGAAGCGCAATGCTTCATTGCCACCTTCACGTCCCACACCCGAATTTTTCATGCCACCAAAGGGCGTGCGCAGGTCGCGCAGCAGCCAGCAGTTCACCCATACTATGCCTGATTGCAGGGCATGTGACACCCGATGCGCCCGCTTTAGATCACTTGTCCAAACAGTAGCTGCCAAACCGTATTCAGTCGAATTGGCCCAAGTCACCGCGTCTTCTTCCGAATCAAAAGGAATCAGCGAAACGACAGGGCCGAAAACCTCCTGCTGATTCAAAGCACAGTAAGCATCAAGTCCTTCGAATACTGTAGGCTCCACAAAGTAGCCGGGTAATGTGTCAATTCGCTTGCCGCCCGTGAGCACTTTACCACCATCTGCTTTGGCCTGCTCGATGAAGCCAATCACTTTATTCATATGACCTTCAGAAATAAGCGCGCCCATCTGCACATCATCAAGCGGGTCGCCCACTTTCATGGATTTCACTCTAGACACGTACTCGTCTCTGAATCGGTCATAGATGCTTCGTTCAATCAAAATCCGAGAACCGCACAGGCAGATTTCTCCCTGATTGGCAAACGCGCTGCGCACGCTTGTTTTCACTGCTTCGTCAAAATCGCAATCAGCAAAGACCAGATTTGGATTTTTTCCGCCTAGTTCCAACGATACCTTCTTGAAGGTTTGTGACGTGCTGGCACCTATTAGCCGTCCTGTAGCTGTGCCTCCTGTAAATGATATCGCTTTGATTTTTGGATGATCTACAATCGCTTGCCCAACGGATGCACCCGTGCCATGTAGGATATTCAGCACTCCTGCCGGAATGCCTGCTTTGATTGCTAGTTCGGATAATTTGAAAGCGGTATAAGGTGTGAGTTCCGATGGTTTAGCGATCACACAATTTCCCATAGCTAAGGCAGGTGCTATTTTCCAAGAAAGCAGATAGATAGGTAGATTCCAAGGAGAAATGCAGCCAACAACGCCCAAAGGTCCACGGCGGGTGTAGTTCACCGCTTCGCCTTCCATGATGTGCGCTTCAGACGAAAAATTGACAATGGCAGACGCAAAAAAACGGAAATTAGCAGATGCGCGAGGGATGTCTACACTTCGAGAAAGCTTGATTGGTTTGCCCGAATCTTGGGTTTCGCATTGTGCCAATTCCTCTAAGTTTTCTTCTATCAAATCAGCCAGTCTGAGAAGTATTCTGCTGCGTGCATCAATGGAAAGTGCAGCCCATGCGGGGAAGGCCTTGGTGGCGGCTTCCACGGCTAGGTCTACATCTGCTGACGCGCTCTCGGGCACTTTTGAAAAGACTATTGCTTTGGCCGGTTCATAGTTGTCTAGGTATCTACCCAATACGGGTGGTACCAATTGACCATTGATATAGTTGGCTAGTCGAATCATAAACTCCCTGTTCGGCCCCCGTCTATTTGCAAACTCGTGCCGGTGATATACCCGGCTCGTTCAGAGGCAAGAAATGTGGCATAATACGCCAATTCCTCAGGCTTCCCAAACCGTCCTGCAGGTATGCTGCTAATCATTTCTTTGGCAATCACGTCCTCCGATGTGCCTGCGCCTTTGGCTTTTCCGGTAATGAGCGATTCCAATCGTCCCGTCTCCACAAACCCCGGCAAAATATTATTGACGGTGATGCCATCTTTGGCTATTTCAGTGGCCAATGTTTTTGCCCAAGAGGCCATGGCGCCACGCGTGGTATTGCTCACACCTAACCCCGCAATGGGGATTTTCACCGAGGTAGATATTACATTGATGATACGCCCAAACTGCTGCTGACGCATGTGAGGCAATACGAGTTGAGTGATAGTATGCGCCATTTTCACATGCATTTCAAGGGCAGAGACAAACTGCTCCCATGTGGCATTTTCAATCAACCCGGCAGGTGGGCCGCCTGTGTTATTCACCAAAA
>CAZPST010000038.1:0-14194 GCA_964589185.1 uncultured Roseivirgaceae bacterium | reverse complement strand
AAACAGGTAATCTCCCAACTCGGCATCAAACCCGAAGCACTGATACGGAAGGGAGAAGATGAGTTCAAAGTACATTTCAAAGGAAAAAAAATGACAGATGAGGAGTGGATTCAAGCCATGGTCGATTATCCAAAACTGATCGAACGTCCGATTGTGATCAAAAATGGCAAAGCAGCTATCGGTCGTCCACCCGAAAATGTATTGACCATCTTATGAAAGCCATCCGTGTAATCGAGCATGGCGGACCGGAAAAGTTGGTTTTTCAAGAAACGTCTGCGCCCTCCATCACCCCTGATCAAGTGTTGATTGATGTACACTATACAGGCATCAATTTTCCCGACACGCTTATTATCCAAGGAAAATATCAATATCAGCCTCCCCTACCCTTCACACCAGGCGGAGAGGTATCAGGGACTGTCGCAGCGATTGGAAAAAATGTCACACATATAAAAAAAGGCGATCGGGTCATTTCAGGGTGTAGTTGGGGAGGATATGCTGAGAAAGTAGCCAGTTTCGGGACGAATACCTATAAACTACCGGATGCACTGCCGTTTCGAGAGGGAGCTGTTTTCCTTCAAACGTATGCTACTACGTACCATGCCTTAGTGGATAGAGGACAGGCCAAAAAAGGCGAAACGATCCTGATACTTGGAGCAGCAGGAGGCACGGGCACAGCAGCCATACAAGTGGCCAAGGCGCTCCATCTTACCGTGATCGCCTGTGCGTCTACCGAAGAAAAACGAGTGCATTGCACCCATCAAGGCGCAGACCATGTGCTTGATACTAACGATCCGACCATTCGAGAGAAAATTGCCACAATTACAGCCGGAAAAGGACTTGACCTAATCTACGATCCTGTAGGGGGAGCTATCAGCGAGACGGTGTTCCGCTCCTTGGCCTTTGGAGGGCGTCATTTGATTATTGGTTTTGCCCAAGGCGAAATACCAAGATTGCCTTGGAATCTGCCTTTGTTGAAGTGTGCTTCCATCGTAGGTGTATTTTGGGGACGATTTTTCAGGGAATTTCCGGAGGAGAATGCTAAAAATGTGGCCGCACTGCTCGATTGGTGGAATCAAGGAATGCTATCACCTGTCGTCCATCAAGAATTTCCCCTTGAAAAGGCAGGTGAGGCGCTAGATGCTTTGACTCAAAAAAAAGTAGCAGGAAAATTGGTACTGAAGGTGAAATAAAAAGGCTCCCAATTTCGTGAGAGCCATTCTAATTACATCGGCACTTCAATAACCAACACCGTCAAATCTGTGGTGGCCTTGAATGAAATATTCGCCTCTCCTACTATACCAATGCCATCTCGTTTGCTGAGTTGATTTCCGCCAATTTCTACTAAACCATCTATCACAAACGCATACACGCCATTCCCTGATTGGTGAGTCGCATAGGCCAACTCCTGCCCTGCCTCCAATTTGCCGATGCTAAACCACGCATCTTGATTGATCCAAAGGGCATTTTCTTCATCAGGTGCTACCACCAAGGTGAAAGCATTTGGCTTGAAATCAAAAAAGCGTTGATCGTATCGCGGTGTGATATTTCGCTGCTTGGGCAATACCCACACCTGCAAGAAATTCACCCGTTCGGTCTTGCTATGATTGTACTCTGAGTGTGTAAGTCCAGTGCCGGCACTCATGATCTGCACCTCGCCTGTTTGGATGGTCTTCTCATTACCCGTGCTGTCTTTGTGTGCCAATGTGCCCACCAGCGGTATCGAAACGATCTCCATATTGTCGTGCGGATGCGTACCGAATCCGTAACCGGGCTCCACAATATCATCATTCAATACCCGCAAAGCACCGAATTGGATGCGGTTAGGATCATAGTAATGACCAAAACTAAAAGAGTGCTTGCTGTCTAACCAGCCAAAATTGGCCGTGCCGCGCGTGTCGGCTTTATGCAATACTGTGTTCATTTTCATTCAATTTAAAGGTTCCATGAAATGCGAATGCTGAAACCGGATGACGCTTACGCTCGGCGAGTTCCCGTGCCTGAAGTGCTTCGTCTAATTGATCAGGCGATCCTCTGTGTCCAAGGGCTATCACCGTGACAATCTGAAAAAAGTCGGGAATATCAAAGGACGCACGCAGCTGCTCTTTATCCACGCCTCCCATCTGATGCATCGATAGCCCCTCTGCGGTGGCTTGGATGCTCATATTGGCCACTGCCAGTCCCAGGTCATGCAGCGCAGCTCCATTGGGTCGCTCGTTTCTTGTAAAAGTGGTTTTGGCCAATGTCACCATCAACACGGGTGCTTGCTTGGCCCACACATTTCCTTCGAAAAGCCAATTGGCGATGGTATCAAATACTTCCTCTCCTTTGTGGGCATAGATAAAGCGCCAAGGCTGCTCATTCATGCTGGATGAGGCCCATCTGGCCGCCTCAAATAGGGAATTCAATTGATCGTTGGTCACGGGCTTATTGCTAAATGCGCGCGGGCTCCAGCGGTCTTTGATCACATCTAGGATTGGGTACTCTGTAGGCGTATATTTCATGATTTCTAACATTCAAACACTATTACGTGTATATACATATATTGTTGTGGCAAATTTAATTCCATCGGATTATTTCCGAAATAACTAGCCAAGAAACGTGCAGAATGGTTCCATTGATGGTTAAAATTTCCAGCGCATCATCCATTTGAGTTCGGTGCGCACAGGGCCTTCCGAAACATCCAGTCCTGAGCCCACTTCCTGCTCGTTCAAATAACTGAAGCGTGCAAGCCGCACCCACAGATCAATTGCCTCGCTCATGCCATACTGTATGAGTACGTAATTGCGAACTCCTTGACCGTTATACATTGGGATGGAAAAGGCGTATAGAACATCCTTTTCATATATATATTGGCGATTATCATAATTGGTTTCGAAAAGTGCCATCCGTCCGCTTAGTTTCCATCTGCCCGATGAATAATTGAGATCTTGCACAATGGCGTATCCGGTGGTGAACACGCCTGCCCTATCTTGTGTGCTCGTTTGCACCCGCGATTTCATCGAAAGTTGATTGGTGAGTTTGTAGTCTATATTGAAAATATAGTTTCGCTTGATGCGCTGCTGCAAGCCGGAGAGGTTTCCGTCTGTTAATGACAGTTCACGACGCTCTTCTCTTATTTGAATAAACGTGCTGATGTTTCGACTTGGGTTGTAGGTGAACCGCCCCAACCACTCGGCACCTTCAGATGGTGCATCTACTAGATAACGCAACCATGGAAAAGAGAATTTGTCGTAATACCCCACTACATTGTAGCGACGGCTCGGTTGAAAACGTATTCCCCAATACATACCTTTTTCGTTGATGGTGCGTGTGCCTTCTCCAAATGCATTGCCATAGAATGAATGAAAATCACGGTCATAATTGCGCATGGACATGGCCACATCTATGGATTGCGTGAGTGAACTAATCACCCCTCCTACCATGCCCATGCCACCTGATGACGAGCGGGCTACTTCACCAAAAAAATTAAAGTTCTGCCATTGATATGATCCGAACGTACCCAATACTGTGTTTTGTGTGCCTTTAAATTCAAAGATGTTGTAGGGTGCATCTGTACGAAGTAATGGTGTGCTGATTTCCGTCATGAGTGCCGACATACCCAGATGCAATTTTCTATTTGGGCGAAACTCGACTAGCGATCCAAAATTTGTTTCGCTGATTTGATTTCTGGCTTCTAATTCACTGGGTGTACGATGAAAACCTGTTTGCTGAATAGAATTTACAAATTCGTCAAACTCCTCATTGAGTGTGTCAATGCGCACATTTCCATCTTGCAACAGGTAGGAACCGAATGCAGTCACGATCCAGTTTCCACGTTCAACTGCCACACCTCCTCCTCTGAAAAAACCTGTCTCAAGAACTGAAGTATATGGCCGAATGCCCAATGTATTTCGCTTGATCGTGTTCACAGTCTCTGCTCCTTTGCCCGGGTTGAATCCGGCACCAAACACCAGCCCTTGGCCTGCCTGCATCTGAAAATCTCCTATAATTATTTTGCTAAATGGCCCTTGATTTTCGATCATGAAATGTGCCGACCAAAAATCAAAACCCGGGTGTCCATTTTGAAACCCCTTTTGCTCACCTGCATCTGACTCGAAAGTGAATCCATAACTGAAATCATCACGCCTGCTACTCCTGAATCGGCCATAGATTTTGTTTTGATCGCCTATGTAGCCATTTGCTTGCTCAGGGAGATAGCCGGCCTGCTCCTCCAACACACGCGTGTGCCTGAAAAGGAAATAGCGGTTGCTCTTGTCAGTAGCCATTCGATGAAACAAAGGCCCTTGATCCAACGAACTTTCTGCAATTGTTACAAGAGGCAAGAGTAATTGTATGGTGGGCAAATCAAACCCTTCTATTGCTTGCAATTCATAGATAGACAGCAACTTACCCTGCGCGTCGCGATACTCTAAAAAAGACTGAATTTGGGTCGGAGAAAGAACATATAATGAAGCTAACTGCTCTTGGGATGCTCTATTCAGATTGAGCGGATCAGTGAAAAAAAGTAACAACGATTCATAAATATCTTCATAGTTGGCATCCTCATCTTGCAACTGAAATAGCCGTTCGGCGAACTGCTCCAAATCTATCGTGCGCGTGGTATCGCGCTGAGCCAGCACATGCAGCGAAATCAGGAAAGCCATTATGGCTAGTGCATACTTCATGGCCGCTTGAACTGATAGCTGACCGATAGCTCATGAATGGCGCCTAGATTGGTATCATTGCCAAACGCATAGTCAAACTGAAACTGCTTGGGATGAAATCCGACACCAAATGAGCCATTGAATGGGGCTGTGCGAAAGCCCGTGCGCACGAATACTTTCTCCACAATTTGGTATTCTAAACCCGCCTTGAAAACTTCATCAAAATCAAGATCCTTTTCTGTCTCAATATTGAATAGCAAATCGTCTGAGGGACGGTACGTCAAGCCTGCCTTCATCACGGTAGGCACCCGCTCTTGGGTTCCTTCCACCAATTTGGCTTGATTGAGATTGAAAATATGCGCACCGAATGAAAGTTGCTTTGTCAGCTCGGCTACACCGCCAAACTCGAATACAATCACCCCGCGCGACCCCACGGTGGCAATATTGTATTGTAAATAATCGACACTTGCGCCCAGCGAGACCCTATCTAACTGATGTCCAAAACCCACATTCACCCGCTGTTCGCTGAAAAATTCATCTCCAAAACGACATATCCCGATACCTACAGCTGAATTGCCAAAATCCTTGACATATCCGGCTCCCATCGTGGAGAGTTCGCTTATTCCAAACCGGTTTTGATAAGATGTGAATGCAAAATCGCCGTTGAGCAATCCCAAAGCTCCCACATTGTTGAATACGCTCCATTGATCGCTGATGGTGACACTGGCTCCTCCCATAGCGGCGTTGCGTGCGCCCATCGGGAATTTTCCACTTTGAGAAGAGGCCGTGAGGCAGAGGAATAGGAGAGTACAACCGATCAAGCGCATGACGTGCAAACTAATCCAATTGGCCTGAGCATGCAAACGCGGGATATTAAGTTTCTACTACTTAAATATCCGTCATGAAGTTGAGGAAGAATTGTGTTTCACCGTCACGGTTAGTCGAGTATTCAAATCGGATGACCAAATCGTGAATAGTGACCATGTCAATACCCACCCCTGTTCCGTAGATGAATTTATCCGTCAAACGGTCATTTGTCGCATTGTTTTCAAACCCCCACACATACGCTCCGTCTACAAATAGTTTGGCATAAAAAGCAATAGGAATTGACCTAAACTGCTTGATGGGCATGGCCTTGCCAAGGTTGGCCTTGCTCTTCCAGAGTAGTTTGCGTGTGGAGTGTTTTGATAAAATGAACGAACTGCCCTCCACCAAATCGAGCTCATAACCACGCACATAGATCTGTGGCTCAAAACCCAATCCATAGTAATTGAGAAAGGGTCGATTGGCATCCGAACTCCAATAGCCATGTAGCGAGTGCGCCGATGAGTATCCTTTGTTTAGATCAAAATATTTAGCTCCTCGCACGCTGGCCGATAGATAATCCAAATCACCAAATACGCCCAGTCCGGTTTTGGTCACTGATGCCAGGAAATTCGTACCTCTCTTCGGATAATTGATGTTGTCTCGCGTGTCTAGTTGATAGCCATACGTAGCAGTCATAAACTGCTGCTGTGTGCGACTATCACCTAAATAATTGGGATTCAGAAAGGCGATGGTATCGGCAATGTGGGTGTTGTATATGCCCAATCCGGTGTAATGGTAATCATAAAATCGCTTGCGATAGGTATGGAAAAGGCTGATGCCCAAGCTGCGACGCATTTCCTCTTCGGCCATGATAAATGTGCGCAAGTGATCTACTGTCTCAAAGCCCAAGTTCTTACTTTGGATCAGAAAAATCTCTGGCATGATGCCGTGGTGTTGCTTCTTGTCAATGTAGGGAATTCGGTAATTGAAAATAAATCGATCTTCAAAGCCCGTTTGGGCGGTGACTCGCAATCGCTCGGCTCGTCCACGTACATTGAATTGCGAGTAAACTATACCGAAATTCACACGCTGAAAATCCCTATCTCGGTTGACCCACCAATCGTTGAAATTGCGGTCGGCCAGTTTGAAAAGCGGAATGGGATAAATGTACCAGCGCTCTTCAAGTTTGATCAGAATGTCAGCTTGTGCACTATCCAATTCTTGAATAGAAATATCCACCACATTGAAGAGATTGGTATTGTACACCCGATTTCGATCAAATCTAAGCGTATCACGAAGCGCCTTCAATCTATAGGCATTTCCCTCAGATACACTCAATTCTCTGGTGATGATTTGTGGCTTTGTTTTTTCATTACCTACGATGTGAATATTGCGAATGGTCACTTGTCTTGATGAGTCCTGCTCATTGGTTTGTGCCAATGTTGGAAAGAAAATCCCAGCAGAAACTATCAGAAATACAAGCCTTTTCACCATTCGAATGCAGCGACACCCGCCATGGGGTTTGTCATGAGAAGCGCAAACTGAACGAATTTTATTGTGCCTCACAAATAAGGTCGCTAATTTCACCACGTATGAGCCGCATTCTTCGCAAGATTTTCATTCTCCCCGTCATCTTTTATCAATATGCGCTCTCCCCACTTTTGCCAAGCGCCTGCCGCTATACCCCCACGTGCTCACAATACACCAAAGAAGCGATCTTGACGCATGGGGTATTGAAAGGTATTTGGCTTGGGACAAAGCGCATTGCGAGGTGCCATCCGTGGGGCGGATTTGGTTATGATCCAGTGCCTCCGAAAGAACACAAACACCCACACGAATAATACGCACCGAACCTATCGAATAGCAAGGCACGGGTGGATCGTTTGAGCGGACTGTCAGTTGGGATGCGACTATTTTTTGAAGGCGGTTTTTAGTTAAGCTCCACCTCTTCCATCACCCGATTGCCCCAACCACCATACCGACCTACGTTTTTCCGGTAGTCAGCCAATTCAGCATCTGAATAGGCACATCCATCATAAATTTCAATGCCCATTTCTACCAATTCCCAATCGTCTTCTACAAAGTGCCAGCTAAAACTGTGTGTAGCGTTTTTGTTGTAGCCCCCACTTCCCTTTGCCAAACTACCTAATGGAAATACGTTTCGCTCTTCTTCTGCCAGTGCCAATTGATCGAGGCATTGCTGAATAACCACAGGATCGGCAGTGGCAGCCACAAAACTGGTGTCTTGCCAGTTGCCATGTGCATCTTGCGGACAACTTGAGAATCGGAAATAGCGCCAATCCGGATTGATGGATATTTCATTATCATCCCCACACGACATCAGCACAACAACTATAATCAGGAATGGAAATAGGCGTATCATAGAAATCTTTTTGCGGCTTAAGACTCAGAAGGCGATGGTTTGGTTGGAATGCGCCAAAAAGTACTACCGAAGGTTACTAACAAATCAGCATGGTCCCCTTTACTTAAAGTTCCTAACAAATCGATCTATCGCCTCCTCGCTCGCATCTTGAGCGAGTTGCTTGATGAAGGCGCTACCTACTATGGCTCCATCGGCATACTGAGTCGCCTCTCTAAACGTCTGCCGGTCGTGTATACCAAATCCGATCATACAGTGATTTTTCAGTTTCATTCCGCGGATACGCTCGAAATACGCCCGCTGCTCGGCTGATAGCCCTGCCGTATTGCCGGTGGTGGCCGATGAGGAGACCATATAAATGAATCCGGTAGATCGTTCGTCAATTAAGCGGATACGTGTCTCGTCCGTTTCAGGTGTGATGAGGAAAATGAAGTCGAGATCATACTTGCGCAGCAATGGCACATATTCGGCATCAAAAAGCTCCATAGGCACGTCGGGCAAGATGAGGCCATCCACACCCACGTAGCTGCATTTGGCGAGGAATTTCTCCACTCCATATTGCATCACAGGATTGATGTAGCCCATCAAGATCACGGGTATGTCCAGCTCCAATCGCATGCCTTCCAGTTGATCAAAGAGCGTATCGATGGTCATGCCATTGGCCAGTGCCACAGACGAACTCTCCTGAATGGTCGTGCCGTCGGCCAGTGGGTCGGAGTACGGCATACCGATCTCCACCATATCGGCATCAGCGGCTTCTAGGGCACGGAGCACTGTGCGGGTGCTGTTCAGCTCGGGGTAGCCTGCTGTGAAATATACATTGAGCAGTGGGTGCTGCGCCGCTTCGAATGCGAGTTTAATTCTGTTCATTGCTCCATCGGATATATGTTTCTAAATCTTTGTCTCCCCTGCCGGAGAGGTTCACCACCACTATATCGTGTTCGTTCAACTCCAATTGATGAAGTGCCGCAAGCGCATGAGCCGTTTCCAAAGCAGGGATAATCCCCTCGGTTTTACTCAGGTGAAAAGCCGCTTTCACTGCTTCATCATCGGTCACATACTTGAATATTCCTCTTCCACTCTCGTACAAATTCGCATGGAGCGGCCCAATACCAGGATAGTCCAATCCCGCCGAGATGGAATGAGGCTCCACCACTTGGCCATCAGCTGTTTGCATGAGCAACGTGCGACTGCCATGCAATACTCCGTCGGTTCCAAGTGCAGTAGTCGCAGCAGATTGTCCTGAATGCACCCCACGTCCGGCTGCCTCCACGGCCACCAACTTCACTTGATTTTCACCCAAGAAATGATAAAACGCCCCGGCTGCATTGCTGCCACCCCCCACACAAGCCACCACATAATTGGGCGCTGATTGATTTTCCTTATCTAACAATTGCTCCTGAATTTCATGACTAATCACCGACTGAAAACGCGCCACCATGTCGGGGTATGGGTGCGGCCCCACCACTGACCCGATGATGTAGTGCGTGTCTTTGGGGTGATTGATCCAATGGCGAATAGCTTCATTAGTAGCGTCTTTTAGCGTTTTGCTGCCAGAGGTAGCCGGACGAATCTCGGCACCTAGCATCTTCATGCGCTCCACGTTTGGCTTCTGCCTAGCCATGTCCTTTTCGCCCATGTACACAATGCAGTCCATTCCCATGAGAGCGCATACCGTGGCAGTGGCCACTCCGTGCTGTCCGGCACCCGTCTCCGCGATGATGTGCTTTTTGCCCAAGGCCTGCGCAATCAATATTTGCCCGATGGTATTGTTGATTTTGTGAGCCCCCGTATGGCAGAGGTCTTCGCGCTTCAAGTAGATTGTTGCCCCGAACTCTGCTGATAATCGCTCGGCTAAAAAAAGCGGCGTAGGACGCCCCACATAGTCATGCAGCAAGTGTTCAAATTTTTTCTTGAAATCCAGCGACTCCATGATTTTCAAATAGTTGTCTTGCAACTCGCGCACATTGGCATAGAGCATTTCGGGCACGAATGCCCCCCCAAATTTGCCATAGTAACCTTTGTCGTCCGGAAAAAACGTATGGGTCATAATTCTGCTTTTAGTTGTTTAATTTGTTCAATGTCTTTCAGGCCGGGAGCAAGCTCCACTCGGCTATTAATGTCAATCCCGATCAGGTGCGGAAGGTTCAATGATTTGATGGTGCGGATGTCTTCAATTCCAACGCCACCGCTCAATAAAAAAGGATGATTCACTTTTTTGAGAATGTGCCAATCGAATTGCTGCCCACTACCGCCGTACTGTTTGGTTTTTGTGTCAAATAGGAAATAATCGGCTTGGGCGAAATCCATGAGGTTATCAGGCAATGCATCTGACACACGGAATACCTTGATGACGTTTAAACCGGCTTCATGGATTGGTTCAATCATGTCGGCTGGTTCATCGCCGTGCAGCTGGATGATGTCCAACCCATAAGCCGCAGCAGTTCGAAATATTTCATCTAAAGGTGCATTCACGAATACGCCTACCTTTTGTGGTCCTGCAATTTTCTTCACAAAATCAGCATCCAGCGTAGCTGCGTAGCGTGGCGACTGATCATAGAATATGAACCCAATGAAATCGGGATTCAATTCCAGCAGTTGGCGGATATTCTCCGCATCGCGCATGCCACACACCTTGAGTTTCATTACTTGGGTTTTATGGTTTGAATGAATTGCCTACACGCTTGATCAGGTCGGGCACTTTGCATGAATCGCTCACCTATCAAAAACCCTTCGAATCCGAAACTGCGCAACTCCTCAATCACTTCGGTGGAATGAATGCCACTTTCAGATATTTTCAAAAATTCATTTGGGATCTTTTCTGCCAGATGCTTGGATGTATTGATGGTCGTTTCGAACGTAGCGAGATTTCGGTTATTCACCCCTACTATCTGCACATTCGGACTGATTTTGGCCAACTCTTCTTCATTGTGGATTTCGAGTAGCACTTCCATGCCCAACTGGTTAGCCAATTTGGCAAATCGGTCAATTTCCTCTTTCGTCAAAATGCGGGCAATCAGCAGAATCATATCTGCGCCAATAGATTTGGCTTCTACGATTTGGTATTCATCTATGATAAAATCCTTGCGAAGAATGGGACACACATTGTGTTTTCTTGCCTCGATCAAATCAGCAGAACTGCCACCGAAAAACTCGGTATCGGTGAGCACAGATAGCCCGGATGCGCCTGCTTGTGCGTAACCTGCGGTCACTTCCGCTACCGATGCTGTGCTGTTGATCACTCCTTTTGAGGGCGATTTTCGCTTGAATTCAGCTATGATGCCCGCCCTGTCGGGTCTGCGCAAGTGCTCCACCATCGACACTGTTTCACGCCCAAAAAGCAGCATTTTCTCCAACCCCACAATTGGATGAACCACCTTTCGATCACCTACCTCTTGTCGCTTATGCGCTACTATTTTCTCAAGAATATCCATCACGAATTGATTTCAATAAATTTTTTAAATGATTTCAATGCCGCGCCTGATTTAAGGGATTGCCGCGCCAAGAGCACGCCCGTTTTTGCGTCCAGATCATTAGCCACTGCTAGTGCCATACCTGCATTGGCAAGTACTACCGCTTCTTGTGCCATTGTTCCCTTATTTTCCAGTACATTTTTGAAAATCGTGGCGGCTTCTTCCACCGTATCGCCACCGGCTAGGTCTTCCATTTTCAACTGAGGAAGTTCTAAATCAGCGGGCGAGAGAATATCTTCATGTGTATGATCTATCAACTTGAAGTCTCCGGTGAGCGAAATTTCGTCGTACCCATCGAGCGCATGAATGATCCCAAATCGTTTGTCGGTGTTTTGATAAATGTAGCCGTACATGCGAGCCAATTCCAGACTAAATACGCCCACGAGTTGCTTTCGTGGCTTAGCCGGATTCACCATCGGGCCGAGCATATTGAAGAAGGTCTTGATGCCCAATTCTTTGCGCACAGGCGCCATGTGTTTCATGGCCGGATGAAAGAGCGGCGCATGCATGAAGCAGATACCCGACTGATCGAGACTCCTCATGGTTACATCTTTTTCGTTGGTGAATCGGCACCCGAAATATTCCAGCACGTTGGACGAGCCACAGATGGACGACACACCATAATTGCCATGCTTCACCACCGCTTGACCTGCACCTGCTACCACAAAGGACGAAAGCGTGGAAATATTGAAAGTGTCTTTGCCATCGCCTCCCGTGCCGCACACGTCCATCGCATCAAAAGCATCGGCATCTACCGGCACACATAGATCGAGCATGGCATCTCGAAAACCCTGCAATTCTTCCAGCTTGATGGCACGCATCAGATAGATAGTCACAAAAGCCGCCATCTGGCTCAGATTGTATTTCCCTTCGGCCATCTCCACGAGTACACGCCGCGATTCTTCTCTGTCCAGCGATTCGTGCCGGATGAGTCTGTTCAGTATATCCTTCATTGGTCAATCCAGTTTTTGATGAGTGCTTTGCCGTGCTCAGTCATGATGGATTCGGGGTGGTATTGCACACCCTGCACATCGTAGTTTTTATGTCGGATGGACATGATCGTGCCTGCGGCATCTCGCGAGGTTACGATCAAATCAGCCGGGAAATTTTCCTCTGCAATCACCCACGAATGATAGCGGCACACCGTGAATGTTTCCGGCAGTCTGTGGTACAAATGATCATTTTCGAGCACGGTGATTTCTGAAGCAATACCGTGAAAAACGGTTGGAAGATTGTATAGACTGCCTCCAAAGCATTCGCCTATGGCCTGATGCCCCAGACACACACCCAAGATGCTTTTTGTAGCAGAATACTTTTTCAAAAGCGCGGGCATGATACCTGCCTCTGAGGGCAATCCCGGCCCTGGCGAGAGCAGGATTTTTTCAAATCGATTGACTTCTTCAATAGAAATCTCATCATTTCTGAACACCTCTACATCCACATTCAATTCTCTGAGAATATGCACCAGATTGTAGGTGAACGAATCGTAATTGTCTAACACGAGCACTTTCATAGGTTTTGTCCTCCTGCTTGTTTCACCGCCTCCACGAGCGCGGCTGTTTTGTTGAACACTTCATTTTTTTCATTTTCTATATTCGATTCGGCCACCACTCCGGCTCCTGCCTGAAAATGCAGCGTATTTCGCCTGCTCATAAATGTGCGAATCATAATGGCGTGGTTCAGATTGCCCTGAAAATCGACAAACCCAATGGCACCACCGTAAAATCCTCTGGCGGTGCTCTCTATCGAGTCAATCAACTGCATGGCTTTGATCTTGGGCGCTCCGGATAACGTTCCGGCCGGAAACGTGCTTCCGAATACCTCCAATCCATGATGTCCCGGACGAATTTTTCCAGACACATTCGACACCAAATGCACCACATGCGAGAAGTACTGCACCTCTTTGAATCGCTCAACGGTCACTTCATCACAATATTTACTCAAATCGTTCCGCGCCAGATCCACGAGCATCACATGCTCCGAATTTTCCTTGGGATCATCCAAGAGCGCTCGGGCTATTTGCGCATCTTTTTCATCATCGCCTGACCGACGAAAGGTGCCGGCTATGGGATGAATGGTCGCCTTACCTTTGGCCACTACCAACTGCGCTTCGGGTGACGAACCAAAGAGTTTGAATTCACCCAAATCGAAATAAAAGGCATACGGAGATGGGTTGATGGATCGTAATCTGCGATAAACCTCAAATTCATCGCCTTTGAATGGCACTTCGAATCGGCGTGAAAGCACAATCTGAAATACATCGCCAATGTGGCAATGATGAATGCCGCGTTTCACCATATTCATAAAATGTGCATCGTCCATATTGGAACTGATGTCTGCAGTCGGCTTAAAGGGAAAACTGGCAAAGTTGCGCTGCGTAATCAGTTGCTCTATTTTATCCAACCGATTTGGATCGCCTTCAAATACATTTTGAATAAGATGACATTCACTCTTGAAGTGATCCAGCACTACCACGAAACGATACAGTTGATACTGCATTTCAGGAATATCCTCCGTGCGATTATTGATCTCCACAGACTCGAAGTGGCGCACCGAAGAGTAGCTCGTATAGCCAAAAAATCCACTGTGAATAAAGGGTACTTTCAACGGCTCAGCTTCAAATCGCTCGAGGAAAGCTGTGAATTGGTCAATGACATTATACACTGGTACTGCTTCCCCTGATTCTTTCCCGATTTGCTCAAACACCTGCCCATTCTCCACGCGGAATTGGGCAATTGGGTCGAAACAGATGTATGAAAGGCTGTTTTCGCTTCCATGATAATCAGAGCTTTCGAGCAGCAGCGAGTGGGCATACCGATCGCGCACCTTTAGGTAGATACTCACCGGTGTGATGGTATCCGCTAGGAGCTTCTTTGAAATACTTTTTACGC
>CAZPST010000037.1:0-14419 GCA_964589185.1 uncultured Roseivirgaceae bacterium | reverse complement strand
TAATATCAGAAAAAACAACTTGAGGAATAACTCGGGCAATTACTTCGGTTTGTACACATCCTACCAGTTGGACGCACTTGGAACACCAGCTACTTTCAATGAGTTTATTGCATTTGCAGAAGTATCAAATGTGTATACAGTAGGTCCTGTGTGGGGTATTGAGCGAAACTATGCAAGCGGGATTCACCTTGGATTGAGCATGGGAGTAGGCATCATTGGAGGCAAATACATTGAAACAACAGGTGGATTTATTGGTGAATTTGAACTTGGGATCTTGCTGTTCCAAAACAAATAAATCATCCAATCAAAACTGTGAAGGAAGGGGGCTATAGCTCCCTTTTTTGATAGTCAAAAAGTCGATTTATACTACCCACCCGTTCGGCCTAACCGACAACCTATCCGTTATTTTCAGGCATCTCATATTGCACTTTTATTGATATCTTTAGCTGATGGCTACTGAGGATTCACCACTCCAAGGCGCAAAAGAACTAGCAGATAGGGTATCTGAACTAGAAAGTGCACTCCGCGCCAGCGAAAAGCGCTACCGTGATCTATTTGAGAAATCGCTTGACGGCATCTACAAAAGCACACCCCAGGGCAAATTCGTAGAAGTAAATCCTGCGATGGTGAAAATGCTGGGGTATGATTCGGATGAAGACCTGAAAGCAATTGACATCAAGACCGAGCTGTATTTCAAGCTAGAAGATCGCAAGCTGATGTCAGCGCATGAGGAGGATCAGTATCCACTGCGCAAAAAGGATGGCTCCAAGATTTGGGTAGAGGATCATAGTCATTATGATTATGACAAGCAGGGAAATATCGTTTTTCACCGAGGCATCTTACGGGATGTCACCGGCAAAGTAGAGAAGCAAAATGAGCTGGCACACCTTCTGGCCGTGACCGAAGATCAAAACGAACGCTTGCGAAATTTTGCACACATTGTGTCACACAACATTCGTTCGCATAGCTCCAACCTGAGTTCACTCATCCATTTCATGGAGGTGATGGAAAGTCCTGAAGAGCGAGCCAATTTGTTTGTCATGCTAAAAAAGAGCGTGAACAAGCTGGAAGAGACCATTCAAAATCTGAATGAGATCATCACGGTGAATCAAAACCTCAAAAAACCTGCCGAGCCGCGCCAGTTGAAAACAGAAGTAAACAATACGATCGAGGTGCTAAGCGGCGAAATCCGTCGTACGGAGCTGGCTGTGTCTGTGGATATTGCAGATGATATTAACGTCAAGGTCATCCCGGCCTATCTGGACAGCATCCTGCTCAATCTGATCAGCAACGCCATCAAGTATCAATCGCCGAATGTAACTTCTACCCTGCATATATCGGCGAAAAAAGAAGCCGATTACACGGTACTTTCCATCAAAGACAATGGCATAGGGATCGACCTAAACAAGAATGCTGCGAAGCTATTTGGCATGTATGAGACTTTTCATGGTAACGAAGATGCACGTGGATTTGGGCTCTACATCACCAAAAATCAAATAGAGGCTATGGGCGGTAAAATAGACGTGGAAAGTGAGCCAAATGTGGGCTCTACATTTCGGGTGTACTTCTTGAATCCGCAACGAGCTAAGTCAACTAAATAATTGAATAATCTCATCGGGCACCCGCTTGGACTTCTGCGTGGCTACATCAATCAGGCACCAATTAGATCGGGTTTTTACCAACAATTCCTCCGCCTTCTTGAACTCCACACACCGGATGGAAAATGGCCCTTTGAAACTTTCGACGTATGTGGTGACCGAGATTTGATCTCCCAGAAATGCCTGCTTCCTATAGTCCAGCTCATGCCGCACCACCACCCAGAAGTGTTGCTCGGTAAACGGCGGCTTAGCCATGGCAAACCAATGCGCCTTGGCTATGTCTTGCACCCATTGCAAATACACCACATTGTTCACATGGTGTAGATCGTCCAGATGTTCGGGCTGTACGGTGATGGTGTGGGTAAATGCCTGCATGCTTCAAATGTCGCTCTTTCAACACAAAAAAAGGAACACATGCGTTTGTGCTCCTTCTTTTCGTCCTGTTTTGATTGAGTTTTACTTTTCTTCTTTGTCGGCCATTTTGCGACCAACTATCAGCCCTATGCCGCCAAAGATGAACAACATAGCCGGATACACCACTTCGTCCATATTCAGGTTGTTCTCCAGAAAATTGGCCACCATCAGTCCGATACCTGCGCCTATGGCCAGTGCTCCAAACACCACCGCGCCTGATTTGTTTACTACTTTGAACTGAGCAGGGTCAGCGCCCTTTTCGATCATCATCATGCGTTCTTTATTGGTGAACTGTCTGAGCAGTACGATCATCGTAAATAAACCTCCGATCGCGATAATTGGGATAATTTCTTCCATTGCTTTTGTGTTTTTGTTTGGGCTTATGATGCATATCCCACGGGACAGGTTACAGATGCGCTGAAAATTCTTTAGGGAAACACATGTTGCCATCTCTGGTGTATATGGCTGGATTTTTCGTTTACACCATTAACGCTTCAGTACGCCGAGTCGGCGCTGCACCTTCACTGAGTCAGCGAGTGTGAAGTCATTGCCATAGATGGCCTTTTCCCATTCGCCGTACGTAGGATTTGGCAGCATGATGAAATCATAAAGCCAGGTATCTTTCGTGTCATGCACGATTTGTTTTCCCAGATCTTCCCCCCTGTCGGCAAATGCCTCAGAGTAATCCGTCAGGTTGTCGCCTACAAACAAGATGATTTGCGCTTGTGAAGCTACATGGGCTCTTCGCGCTGTTTTGTCACTCGTGTCTTTCATGAGCAATACATGTGTGCTATCGGCATTGGGGAAGTCCAATGAATCTAGGTTGCGCAAGGTGGCTGCCAGTTCGTTTTCGCGCCGATTAGAGATGTAGAATACCTCCACGCCCCTTTCCGTAGCATGCTTCACAAAATCCAGTGCTCCCGGTAGCGCACGAGCCCTTGCTTGATCTGTCCACGCCTTCCACGTCTTAGAACCATATTGCTCTCCTTCTTGAATGAGTTGCACCTCATACGGACTGTTGTCCAGCACCGTCTCGTCAATATCCAGCACTACACCTGCCTTGGTTCCCTTTTTCAAGGTATCCAGTTTGCGGTCGATGAGGAATTTTCCCCATTCATAGGCTTGCAGATAGGTGGCTTCCATTTCGGCGGACTGCTGAAACCATGCGGTGGCTAGCACCAATTGTTCGGCTAACTGCTGGCGATGATTGATGGGAGCTTCCTTTTTTGGTTGGCTGCAAGCAGCAACCAAAATGATAAGGATCGGTAGGATAGTTTTTACTTTCAAGATTTTATGCGGTTAGGGATACGCACGCAAATTAGTTAGTCCGCCTGAACCTGAAAGGCTGAAATCATGACATTTTTGGCAGCTTGCACAGTAGCTGTGTCCTTCCGCACACACATACCAAAGAAGAGGTTAGTGGCCATTCGTTTGATGAAAAATACCCGTTCGTTGTTTTTGGAGGGCATTTGCACCAGTTTGTCTGCCGCCTGATCCACCAGTGTGGCCAAGCCCTTTTCTGTATCCAATTGAATGATCGCTGACTCCAACTGACTGTTTTGAGAGGACGCATAGATAAATCGGCGCTCCTCACCATCAAAAATATAGGAATAAGCGTCAGGGATATCACCTGCTAGTTTTTTGACGGCCAAATGAAGGGAGGAAGATTCCACTATAAAAAGTCCAATTGATTGGTAAAATAACCATATCAAATTTATCTCCGTTCCGCGCCAAATGAATCAGGGATTATGCCTAGAAATAGGTAAGTAAAATGCGTATTAAAGTAGATTTTTAGCGATGGCTTTTCGCACCAGTTCAGCCGTGTTGCGCGCTTCCATTTTTTTCATAATGTTAGCTCTGTGTGCCTCCACCGTGCGCTCGCTAATGAATAGCATGTCGGCTATTTCATGATTGATTTTGCCATCAGCTATATGCGTAAGTACTTCGCGCTCGCGTTTGGTCAGATTTATTTCATCCAATTCCTTCTGACGCGATTTTATGCGCTTATGGGTATTGAGCGCTAGGTTGATTACTTCTTTGCTGAAGTATTTCTGACCATCAAATACCTTGTCTATTGCTTGTCGAATTTCATCCGCCACACTGTCTTTCACCACATATCCCATGATATCTTGGTTGAGGCATTCGAGTACATATTCCTCGTCTTTGTGCATGCTCAAGATGATAATACGGATGTCAGGATAATGTTCTTTGAGATGGCGCGCGGCATCCAGGCCATTCATCTCCGGCAATGAAATATCCATCACTATGATGTCTGGTATATTGCCCGTATCCAGCGATTCGAAGGCAAGTCTGGGTCGGTCAAATTCGCCAATCACATTGTAGTTGCCACCGGAAAGCAGCGATTTTATTCCACCTCGGATTAATTCGTGATCCTCTACTAAAAAGAGTTTAATGGCCATCGGAACGTCTAGACTGGTAAGGTGATAAGTAGCATAGTGCCACTCTTCGCATTCGAATCTAATGTGAAATTTCCGTTCATGCTATTTACGCGGTACTGAATGTTCTGCAAGCCATGGTGTGTGCCCGATTTGAGCGCTTTGGCATCATAGCCCACACCATCATCTTCGATGGTCAGCTGCACCTTGGCGTCAATACCATAGAGCTGAATGGTTGATTCCTTGGCCTTTGAGTGTTTGATGATATTGCTGATGGCCTCCTGAACAATACGGAACAGGTGTGTTTTCTTGGTCAAGTCAAGCTCAGGCACATCACTGGCTGTGAAGGAAAAGGTAATGGATGCATCCTGATTGTATTGCTGAATGAGCTTTTCAAGATTTTTTTCGAGCGAAAAGTCATTCAACCTGCTCGGGTGCAAATTTTCTGACACGTTGCGCACTTCATCGAGTGTTTGCTCCAATATGGGTGACAACTCGGCTTTCTCCGGACTGTCCGGCAGGGCGTTGATTTTGATTTTGATCAAATTGATCATTTGACCGATACCATCGTGGATTTCTCTGGCCAATCGACTTCTTTCATTTTCTTGTCCTTCGATCAACGACGTGATGCGCCGCTTCTCCAGTTCCATCTCCAATTCACGGGCCTTCACTCGATCTGTGATGTCTTTGAAAAGGAAAAGTGTGTAAAAAGAACCACCCTTCACTTCCACTTGTCGCAAAATCACATCGCCAATGGGTATTTCTTCCTTCTTTGTCTTTAGCACCAATTCGCTATCAAACAATTTGTGCGTGTCCACATCGCGCAATTGCTCCACGTTCACATGCTCTCCCGAACTCCTGCGCACCAGCGGTAGTACGGCATTGGCCGGTTCTCCTACGATGCTATTGTACTGGCGCCCAAGCATTGCCTCGGCACGGGTATTTGCATAAAATATGTTGTCCTCAGCATCAAAAAGGAAGAAAGCTTGATCTATAGAATTGATAGACGCCTGAAAAAGATCACGATTATTTTTGACCTCATTCTCTGCTTTTGATTTGTGGATGGCCACTTGAATGTTGGACAATAGCTCCACCTCGTTGAAGGGTTTCACGATGTATCCATACGGTTGGCTGTCCTTCACTTTGTCCAGCGTGCCTTCATCCGTGAGGGCTGTCAGAAAAATAATGGGGATATCCAGCGTGTGTTTGATCTCCACGGCAGCCTCTATGCCGTCGGATTTGGTCTCCATCATGATATCCATCAAAATAAGATCCGGATGGTGCTCATTCGCCTTCCGCACGGCTTCCTTGCCCGTAAAAGCGGAATACACTTCATAGCCTGAGCCTTCCAGCGTTTTACAAATGTGCTGGTTTACGATGATGGAATCTTCGGAGACAAGAATCTTCTGCATATAGTGGCAAATGTGGGAATTTCAAATATAAGAGATAAGTTCGGGAAACTTCTTACTTTTAACTAAGCAAAACACTTATGGACGTAAAGAAGGCAATTGTTTTATGCCGATACCCCTTGGTTTCCGAATGGTTAACCGCACTACTGACAGGAATGGACTGGGCTGTTTCTAAAAATGGCAGTGACAAGAATCAAGCGATCATACGGATAATAGATATCTCTGACATCCAGGATTTAGACACGCTAGAGTCACAAATCAACACAGGCGCCCCCGTCGTTATTTTCAGCCGTCTGCCTGAGACCAAACTGTTGGCCATCTTGTTTGAATACGAAATCAAAGGCGTTATTCATTTTTCCAGTCAATTGACAGCCATCCAAGAGACGCTGGATACGGCACTCAATGGTGAGGTATATTTTGATGAAACCATCCTGACCTTCATTCTTTCTGATAAATATCGTGAAATACACGAGCGCGTGTCTTCGCTATCTAAGCGCGAACTGGAAATAATAGATGGCATTCTCGAAGACCTGACCAATGATGAGATAGCCGAGCGATTTGACCTGAGTGTGCGCACGGTGAATGCCCACAAGCGTAATATTCTTCAAAAAATGAACGAACGCTCGCTGGTAGGTGTGGTGAAAACGATCCTTACCTACTCGTTGCAGTTTCGCTAAAAGGTAATCTGCAGGCCATTATCGGGGTGGATTTCCAACTTACCGCCCAATTGAGTAGTGAATGTTTTGATCAAAGACATACCTAGGCTTGAAGTCTTGATTTCCAATACATCGTCAGGCATGCGATTGCCGGTATTAGTCACTGTGAGTATGCGTTTGTCATCACGTATTTTGAATGACACATTGATAAGTCCCTCTTTATGACCTTTGAATCCGTGCTTGAAGGCATTAGCCACCAGCTCACTCACTATAAGTCCGCAGAGCAATGCCATGTCCACATCCATTTTGAATTCATCGGCTTTGATATCTATGACGTAATCACCTGATCGACCGCCCATGAGCGCATTCAAGCCGCTAAGTAGATGATGGAAGTATTCGGAAATATCAATCTCAGATACGTTGTAAAAGCGGTACAACTGATCATGCACCACAGCCATTGATTTGATGCGCACCGTACAATCATCAAACACCCGCTTGGAACCTTCGTCTTCCAGATCCAGCGACTTCAATGACAATATGGATGAGATCATCTGCATGTTGTTCTTCACTCGGTGGTGCACTTCCTTGATCAGAATGTCCTTCTCGGAGAGCGACTGCTCTAGGCGCTTCAATAATTCACGGTCACGTGTGATATCGATCACCACACCTACCATCCGTTCGGGGATACCACTTGAGCCTTTGATTTGGCGCGTGATAGCACGGAAATGATGAATGCCATCGGGTAGTATCATCCGGTAGTCATAATCGATCAATTCCAGTCCGTTAGCTAAATCCTCACGCATTTTTGCCAAAATATGCAGATCATCCGGATGGGATTTGTCTCTCAAAATCTTCCACGAATCGTAGGTTATGGGTGGCTCTTCTTGGAACAAATCATACATGGTAGCTTCCCAGTGTATTTTGTCGGTGACCAAATCCGCCTCCCACACACCAATATTGGCTCCTTCCATGGCCAGTTTCAGTCGATCCGAAAGTTTCTGGATTTCGATCTCGGCGGTTTTACTCTTGGTCACGTCTTGTATGGTGCCAATTAGTTTTGCCGGCTTACCTTCTTCATGGATCAAACGGCCAAGACATGCCAACCAAACTGTCTTATTGGATTCAAGTGTTCGTATTGGCCCTACATAGTCCAGATTTTGTCCTGAAATCAGCGCCTTTTTGAACACGTTGTACAAATGTGGGTAATCGCTTTCCGGTGCTAATTCTTTGAGCAAGTCAAACTTCTTTTGGCCCGGCTGGGTGATTTCAAGAATGTCATCAAACACCGCCGACGAGCTAAATAGCCTGTTTTCAATATCCAGTTCGTAATTACCGATACGGGCAATGGACTGAGCCTCTAGTAAATCCTGTCTGTTTTTCTTCAATTGCCGTTCGGCTTTCTTCAGTGGCGTGATGTCCGTGACCACCGCCAATGATCGGGCGTGCTGAGTGCCCTTTCCTTCTTCAATGGCAGACAGCAGCGTCTCGATGATTTCTCCACTTCGGGTCACGAAATGGTAGGTCACGTCGAAGATGGAGCCCTTTTCAAAAAAGACCGGCAGTATGATATCGGCATCTTTGCGCGATTCGGGAGTGAGGAATTCACGCAATTTCTTTCCAATAACTTCATGGCGCTGATACCCCAATTTCTCCAACCAAAAATTACTCACACTCACAAGCGTACCTTGCTTGTCGATGGAGTGCATCATGACTGGGGTGATATTGTAGATGTTCCGGTATTTACTCAGTGACTCCTCTAGCGCCTGCTCCACCCGCTTGCGCACTGTGATGTCTTGCAGTGTAATCACCACCGAATCGAACTTGGAATGCAGCTTGGACGCGCGCATGGCAAACCACCTGTTGGTCTCCATGCCCAGTTCCAATTCGAACAGGGGCGAATGGTCATTGATCACGGCTGCCAGCCCTACGGATATGCGGGCTCCCAACGGGATGTCTTTGATCAATTGCAGGAAGTTTTCGGTCGCTACGGCTTTCTTTAGCACCTTGGATGGCTCCACCATCTGATCCCAGATTTTATTGGTCTGCTCTATGCGCCCGCTTGTCTGCATTACCATCAAACCAATAGAGAGGGCGTTGATGGTCTCATGTTGGAATTCTTCACTAGATCTCAACTGCTCTATGGCCTCTCTTCCTTTAGTAATATCCTCTATGATCCAAACGAAGCGTATTTGGGATGATATGGGATCGAAATACGACGAGCCGTTCAGACGTACCCATATGGAATGCCCCTTTTTGTGCAAGTAGCGCACCTCTTCTTGGATGGTTGCCGAAGTATCTGTGGCCAATTGTCGTAGCACTGATTGGGTGAGTTGCTGAAAATCGGGATGGGTAATTTGTTCAGTACGTACGCCTGATTTGATGTCTTTGCTCGTGTATCCAAGTATTTCTCTAAACTTCTTGTTGGTGGTAGTGATCAGATGATCTTGATCCATAATGGCAATGCCGTGTCCGGTCTCTTCAAAGACACTGCGAAACTTCATTTCATTGGCTCGGATTTCTTGCAGAATGGTGCGCTTATCTGAGATGTCTTCAATGTTGCCCACCATCATTGTTTCGCCGGTGGATGGATCTTGAAATAGGGATGAACTCACCGCTACCCAAAAAGCTTCACCATTTTTGCGAACATATCTTTTCTCTGAGAAGGCTGTCTTCGTTTTGCCCCGCGCCAATTTAGTGAGCCGCTCCTCGGTAGAAGCTTTGTCGTCTTCATGGGTGATATCCAAGACCGTGAGCTTACCCTCCATTTCTTCCCGGCTGTAACCAAACATCTTCAGCGCTCGCAAATTGACCTCTACGATGAGTCCGTCTTCATTGGCAATGGCTATCCCGTGTCCGGCATTTTCAAAAAGACTCCTGAATTTCTTCTCACTTCGGCGCACTGCCTCCTCTGCCTTGCGTGATTCGGTGATATCATCAACTGTGCCTATCACCCTTAGCTCACCCGTTTCAGGGTCATTATACTTTGAGACATTGAGTCGCGTGTGCACGATACGCCCCATTTTACCCACATAGCGTTTTTCAAGTTGATAGGATGACAGATCCCCTTTGACGAGTTTTTTCAGCAAATTTTCGTTCGTCAAATAATCTTCTGGGTGCGTGACCTGCTGCATGGTCATTTTTCGGATCAATTCATCAGATGAATAACCGAGGATTTCGCAGAGTTTTTTGTTAACGTCCACAAACCGTCCGTTTCGATCTGTGATACCTATACCGTGACCCGAATCTTCAAACATGGTTCGGAATCTGCTCTCATTGAGTCTGATTTCTTCAAATGCCCATTTAGATTCGGTGATATCTTCAAAATATCCCACCACATATTTGAGGCTGCCATCATCTGCATATACACCCATGCCCGTGTCGCGAACCCAAATCCATTTTTTGTTTTTGCGTTGCAGTTGATATTCTATGACAAATTTTCTTCGCCCCTGCATTTGTGCACTTCGCTCGCTGGCTATTCGTCTAGCGTCGTTTGGATGAATGAGTGTTAAGAAATTGATTTTTCCTGATAGGAAATCCGCAGGAGCATAGCCGGTCACTTCTTTTGCCGCTTTGTTGATATAGAGCATCTCGAAAGGCTCGTCATGCACCATGTAGGTCACACCCTGTAGATTTTCAGCCACTGCCTTAAACTTCTCCTCACTTTCCTGAAGCTGCTTTTCGGCCATGACCTTCTCGGTCACATCATCATTGAACACTACCACATTGTCCACCGATCCATCTGCATTCAGAATAGGGAAAAATCGTGTATTCAAATGCTTGAACTTGGTAGGATCATTATTGGGGATCGCGAAGGTGTTGGTGAATTCGCCTCGCTTGCCGGAATAGGCTTGCGCCACTTGGTCGCGGAACCCTAATGCGTCTATTCGCTTGTCTTTATGAATGTTGTACCATCCGATGGCACCAGAACGATCTGTTTCCCAGACAGTCTCCCACTCGCCATTTGCTTCGATGAGATTGCCGTCCTTATCATAAATCTGAATGGCAAAAGGCGCCTCGTGAATCAAGCGACGAAAGCGCGCTTCACTATCCTTGAGTAATTGCTGCGCGGCTATTTCCTCTGTGATCTCAATGAAATTGGCAATAGCTCCTGTCTGCTTGCCATCGGCCATGACTGGCGCACTGTTCACCGAGAACCACTTCAATTTTCCATTGATATAGAGTCCGTGGTGAAAGCTCTTCACCGTGACGCCCTTTTTCAACGTCAGCGAAAGCGGCAATTTCTCTGTAGGTATTTTTTTACCCTCAGGCGTGATTTGATCTATCACCTCACTCACGTGATAGCGCCCGAGCATGTTTGGGTCTTCTAGATAGCGCATGGCCGCCTCATTAGCAAATGTGATGATGCCCTGCATGTTCACCTTGGCTACTCCCACGATCATTGTCTGAAGTATGGAGTCAAACCCATGACTTTGCGCCTCTACTTCCTGCTGAGCATCTATCTCACGGGTCACATCCTGAAAGCTCCCTATCACGCGCCCTTTTTGATAGGGTGACGTCATCAGCACCGATCGTACGATCATGATTTGTCCATCGGGTGTGCGTTGCTTGAACAGCAGTTCGGAGGGTATATTCTCCTTGGCAGCATTCTTTATCCGATCCTTCACCCGCTTCTGGTCTTCATCCACTACATAGCTGGAAATCCATTGATCCAAAGTAGGTGTAGGATCGTCCTTTTGAAAACCCATCATATCTCGAATGGCGCGTGACCAATGCACGATTCCATTTTGCACATGCCAAAAACCAATACGCGTTTTGGTCTGAATGATCTTTAACTCCGCGTCCGTCTGACGCAAGTGTGATACGTCATGGCAAATACCAAACAATCCTATTATGGTATCACCTTGTTTTACAGACTCGCCTCTGACTTCTATCCATCGGGGATTACCCTTCGCAGTGTGTACATTTAGTTTGAAATCAAACGTGGGTCTGCCAGACGCGAGCACATACTCCTTGCTGGACATCAAGTAGAGATCCTCATCGGCACTGAGCGCCTGCCTGAAGGTAGGCAGCATGTCCGCTTTCTTGTAGGGCGCCTCAAACAATTCGAACGTGCCTTTTGCCCATGACATCTCGTCTTTTTGCAAATCCCAATACCAGAAATTGAGCAGACTATTCTCCAGATAGGCTGAAAAATCCGGGATCGAATTCGCTGGTTTTGATGCTTGACTTTTGGCCATTCGGCAGGCTGGTTGAGGTTGTTGACCATGAAATTAAGCCATTATCCCATATGAATAGAGATTTGGGCGAAAATCACATAGAAAATAGTACTCATTTTACCTATATGAATTTGTGAAGAAACTACAATCTGCTCTGAGCCAGAATCTTGTTTACTTTGTATTGCAATTAGGAAGTACATACATTCTTACTTGCTGCACACGAAGGAAATTAAGTTAAACTAACGAATTATGGACGCACTTTCACTGACTATTGAGCCGACCAAAGTAACTCCATTCGTACAGCTTGATGCACGTGAGGGAATTTTGGAATTCAAAGGTCGATCTTCACCTAGTGCGTCTCTGGAGTTTTACTATCCTATCATGTCGAGCATTGATCGGGCATTTACCCAAGGTGTAAGTTCGATTACGGCCAATTTCGCCTTCGAATATTTCAACACGAGCAGCTCCAAATGCTTGTTTGATATTCTGAAAAGACTGGCTCAGTTTCGCCAAAATGGCATGGAAGTGCAGGTGAACTGGTATTATGAAGAAGAAGATGAAGATATGCGTGAGACCGGCGAGGATTATGAAGATGTCTTAGGACTTGAGTTCAACTACATCGCCGTGAACGAATTCTAAAAAGAAATTAAAGAGTATAACGTCCAAGTCAAACAAAGTGTGATTAGAGAAAAGGGTATCCGCCATGCGGGTGCTCTTTTTTGTTTTATGCCTCCTGTGCAGTGCATTACCGCTTGTGGATTTCTCCCATCTAAAACGAATCATTGTCGTATTTTAGCTTTCTTCACCTTGCCTCGGCATCCGTGACTATTCAAAATTTATTACCAAAAACAATGATACTATGTATGTAAAACGACTGACCCAAGTGGCCTTCCTTGCACTACTGACGCTTGCCTCCCCTTGGGATGCGATGGCACAGAAAAAGAAGAAAGGCGAACCTGAAACACCGGCTACTCCTGCCGAGAAAAAAGACAAAAAAGAGTCTATTGAAGACAAAGTAAAAGGGCATCAAAAAATTGATGGCCTATTCACCTTCTACCGCGACACCACCACCGGTGATCTCAAAATAGAAGTCACCGCAGATCAACTTGAAAAAGAGTTCATTTTCTTTAGCCAATTGCGCGATGGCGTGACCGAAGCGGGTGCGTTTAGAGGTGCATATGGCGGAGAGTCTATCTTCACCATCAAGCGCTATTATGATCGAATCGAGTTTGTGACACAAAACGTCAGTCACTATTTCGATGAAAACAGTCCGCTGAAGCGTGCCGAAAATGCCAACATCAGCCACGCCATCATGGCCAGCGAGAAGATATTGGCCAAAGACGATAAGGGTGAGCGATTCCTGATCAGTGCCAACAATCTCTTTTTGAAGGAAACTTTCCGCATGATCAAGCGACCTAGCTTTCCGGGACAGCCACCTACGGCTTTCAAATTGGGCAATCTGAGCAGCGAGAAGACGAAAGTGCTTGAACTGAAGAATTATCCTAAAAATGTTAATCTGGCTGTGGAATATGTCTATGACAATTCTGCCCCACTCAATGGTGGATCGGCGGCTGTTACGGATGCCCGCTACGTGAGCATACAGGTGACACACAGCATGATTGCCATGCCGGAAAACAATTTCAAGCCGCGATTTGACGACCCACGTGTAGGCTACTTCACACAAGAAGTAAACGACATGACCAACACAGGCCCTACCCCTTACCGCGATGTGATCAATCGTTGGTATTTAGAAAAGAAAGACCCTAATGCAGCGGTATCAGAGCCAATGGAGCCGATCGTATGGTGGATAGAAAACACTACGCCTCTAGAGTGGAGAGACGTGATCAAAGAAGCCGTACTGGAGTGGAACAAGTCGTTCGAAAAGGCCGGATTCAGAAATGCCATGGTAGTGAACGTGCAGCCCGATGACGCCACGTGGGATGCCGGAGACATTGAATACAATGTGCTTCGCTGGACAAGCTCACCCAATCCTCCATTCGGCGGATACGGACCGAGCTTCACGAACCCACGCACAGGACAAATCTTGGGTGCCGACATTATGCTTGAGTTTGTGTACCACACCAACCGGGTGAAGTACGAAAACATCTTCACCATGAATGCCAATTTTATGGAAGAAGTGAACAACTACCTGCACGACGATGAAGCACACAAATATTGCAGCTATGGCGCCATGATGCAGATGAACAATCTGTTTGGCCACATCGCCCTAGAAATGGCCGGTGCGGAAGACATGCAACTGGAAGGCTTGAAAAAAGAAGCCATGAAAGAATTGATCATGCACGAAGTAGGTCACACCTTAGGGCTGAACCACAACATGAAGGCGTCTCAACTTTGGTCACCAGCAGAATTGGCCGACAAGGCTAAAATAGCAGGAAAGGCACTATCAGGGTCGGTAATGGATTACTTGCAGATCAACTTGACACGAGATAAGTCAAAGCAAGGCCAGTACTTCTCACCTACGGTGGGTCCATACAATGATTGGGCGATCCAATTTGGATACACACCTTTTCAGTCAGATGCAGAAATGAATGCCCTATTGGCACGCTCCACAGAGAGAGAGCTGACCTTCGGCAATGATGCTGATGATATGCGCTCACCCGGCAAGGCCATTGATCCACGGGTAAACACCGGCGATCAGTCAAGTGACCAAATCGGTTACAGCATTGATCGATTCGAACTGGTGCGTGACCTCATGAAAGGGGTGAAAGCCAAGACACACAAAGAAGGACAATCCTATCAAGAGCTTCG
>CAZPST010000036.1:1940-14446 GCA_964589185.1 uncultured Roseivirgaceae bacterium | reverse complement strand
TGATGTAATCTTCAAGCTTGTACACCTTACGCGTGACCAATAGCAAGGTCAATACCATGGCGAAACCTGAGAAAATAGCACCGGCCACAAAATAGGGAGGGAAAATGGTGGTGTGCCATCCCGGAATCACCGAGGTAGCAAAGTCAAAGGATACAATGGTGTGCACCGAAAGAACAAGTGGAGTGGCCAAACCTGCCAATACCAAAGCTACAGTCTCGTAATGCGACCAAGTTTTGGCACCTCCTACCCATCCAAAGCTCAGAGCTCCGTAAATGGCTTTAGACACCTTGTTTGTAGCTCTATCTCGAATCGTTGCAAAATCAGGGATAAGTCCGATGTACCAGAATACCAATGAAACCGAGAAGTATGTTGATATGGCAAATACGTCCCAAAGAAGTGGGGAGTTAAAGTTTACCCACAATGACCCAAATGTGTTTGGTAGAGGAAACATCCAATAAATAGCCAACCATGGACGTCCGGTATGCAGAATTGGAAACAAAGCAGCACAGATTACAGCAAAAATGGTCATAGCCTCCGCAGCACGGTTGATAGACATTCTCCATCGTTGACGGAACAATAACAAGATGGCCGAAATAAGTGTACCGGCATGACCGATACCAACCCACCACACGAAGTTGGTAATATCCCACGCCCAGCCTACTGTCTTGTTGAGCCCCCACATACCGATACCATGCCACAGGAGCAAGTAAACAGCATACAGGCCAATGGCCAACAAGCCGAGTGAGACGGCCATGGCCACCATCCATAGTGGAGAAGGCTTTTCCTCTACTCTACCGACAATATCCACAGTAACATCATGGAGGGTTTTTCCACCCGTGATTAGCGGTTCTCTAATTAATGACTCTGCACTACTCATTAGGCTTCAGCTTTATCTTTTTGTTCGTCTTTATTTCTTACTTTTCGTAGGTACCATACGTTTGGCATCACACGCAATTCCTCCAATACGTGGTAGGCGCGTGGTTCTTTTGCCGTCACTTGCTTAGGTGCATTCTCTATTTGAAGCAATTTGCTGATTTGACTATCCGTATCTTTCATATCGCCAAATACAAGTGCCCCTGCAGAACATGCTGACATACAAGCTGTCTTGATTTCGCCATCCACCGGACGTCTTCCTGCCTGCTTAGCTTGTAATTTACCAGCCTGAATGCGCTGCACACAGAATGAGCACTTTTCCATTACTCCTCTAGAGCGTACAGTCACGTCAGGATTCAGCACCATCTTGCCAAGATCGTTGTTCATCGCCGTGTTCTTTTCAAACTGCGAATTATCATGGTATTTAAACCAGTTGAAGCGACGAACTTTATATGGACAGTTATTGGCGCAATAACGTGTGCCTATACATCTGTTGTAAGCCATTTGATTAAGACCTTCCGTGCTATGCGTTGTTGCAGCCACCGGACACACCGTCTCACATGGAGCATTGTTACACTGCTGGCACATCATCGGCTGGAAGGTGACTTCCGGATTTTGCGCTGCAATTTCCATTGCTCCTAGGTCACCGCCGGCTGGTGTATCTGAACTATAGTATCGATCGATACGAATCCAGTGCATTTCACGACGATTCAGCACTTCTTGCTTGCCTACTACCGGAATGTTGTTTTCTGTCTGACAAGCAATCGTACACACGCCACACCCATTACATGCATTCAGGTCCACTGTCATACCCCAATGGTGATTCGGATATTCGTGTCCTTGCCACAGCGTAATCGCGTATGGATGTTCTTTTCCTTTCAGTGAGCTGATTTTTACTCCATCTGCACCTGCGAAAGGATCTTTTACAAATTCATTCAATGTGGTCTCTTGCACCACATTGGTTCTGCTCATTACCGTATGAGTCGTTTGTGTTTGTGCGATTGGCTGAGTACCCGTAGGATCTGAGAGCGTTGCACCTGAGCGAGTAAAGCTTACCGCCTTGCCACTTCCATCAAGTAAAGGATAGGCGTTTACTCCCACTCCATCAGCTACTTTACCTGCTTTCGTACGTCCATATCCAAGTGCCAAGCCTAGCGTTCCGGGTGCTTGTCCTGGTTGTGGCAACACCGGCACATCCATTGTTTTTCCGCCTACTGAGAGAGTAGCCACTTTGGCGTCCATGCGCTCCGGATCATACGCATACTTCTCTGCATCAACAGGAGAAATGGTCACATAATTATCCCAACACGCTTTTGTGATTGGATCGGGCATTTCCTGCAACCACGGGTTGTTAGCCTGACGGCCATCGCCCATTGCAGCATTTTGGTACATCACCAATTCAAAGCCATTTCCGCCACCCGCTTTTATCGCAGAAGCAGCACTACCGGCATCAATTGATGAAATACTTATTGCAGAAGAAGCAGGCATTTGGAATACTCCATCCTGCAAGGTCTTGTCCCAGAAATGATCAAAACTCTTGAAGCCTTGTGCCAAAGCATATTTCGCTGACCAATTGGCTCTGAGCGTATCGTAATAGTTTGACTCGCTACCGCTCCAAATCAAGAATGAATCCTGCGCTTGGCGGGTATTGAAGATATTCTTGATCGTAGGCTGTGACAATGAGAAATGACCTGTTACAGCCTCAAAATCATTCCATGATTCTAGGTAATGGTGATCTGGAGCAACATACTGGACAAGCGCAGTAGTTTCGTCCATACGATCAGATGTCGAAACCGATAATTTCGATTTTGAAAGCGCTTTACCGAGTTCTTCACCCATTGCGTGATCATACACGGGATTGCAATTGTAGAAAATCACACCATCGGTAGCACCTGATTTCAACTCAGCCACTACGTTCTTCATTGCCTCGTCACTTCCCTTTCGGGTATTGACCATCGCTGAAGTAGAGATGGTGGTGCCGTAGCTACCAAGCATATTGTTAATAGCAATGACCAGTGTCTGCACCGCAGGATCATTTGAACCCGCCACTACGATCGCCGCTCCATTTGAAGCTAACAAGTCTTTAGCTGCTTTCTCCAAATTCACTTTATCGGCAATACTAGCTGCATTTACAGATGCTCCTCCTGCTTTTGCGGCAATCAAATTGTAGAGATTTGCCACGTATGCACCCTCTTGTGAAGGCTTGATAGGTGTTCTATAATCGGCATTCGCACCGGTCAATGAAAGGATTGATTCAAATGAATACAACCGTGACATCTCCTTCTTGCCGAAGTTCAATTTTCTAGTGGTTGCAAACTGCTTTTGATGAAGTGGTGCGTTTACTCCGCTTCCCAAGAAATCAGCTCCTATGGATACTATTGTTTTTGCCTTTGAATAATCAGCCAATGGAATGGCACGAACACCGGTAGCACTCGCATACGCCTCTAACGTACCATGCATTGAAATGGCATCATACGAAACATGAGAAACGTTAGGATATTTGGCTATCAAAGCGTCAATAGCAGCCTGTGTGGAAGGGCTGCTTACCGAGTGCGAAACCAACGCGACTTTTTTACTAGCCGAAATACCGGCCATTATTTTTTGATCCACATCATCCCAAGATGCATCTTTTCCTGAGGCCATAGGGCCTTTCAGACGCTGCTCATCATATAATGACAAAACAGAAGCTTCTATTTGTGGTGTAGTACCGGCTCCTAATGGAGATAGATCATTTGCATCCACTTTGATGGGTCGACCTTCACGCGTTTTCACCACCACACTCGTCACATCACTGCCGCTAACGAACGTATATGCGAAATAATTAGGAACTCCCGGATCTACATTAACCGGCTTATTTACATATGGGATAGCTTTTCTGATAGGTGCTTCACTGGCGGCCAAAGACACGGCCGCCACACTGAAACCCATCATCTTTAGAAAATCCCTACGCGTAGGCTCCTCTGTCATTACCCCATCCTTATAAGGAAGGTAATCAGAGAATTCCTTCTTAGCTCTTTTCTGGAATTCAGGTGTGTTGGCTAGTTGTTCTAACCCTTTCCAGTATTGCTTTGTTTCTTTCATAATAGGTCAGTACTAGATTTTAGTAGTGGCACTTTGCACATTCCAAACCGCCAATGTCCTCTACCTTCATTGGCTCCTTACTTTTCTCCTTATGCAGCTTCACTAGCTTGTCGTAGTAGGCATTATCTTTTGAATTGACTTCCGTCTCTCTGTGGCAATTGATACACCAGCCCATCGTCAGGTTAGAGTACTGATACACCACATCCATTTCTTGAATAGGGCCATGACACGTCTGGCACTCTAGTCCGGCCACATCCACGTGTTGCGCATGGTTGAAATAGGCCAAGTCAGGTAAGTTGTGAATACGCACCCATTCGATAGGACGGGTATTCGTACCGTATTCTCCAGTCTCAGGGTTGTAGTCGATGGCTGCATATATTTTGCTGATCTCCGCAGAAACTCCCGGCTGACCACCCACATTCTTGATAGCCGAGTGGCAATTCATACAAATATTGGGTGAAGGAATGTTAGCCGACTTACTCTTACGAACGCCTGTGTGGCAGTAATTACAGTCGATCTCGAATTGTCCCGCATGGAGCTTATGAGAGAAATTGATAGGTTGTGTAGGCTGATAGCCCTGCTGTACACCTATGGTGAATGCACCATCAATTAATGTTTTCAATAACAAGGCAGTGAAGAAGAAGACTACAATGCCTAAGAACGCATTGCTCTTCAAGAAAGCCATCATGTCGATGCGCTGATTGACTACCTCAGCATCTGCCGGATCTAGTTCCTTCTGCTCTTTAAGGTATTTGGTAAGTACGGATACAATCAATCCTAGTACAATAAGGATAAGCACCAGCACAACAACCAAAACGACCAAAACAGCCGTCAAGTAACCTGAATCAGACGACTGACCGGTAGTAGCACCACCTTCAGCCACCACAGCCACCTCCTCTACCGGAGGCCCATTGACAGTTTCTGCCTTTACATAAGCTAGAATCGACATAATCTCCCCGTCGGAGAGATTGAAAGATTGCATTTGCGCTTTACCATATTCATCATACAGCTTCACAGCGTATTCATCGCCGCTAGCGATTACTTTCTGTGAATTTTTAATCCACGGAATCAACCAAGACACCTCTAGCCGGTCGGTAACACCTGCAAGCGCAGGCCCGATCACCTTCTTGTGTACTTGATGACACTGTTTACAATTGGATGTGAATAGCGCCTCTCCGGCAGCTATAGCGTCAGCGTCTTCAGAGATGGTCTGAGCGCCGACAAGAGTCGAAAAAAGAATTGCCAAACAAAAGGCAACCCAGCGATAAGGTCGGGTCATGTAGGTTGGTTTAATCGACATTAAATTCAAATCTGAATCAAGAGCGTACAAATGTAACATCGGCCTGTTGTTTTTCACAACTCGAAAGCCACACCTAAACGCGTATTTTCGGCCAATCTACTGGATATCGGAGTAAAAGATTGAAAATCAAGAGATTAATTAAATGAGGAAGAAGAGCCTGATTACTATTTAGAATCGTTTTAAATAATCGCTCATTTTAAATATACCAAAAAATACTGATGAAGTATTGGGCGAACGCGCAAGTCCATCAACAAATTGGGACTTCTGTAGGGATACACCCGATTGGATAGAAAGACAAACAAGAGGTCGCTTGCAGGGTCAGCCCACACCATGGTGCCCGTGTAGCCAGTATGTCCAAAGCTATCTGCACTTACTTCTGATGCCATTTGACTTCTCTCCGCATTATATTCGATTGGCGGCTTGTCAAATACTAACCCGCGGTGATTAGCCGAGTTTGGGAAATGAGTACGTGTAAAGAGGGCAACCGTCTCAGGCCTTAAATACTCAATGCCTTGGTACTCCCCTTTGTTTAGAAGCATTTGCCACACTGCCGCCATGTCAAGTACGTTTCCAAATAAACCTGCATTGCCGGATACACCCCCTATGAGTGCGGCACTTTCATCATGCACCTGACCATGGATAAGATGCTTATGATATACCGAGTCCATTTCTGTAGGCGCAATCATCTCCCAGTCGTAGATTCGCCCCGCCTGAAAAGTCAACTCAACTCCTAAGGGTTGGTAAAAATGCTCATTCAAATAGGACTCGAATGATTGGCCACTTACATTTTGGACTAATTCAGGCACCAAAAGAAAAAACAGATCCGAATATGTGTACTTCTTCTCCCCAAGTGCTGTGATTTCATTGATCATATCCTTCATGGCTCCATATCTATTGCGTGTTCGCAGGCCAAAAGGCGCTCGTCCTGCAGCCACCTCCTCGCCCAAAATACGCTGATGAAACCGCAAACCGGGCGGCAATCCAGATTGATGGGTCATAAGCTCGCGCAAGGTCAATTGTCCGATCACCGGATTCAATCCCCGCACATATCTTCCCCAAGGTTCATCCAATTCTATTTTATCATCCTCATACAATTTCATCAAGCAAAGCCCCGCTGCGGTCACCTTAGTGAGGGAGGCCAGATCATATAATGTGCTGATTTGTGTGGCTGTGATACTATCATATGTGAGGTAGCCATACGCTTTTGAGAAAAATGGCTTTCCTTTGTGCGCAGCATAAACAACACAACCCGGAAATGCTTTTTGCTGAATGGCACTAACCACCACACTGTCGATTTTCTTTTCAAGATCGACGAATGCTTGCCCCCGCAGCGTGGATGCCGAAAAAATCAGCAAGAAAACAACAATTACAGGCTTACTAGAAAATGGCGATATGAGCACGTCCGAACAGGTTGAGTGGTGAAATTATGCAAAAGCAACAATACTTTATTATCGATTTTGATAGCACCTTCACGAAGGTAGAGGCGCTAGATGTACTTTGTGAGATTTCCTTAGATGGCCGTCCTGAAAAAGCGGAACGTCTGCAAGAAATCAAAGAAATTACGGATTTGGGAATGAATGGCGATATTTCATTTCAGGAATCACTCAAGCGACGCATCGCACTGCTAGAAGCACGGAAGGAGCACATTCCGATTTTGGTAGACCGGCTTAGCCGTCAGGTTTCGGATTCATTCAACCGAAACAAGGAATTTGTGAAAAAATATTCTTCCCAAATCCTGATCGTATCCAATGGCTTCAAGGATTTTATAGATCCAATCGTAGAAAATTTCAACATCGGCACGAGTCAAGTTTTCGCCAATTCATTTAAATACGACGAAACAGGTGGCATCATTGGTTTTGACGAGACCAACCTATTGGCGACTAATAATGGCAAGCCCGAGCAAATCCGTCAACTCAATCTTACAGGTGAAATCTTCGTACTTGGAGATGGATACACTGATTATGAAATCAAAAAAGCAGGTATAGCGCATAAATTCTATGCCTTTACTGAAAATGTGCGGCGTGAGCGGGTGCTGGAGCATGCCGATCATGAAACGCCCAATCTGGATGAATTTCTTTATGTCAACAATATGGAACGAGCCCTCTCCTACCCTAAAAACCGCATCAGTGTGTTGGTGTTGGAAAACATTCATACGAATGCCTTCGAAAAGCTTAAAGATGAAGGCTATACGGTGAAATACCACACCTCGGCCATGAATGAGGACGAACTGATAGCGGCCATAAAGGACGTGTCTGTACTCTGCATCCGATCCAAAACCAACGTGACCGCAAAAGTGCTGGCACATGCCGATCGGCTGATGGCCATCGGGGCATTTTGTATCGGCACCAACCAAATAGACCTGAGTACCTGCTTGGATAAAGGCATTGTGGTCTTTAATGCGCCTTTTTCCAATACACGCTCGGTGGTGGAGCTGGCTATAGCCGAAATGATCATGCTCATGCGCAACATTCCGGATAAATCTGCCGGAATGCACAAAAGCAAATGGGACAAATCGGCCAATGGCAGCAAGGAAATCAGAGGAAAAACCCTTGGCATAGTTGGATATGGAAATATCGGATCACAGCTATCTGTACTTGCCGAAGCACTGGGTATGAAGGTGTGCTACTATGATATTGAGGAAAAATTGGCGCTGGGAAATGCACAGCGTATGTCCACGTTACATCAATTGTTGACTACTTCAGATGTGATATCGCTCCATGTAGACGGACGTGCGGAAAATCAGAACCTGATTGGAAAAAAAGCCTTTGATGCTATGAAGCCGGGTGTGGTATTCATCAATCTCAGCCGCGGACATGTAGTGGATATCCACGCACTCAAGGAGGCCATTGAATCCAAAAAAATAGCCGGTGCTAGTGTGGATGTATTCCCTGAAGAGCCAAAAAATAATGACGATCCGTTTGTAAGCGAATTGATTGGATTGCCAAATACCATCCTCACACCGCACATTGGCGGCAGCACAGAAGAGGCGCAGGAAAACATTGCCGAATTTGTCCCGAATAAGATCATGGATTACATCAATACGGGCTCAACAGCCAATAGTGTAAACTTTCCGAACTTGTCATTGCCGGAGCTGACCAATGCACATCGGTTTATTCACGTGCATAGCAATGAACCCGGTATTTTGGCTGAAATCAACCGAATTTTGGCTCAGCACAAGATAAATATCGTAGGACAGTACCTCAAAACGAACGAAAAAATCGGTTATGTCATTACGGATATCGACAAAGCCTATGAACCGGAAGTGAAAAAAGATTTGAAAAAGATCAAAGGCACGCTTAGATTTAGGGTACTATATTAGTTAGCTTTAAGTCCGATTAATTCCAACCACAGAGCTTTAAGTTATTGTTTGACGTGATATTATAAGCATGAGCTACCCATCCTTGCAGTGGAAGAGCATAAAAGACGTGGACGAATTCGAGCAAATCATCGAAGGTTCGCGCCATAAGCCTGTGTTAATTTTTAAGCATCGACCCGCATCGCCTGAAAGTGTGCAGGTGAAAAGAGCATTAGAAGAAGAGTGGTCCATTTCTCCCGAAATGCTGGACATGTATCTGGTGGATGTGATGACCCAAAAAGAAGTATCGGCAGAAGCTACGGAAGCAGCCGGTGTTTCAGATGAATTCCCTCAAGTATTTCTATTCGCAGACGGTGTGACGATGTATGACGAGTCGCATGAGATGATCAATGTGAAGAAGATAAAAATTGCGCTGAAAATCATTAATCGCACGTTCCGCTGGTTGGATACGCGGGTCTGATCGGATTTTTTTACCACACTCACCTAACCTTTCACGGCCTTGAATTCATATCACGAGTTAGAAGTATTTCGCTACTCCGCTGAGCACATTGATCAATTTCAATACCTGCGCCCCAAAGAACTCCCCGCGCTCCTTTCACCAGACTCTACACTATGGGTGAACATGGAGGGTGATGATGAAGAATGCCTAAATGGACTCGTTGACGCATTTGGATTACATCCCTTGCTTGTGGAAGGGCTAAACGATTTTTCTCAATCACCTCGAATGGAGGAATATGATGATCACATGTTCATCTCCATGAAAATGCTCACCCACAACCCGAAATCAGGTCGGATTTTTACCGAACATATCAACGTGGTGATTGGACGAAATTTCTTACTCACGTTTCAAGAAGGACTAGAAGGAGACGTTTTCAATCCTATACGCGAACGATTAAAACGTGCCAATACGCGCATACGGATGAATGGGCCGGATTATCTGGCGTATGCCATCATGGACGTGATCATTGACAATTACATCTTGATCATCGAGATGTTTGGCGGGCGCATTGAAAAACTGGAAAGTCGGTTTTTGAAGGATGCCCAAGACCCACTTTCGGAGATTTATGAATATAAAATGCAGATCAATTACCTGCGCAAAATCATTCGTCCGGTACGCGAAGTAGCCGTATTGATCGAAAAATCAGATTCGGTGGTCATCGCCGACACCACCCTGCCCTACTTAAATAATTTGGTGAATCATATGGCGCATTCTACAGAGGCCATTGAGACGTATCAAATCATGCTCAACGACCAATTGTTTCTCTACCAGACACGCATATCGAACCGATTGAATGATATCCTGCGTATTCTCACCATTTTTTCAGTGGTCTTTATTCCGCTCACATTCATAGCTGGCGTGTACGGTACCAATTTCGAGCATTTTCCCGAATTGCAGTACAAATACGCGTATCCCGTTTTTTGGGGAGTGATGATCGCTACGGCGCTGACCATGCTCTACTATTTCAGAAAGAAAAAGTGGATTTGATGTATTCTTTCATCGTTTCATTCTTGGCAGTTTTAGGTGAAAAATACCCAATCTACGGTATTGTAGTCCCCATTCTGCAACGCCAACTTTGAATACCAAAAGAGATAAAGTCCTCGACATAAAAACTTGGCACAGTAATTGGAAAACCCCGCACGAATTATAGCCGACTATTCGGCCAGCTTTGAGAACGGTGCTCACTCACTATGGGCCAAAGCCCTCAGATTTCTGAGGGCTTTTTTATTGGTCTCAGTAGTAATATTTCTTATTATAGATTCCTTTTCTCGGGTGGTCAAGTGCCAACTTAGCGATGCTCGCTCCTCTTCAGTGGTACTCCCATAAGTGTCATAAATAAATTCTACTGTTTCAAGTCTGCCATCAAGCCAGCTCTTTGCTTGCTCAAGACCTACATCATTGTTTCGGTCCTGAATATTTCCCAAATTATTATACACACTCGATATGGGGTAGGTCAGTCGGCCAAATAGTGATGGAATTTCGCGTGGACGGATTTCTTCGTTGGGCTGAGTGTCACGTATGATTACCATCACCACCCCTGATGTGTTTCGTTTGATCCATTCACGGAAAACATATAGAAACCGCAACGCATCGCTCACGCCAAAATTATCAGCAATACCTGCATCCATGATTTCCATACGTGGCTCAGATGGCAATGAAATAGTCGGTGTGATATAAGGAAATGAGGCAGACATTCGGAGCGCTGACATAAAGCTCAGCTCTTGCGCATCTTGATCGGCAAACATGCGCAAGTAATCCACCCCTCTGATTTTGCTTTCTTCATTCACTGTTTCTTCCACGTTCATAAATGAAAACGGCCGTGACGTGATGTAGAGCTTTCGTCCATCATTGGCTATAGTGGGTGAGAGAAGCATGGTAGGAATCAATCCATCCTCTTCAGGTACTCGATAATCTTCCAATCGCTTATCCAATACTTGATCAATATTTTTGTTCAGATTTCGCTCAAAAGCATATCCCCTATCCTTAGTGTAATACTTTCCGGCATATTCATATTTTCGAAAAGACATAAAGGCATCATTTACAAGCAAACTAAACACGACCGGATTGAGATTGTCCTTGGCTATTTTTTCCAAATACGCAGGATCGGTGCGGGTAATTGGTGCTGATAGCGACTGAAGGTACAATTCGCGATAATAGGCCGCCCCGATCATACCGCCCGATGCACCCGTAATTAGGGCATTTTTCTTCATAAACTCACCATTCAGCACACTGTCTGCCTTTTGCATCACGTTCATTGTCCACAACGCCGCTCGCTGACCTCCCCCACTCGTGCAAATCACAATCATTTTGGGCTTGCGCTGCTTTTGGCGCTTCTTCCAATTTTCAAGCGCATGCATCACATCATGCACATCTTGCTGGTATGTATCGGTTGTATTTAGTGAGCGCATGTTAGCCAAGGTATAGGTGGCTTTTTCTCCATCATACTTTAGCCCTTTGGCCGGATGGCTTCCTTTCAACTTCTCCGACTTCATACCCATATTGACCAACAAAACCAATAACATCACAAATGGGAAACCCCATCCTCTAAACCAATACGTGACGGCTCCTACCAAAATCACTACCACGGTCATCATGAGCATGGTACTGGCAGCAGCCGGAATTTGCAGAATAGGATTTTCGATAAATCCACCTAAAATGACCAAAACGATAATAAGTGTGAGTCCGATGAGGACGGAATTCATGTGGTGCTGATCGAACACTTTCAGCGCAGACTGCTTATCATATATGGCCGATAAATTATTGGTCCGCTGCACTTGTAAGGTCAGATCAAAATAATTGTGCACTATAAAGCGCTCTTGCTGACGTTTACTTTCTTTGAGTTTGCGCATCATACGCTCACGGCTGATACCTGCCTTGCGCAAGCTTTCATCCACTTTGCCTGTAACTGACCGCAGTATTTTCGTATTTGTCAATTGGAAATAATAAAAGGAGATAAAAAGGATACTGATCGCGCCACTCACCAGCCCCATGGAATCAATCAATATGGTCCAGATATCCTTGAGTTCGTACATGATTTGAAACCGAACGATCAAGGCAAAGTAGACCAAGAAAATAATCAGTGGTATGACACTATTATTCAGTGCAAACTTGGCGAATGGCCGATCTATAAGTGCCAAAAATGTATACCTATGGCTATCCAAAATATAGCTAGCCACATGAAATGCGATGACGATTTGGCCAAACGTGATACCTACAATGAAATAGCTCCAAAAATTGACAGCACCTAGGTATTCGGGATCGAGAAAAAGGTAATGTATGCCGTATACCTTGCCGGTAAGACCCGAAAATGCAGCCAATAACACGAGCCAAACAGCCAACAGCGCCGCATTGCGACGAATATGGGTGAAAATGAGCTGAACCGGAAAAGAATGGATTATTGGGTTCGGCCTTTTGTTCATACTAGCTTTGGGTTAAAT
>CAZPST010000036.1:0-1930 GCA_964589185.1 uncultured Roseivirgaceae bacterium | reverse complement strand
CCAATTTAAGAACCCAAATGATAATGAGCGAAGAAAAAGAGTTTATACTTTCACGAGATGGTAAGAAGCTGTGTGTCCATCTATGGGAAATGTCCGGCGCAACACACGTGCTTTGTATAGTGCATGGCTTGGGTGAACATGGCGGAAGATATGCCCAAATGGCTGCCGAACTAAACAAAGTAGGAATTTCGGTATATGCGCTAGATGTGCGTGGGCACGGATTGTCTGATGGTAAGCGTGGACATGCCCTATACACTCGCCTTCAAGAAGACATTGAGGAATTCCTAAAATTTGTACGCGCATTGAATACAGATGCCAAACTTGTGTTGATGGGGCACAGTTTCGGTGGCAATCAAGTGGCGCATTACATCAAACATGACAGTACCAAAGAGCTATCGGGAGCTATCCTCTCGTCACCCTTTTTCGATGTGGCTTTTCAGCCCCCTGCCTGGAAAGTGACGCTAGCTAATCTAGTGGGATCCCTGCTACCATCGCTCACGCAAAGTAATGAACTAGATCCGCAGACCATCAGTCGCGATCAGGCGGAAGTGGATACGTATGTCAATGATCCGCTTGTGCATGATCAAATATCTGTGCGCATGTACCTTGACGTAACTAAAGCCGGAAAAGCGCTTTTAAAAAATGAAAAACCGATACGAATACCCTGCCTCATATATCATGGAGATGCAGATCAATTGGTAAGTTTTCAGGCATCAAAGCAATTTGCGGAGAAAAATCCAGGCGTGATCTGGCATCCGCTGGCAGGCGTATTTCACGAGCCACACAATGATTTGGGAAGGGAGGATGTGTATTCTCTTCTCTCTACCTTCATATCAAACTTAAATAATGGATAGAGGTAATTTTAAATATTCTTAGTACAATGAGAACAATACACCAATCCTTCTTGCTGATGATAACGCATACGTGTACCCTCTATAATTACACCCCCACATCCGTCGCAAAGCATATCCATATCTGCTAGCATTGTACCAAATCCACCAAATGGGACTAGTTGATTACCGATAATCTTGGCCCAAGGTTTATCTTTCACAATCATATTTCTATAATGCTCATGGATAGCAAGCCAAAGTTTACGTATGCGATCTGACACTCCAAATTTTATCATACTACGTTCCATCAATTGTTCTCGGTAATCAAACAAGTCATCGTCTATCACCATCCAGTGATGTGCTGACCGTGGATACGAACCGAAATATACCTTTTTACCAGTAAAAATTTCTTCAAGAAAATTATACTGCTTACCAATCGCTCGATCAATCGTAACTGATTTGAAAAAAGGAGATAGTCGACTGTCCGCGTACACAGTCGTATAAAAATCTGTCAACACTTGAAGTACAATTTCACCGTTTCCTAAATCCTCCCAAATAGCCGGATCAGGTGTTGGATGCTCAGTACTTGTTTCTTGACGAAATTGAAAGGGATTATGAATCATCAAATCAGATTGCTCGATAAGCGTAGTAAGGGATTGCAACGTAAGCGGCGTTTTTGCTCTAGCAATGCATGGTAACACAACATCTTTTGGCAAATCTCGATGGTGTCCAGTAGCCACAATTCCAGAGATCAACTTGGCCTTACATGTCTTACAAGCTCCACGTCTACACGAAAAACGAACTACATATCCATATCGCAATAATGTATCCAAGACGGTCTCTTCAGAGAGCATATAAAATTCATTGGTATTGTAGATCAGCTTCATGCGTTAGTAGCTCTATGAAGAATAATAGTGCACCTAATTCCAGACCAGCTCAAAACGTCGGACATATCTTTCTTGAATGTCATTTTGAATGTATCCTGGCATAATTTTACGTATTCTATCAATCGACTCTTGCCCTCCAACCCCTTGGGTAATAAGAAAGCATGATAATAAAACACCCGTTCGACCCATTCCGGCTTTACAATGCACCAACAC
>CAZPST010000035.1:0-14965 GCA_964589185.1 uncultured Roseivirgaceae bacterium | reverse complement strand
GCCACTACCGATCAGTTTGGTAATCCACTTACTGAGGCAGGTATTCATCGCTACAATGGAAGCCGAACATTCTGGGATGAAAATGGTGTGGAAAATACGCTCAAGCCCACTACGTCATGGAATCCGGAGCAGTATTTCAATATGTGGGTGGTCAATTTTGGCGGTGATCTGGACGGTGTACTGGGCTATGCGCAGTTTCCTTCTATGTCAGGCTTGGGTGGATTTGAAGATGATGAAGGCCCGGCTAATACCGACGGAGTAATCATCGGACACCAATTTTTTGGCACCACAGGCACTGCCGAATCTCCATTTGACGGGGGGCGCACTACCACGCATGAAGTGGGTCACTGGCTGGGCTTGCGCCACATTTGGGGTGATGGTGGATGTGCGGTGGATGACTATTGTGACGATACGCCACGAGCGGGGCAAGAAAATTATGAGTGTCCTACCGGCGCAGATTCGTGCACCAATGATGACTTGGTTGATATGATCGAAAACTACATGGACTACACGGATGACGCGTGTATGAACATCTTCACCAACGATCAAAAAGCGCGCATGCGCACGGTGCTAGCAGTGAGTCCAAGACGGGCAAATTTAGCTTTGCCTCCCTGCAATGAAGCCACCACGGCTGTTATCGGGACGAATACAGCAACACCACCGAAGTGGTTTACCTACACAGCTGCATCTGCTGAGGTGGTCACTCTATCATCTATGAACGCAGAAGTGAACACGTATCTATCTGTGTACGATGAATGTGGCGATGCGCCCATGGTAAGTATCGATGACTCCTACGGCACAGAGCAATCGGAATTTTCCGTAGCATTAGCGGCTGCCGAGTCGATTCAGATTTTCTGGAGCGGACGCTATTCGCAAGATGCCTTCGACTGGACACTCAGCACAGCGGCACAAGTAACCGGGGCTGCATGCAGTTTGGCACAAACGGCGCAAGAAGGGGAAAACCTATTGCTATTGACCAATTTAGGCACCTATTGGTACACCTTCACACAGCCGAGCGCAAATGCAAAGATTACAATCAATGCAGAGGATAGAAGATATGCGGTGTACTCCAATGCATGTGAACAACTGACATTTGAGACACAAAGCACAGGACAAGTGGATCTGCTAAATATATCGCAAGGAGAAACCATTTTCATTGCACTGGAACCGCAAGGAGGTGATTTTTCTTGGAGTCTGACCGTGAATGACTTAGCAGCCGGAGAAGCATGCGCCACGGCAGTAGTAGCGCAGGAAGGAACAAACAACACGCCCACTACTCCTTATTGGTTTACGTACACCATGACCGAAGAGCTTGGAGCCGTAACGATTTCCAGTTCGGGACAAACTACAGTGGCCACTCAGGCAAAAATCTATGATGCCTGTGGTGGCGAACTGCTATCGGACAATGAGGCCGTAGGTGACCAGACGGAGATCCAATTAATCCTTGAGCTGAATGATGAAATCTATATTCTTTGGGAAAATGCAGCCGCTGGATCGTTTGATTGGACATTGACTACCCAAGTGTTTGATGGAGGAGATGAATGCGAAAACCCAAAAGATGCGGTGATTGGAACTAACACCGTAGATAATCTGGGGTTTGAATTATTCTGGACACGTTTTACCATGCCTGAAGCAGATAAGAAACTGGTGATTACCAGCTCAGCAAATGAATACGTGTATATCACTACGCCGGATTGCAACAATCTGGAGATTAACTTTTTTGGGCTCGACAATGCAACGGCTCTAGGCCTCACCGCGGGAGAAGAAGTCTTCATTGTTTGGGAAATGGCAAACGGCACGGGATTCAATTGGAATCTGGCTATTGAAGATTTAGTAGCCGGTGATGACTGTCTGACGGCTCTTCAAGCTGTAGAGGGCACAAATAGCGCAATATATGCTCCGCGATGGTACACATTCACCATGCCGCATGATGGAGCACTCCGCATTCAATCCATATCTCCGACAGATGAAGACACAGATGTGTATGTATATGATGCCTGTGATGGAGAATTGTTAGCATCCAATGATGATATCAATATTGACGATGAAAATTACCTAAGTAGGGTGGCGTTTGGTGGATTGCTCGAAGGCGAAACAGTACTGATCAATTGGGCCCCTACTTGGTCATCAGCTGCATTTCAATGGACATTGGATGCCTTTGTGCCCACAGCCGGAGATGTATGCGAAACTCCGAAGCAGGCCATGGTAGGATCGAATACCTCGAGCAAAGTTCCACAATGGTTCACATATACTATGCCGGCAAACGGTAGCGTAACAATTAGTTCAGCCGGATCAACTCGTGACACCTATCTATATGTATATGATGGCTGCAAGGGAGAATTGCTTGGAGAAAATGATGACATTAATTTTCCGGGCGAGAGGCAAAGTAGAATCGTGCTGACAGGCTTACTTGAGGCGCAAGAACTACTAATCTATTGGGGAGACGAATGGTCATTCTCTTCCTTCAATTGGAGCCTCAATGCTGAATTTGATAACGTATTGGGACTAACAGACCAAGCATCACTTACTATTTATCCCAATCCTGCCAAATCCGAATTCTCTATAGATGGAGGGGGAATTGTGAATTGGTCAGCTGGTCAATTGACTGACTTGACCGGTAAAACAGTGAAATACATAGCAGCAAACCAGCAACGCGTAATAACAAGTGATTTACCCGGTGGCATGTATTTGCTCCGTTTGGAAACAAATGTGGGGCAAATGGTGAGACGCGTGGTGGTTCACTAGCAGCAATTGTTAGACTTGATGGCTCGGCTTTTACTTCTCCATAGCACTAGACTTTCTTCTCGATGAGCAGCATAAAGATGTGAATCACTTTGATGTGGATCTCTTGGATGCGGTCGGCATAGCCGAAGTGGGGCACACGGATTTCTACGTCGGCTAATGGGCCGAGCTTGCCCCCGTCTTTGCCGGTGAGGGCGATGGTTTTCATGCCCTTGGCGCGGGCGGCTTCAAAGGCGTTGATCACGTTTTTCGAATTGCCGCTGGTGCTGAGGCCGAGTAGTACATCTCCTGATTGCCCTACGCCCTCTACATAGCGCGAGAATACATACTCAAACCCGAAATCGTTGGACACGCACGAGAGGTGTGACGGATCGGAAATGGCAATAGCCGGTAGGGCGCGGCGGTGGTCCCGGTAGCGGCCGGTGAGCTCTTCGGCAAAGTGCATGGCGTCACAGTGCGAGCCGCCATTGCCGCAGGAAAGGATTTTGTGACCGGCCAGTATAGCATCTGCCATCACCTGTGCGGCGGCTTCTATATGTGCGATGTTGGCGGGATCGGTCAGAAAAGTTGCAAGTGTGTGCTGTGCTTCGGTGAACTCTTGCAGGATTAATTCTTTCATTGCTTGTATTCGTCTTCTTCGTCAGAGGGTTCGTCCTCGCCTTGATCAAATAACTTGGCTTTGAGGCGCAAAATCGCTTCTTCGTGATCGCTCACCTGATTTTTCAATCGGCGGATCTGGATATTTTCAATCACAATCTCCGCCAGCATCAAGGCCACCAGCATGAAAAGCACCAACAAAAGCCACGTAGCTTGACGTGCGGGGGCAAAATTAGCAGCGAACCACTCCGCCTTAGCAGTAGGATCGGCTAATCCGGTGAGCGCCAGATAGCCTACGGCCAATGTGGCGATGAGATAGATGGGATAGAAAATCTTCTTGAACTTCTTCATGATGTAGATTGGCAAAGAACCAAGTTACGGTAAAATCAGAAGGATTGCATTTTTGTGAGCTTTTTATAAAGGCCCCCCTCCTGCATGAGGGAGTCATGATTGCCCCGCTGGATGATCTCCCCGTCTTGGATCACCAGTATTTCGTCGGCATGCTGAATAGTGCTCAGGCGGTGGGCGATGACGAGCGTGGTGCGGTTTTGCATGAGGTTAAAAATGGCTTCCTGCACCAGTTTTTCCGATTCGGAATCAAGGGCCGATGTAGCCTCATCGAGGATGAGAATGGGCGGATTGCGCAAGAGCGCTCGGGCTATGCTGATGCGTTGGCGTTGGCCGCCACTGAGTTTGGTACCTCTGTCACCAATACTTGTGTCGTATCCGTGTTCCAGTTTCACGATGAACTCGTGGGCGTTGGCTGTTTTGGCAGCCTCCATCACTTCTTGGTCGGTGACCTCTTTGCCGAAGGTGATATTATTTCGGATGGTATCATTGAAGAGGATAGACTCCTGAGTAACCACCCCAATCATACCACGCACAGAGGATACGGAATAGTCTTTCACGTCTACACCATCCAGTACCAAGCGCCCCTCGTTAGGGTCATAAAAACGCGGAATGAGATCAGCGATTGTGGATTTGCCTCCACCTGATGGGCCTACTAGTGCCACAATTTTTCCTTTGGGTAACGTGAAATCAATGTCTTTCAACACCTGCCAATCTGCATAAGCAAACGATACGTGCTCAAAGCGAAGCTCCTTTTGGATAGCAGCTGAAAAGACCGGATTTTGCGGCTCGCGTATGTCGTATTTAGAATCAATGATTTCAAACACACGTTCACCGGCAGCAATGCCGCGCTGCACATTGGAAAATGAGTTTGCAAAAGCTTTGGCCGGGGGCAGCAATTGGGTGAACATGAGCAAGAAGCCAAGGAACACCTGAGGCTCTAATGCACCACTGAATATCTGGTGACTGCCAATGTATATCACTACACATGCCGCTGCGATACCAATCACCTCACTCGACGGCTGTACAAGGTTCTGTTTTTTGGCCAATCCAAACAACTGATTGCCGTACCGCTTCACTTCATTCACAAATTTGCCGTGCATATGCTTTTCTGCCACAAATGCCTTGATCACCCGCATGCCCAGCAGTGTTTCGTCTAGCACGGTGTTGATTCTCCCTTCAGACTCTTGTGAGCGAGTGGCGCGTTTTTTCAATCGTCTGCCCAAATAGGAAATGAGCACGCCGGCAAATGGCAGTACGGTAAGTGAGTAAAACGTAAGGATAGGGGAAATGGTGAACAGGGCTATAAACAAGCCAATGATCATGAGTGGATCTTTGATCAGGACTTTGAGCGTGTTGATCACTGAGCTTTCCACTTGCACCATGTCAGTAGTGCCACGTGCCATCAGGTCACCTCGGTTTTTGTCGGAGAAATAGCCCAAGTCCAGGTTCGACATGCTATCGTAAAAATGAGTGCGCAGGTTGGTGATCAGATTGACCCGCAGTTTAGCCAAAATGAGGTTAGACAAATACCCGAAGAAATTGGAAAGCAAGACCGAACTCATCAAAATGCTGATGACAAGCAAAATGGCACTCGACTTACCCGAGGTGGCTATTTCATTTTCAAAATAGTATTTGAAAAGCTCCTTGAAGTAGGTGATGTTCATCTCAAAGTCGGGCAGGGTTCTGGTCGTGACTTCCACATTGTTGAGGATAATCTCCAGAATGGGTATGACCATGACGAGGTTGAGCACGCCAAATACCACATAGAGTGCCGTGTACAAGAGATATTGCGGTGCAAACCACCCGAACGGGCGGGCATAGGCGAGGATACGGAAGTAGGTCTTCATTTAAAAGAGATAGAAGCGTTCGGGGAAATTCCACCGCAACGACAGGCCAAAAATAGTAGATTGTGACGCCCTTTGTCCGGTTTCGCGGCGCAATACGATATCTCCATCCAGCATAATGTTCGGCTTCCAGTGATAGGTGAGCCGTGCATTGGCCATAGTAAGTGTGCCTCGTTGGCCTTGCAGCCACGTATTGCCATAGTTATCGTCCCCCTGACCATTGCCGTTTTTGTCCCGATCTGTATAGGGTCTCAGGATATCCCTTCCGAAGTTTTCACCATTCACATCATCGCCAAATTGTGCTGCTACACCCACCAGCTGCACGCGCCATTTGTCCAATGGCTGAAAATCAATTTTGCCAATGACCTCTCGGAAATTTGCCCCAAGTGGGTGTGCTAGCGGCATATTATAATGGGCGTAGTTGGTATAGAAATTTTGATGGGTGTAGGTATATGGTCGAGCCGTGTTAAACTCACCTTGCAGCATCAGTCTGTCCACACCGAATGCATCGAAGTACTTGCCACCTAGTTGAATACCTTGTTTGTTTCCCCACCAGCCACTACCGGAGAAGAGTTCGCTCATGACCATTTCGTCAATCACCAGTTGGCCATACAGCGTCATACGGTTCATAATGTGCCAATTGAAATCCATACCCAGTAGCACATTGTCGGGGCTTCCGTCTTGCTGCTCTAGGGCGCGGTAAAAAATGATCGGATTGAGGTATTGCAGCTTCACCCCGCCTCCGAGCGAATCCGGCTCGCCAAAGATCACCGTCTCGAATAAACCAATATTCAGATTGTCTCGCACGTGAATGTCCAGATGGTGCATGGTCATGTATTTCTGAGGGAATTCGGTACTGCCCAAGTTGCCGGTGGCACCAAACTCTGCCTGTCCAACCAACTGCGCAAAAATATTGGTGTACTTCACGCGCCATACTTCCGTCTCGATGCGGATGTAGGGGTAGCGATTGCCAACATCCGATAAAATCAATGAACGTTGGCCATCGCCAATAAAATGGCGACCGTAACCCAACTGCAACGACACGTGATCGGTGACCCCCACATCTACATAGCCTTCTGCTCTGAAAAAGTCAGATCCTGCATCGCCATACAATTTCCAGAACCCTTCTTGCGGAATGGCACCAATGCTATCGCGATAGGCATTGATGTAGGCAGGAAACAAGGTTTGATTTTCTGAAAGCATGGTGTAGATGGCAATCTTCTCATCTATACGTGCCCGCAGCTCCATACCGCGATTATTTTCAAAAAGCATCCCGTCTGATTCCGAATCACGTCCTACACGGAAGTGCAGCACCGGATTTACATGCAAATCGAATCCCTTTTCCTCTGCTGCATATAGGTCGGCAGGGTATTGAAAAAAGCGTCCGAGCGGTTTTGCACTGCGTGTGGAATCACCCGACCACTCACGCGAATCTTGATAGAGATACGTGGTGTTGAATCCTTCCTGTCCATTTGACTTTAGTAACTGAATACCCTTCTGGCGCGAATAGGGCTTGATTTTGGTGAAAAATGGGGTTTCGCCCGTGGCAGCCGAATAATCCAGCAGGTAATACGCCGGGTGATTCACGGGATAGTCCGCACTCTGCCCAAAAACGGAGCAAGCCGAAAGCGTAAGGAGTAATAGGAGTGTCTTTTTCACTTAATCAAATGTAGAGCAAGGACTTGATTTACATAAAATTATATCTATATTTGCGTCCCTTTTTGAGGAAATTATAGTTACAGCCATGAAACAAGGAATACATCCGGAATATAGAGAAGTTGTGTTTTTCGATACGACTAGCGACTTCAAATTCATTACAAAATCTACGATGACCTCCGACGAGACCATCAAATGGGAAGACGGGAAAGAATATCCGGTCATCAAAATTGAAGTAAGCTCTGCCTCTCACCCATTCTACACAGGAAAGAAAATCTTTGTGGATACGGCTGGTCGCGTGGAAAAATTCAACAAGAAATACAAGAAGTAATCTTCTTTAACAACACCACATTGAAGTCTTCGGGAATCCTCGAAGACTTTTTTATTTTCACGAGAACGAATCCAGCTTGCTATATCAAACTTGTGATTTTGGCTTACTGGTTTTAAGTAGTATTTTTGATTGAGCATACAACTTTTAACCGAACCAAGACAATGAAACCCGCATTCGGCATGGGCATTTACACTATTTCAGATGCTTCTGAGATACTTCGTATACCAAAGGCCAAGATTCGCTATTGGTTTAACAGATATGTAGGTGGTGAATTCAAAAAATTGAATCGTGATGGATATTTTTATGATTCGGGTGATGTTCTTGCGGTCAACTTCCTAACTCTGATCGAAACTTATGTTTTCTATCATCTAAAAGAAAAGGGTGTCCCAACGAACAAAATAATTGAAGCTCATCAAATTCTCTCCAACTTCCACCAGACACCATATCCGTTCGCTTTGAAAAAATTCCTGTGCTCTGGCCAAGATTTGTTGCACGAAATAGATGGTGACATCATATCGCTGGACAATAGAAGACAATATGCACTGGCTGATATCATCTTGCATTTCTCTGAAAACATTGATTTTAGTGAGGATTTTGCTTCCAAATATTATCCAAGAGGTCGAGACAACTCTGTGGTAATTAATCCGCAAAATCAGTATGGTTCGCCAATAATTGACGGTACAAATATTAAAATTTCAACTATTCATAGTCTTTATGATGGTGGTGAAGATCCAAAATTCATTGCATCACTTTTTGAGATTGATGAACGGAAAGTATTAGACGCAATCGATTTTGCTGCTTAACTTTCACGTATGCTTGTCTACTTTGACGAAAACACTTCCCTATATATTGCCAAAGCAATAAATGCACTTGAGGAGAACAAAGGTGAGATCACAGTACTCCATACCAAAGCAGAATTTGGGGAAGGTGAAATCGATGAAGAAATTGTCCGGTTGGTACATGAACGAAAAGGAGTTTTGTTTTCACAAGATGATGATTTTATCAAAGCGAAGCAGGTGACAGAGGCGATGAGGAAATATCCGATTGGTTTTTTTTATTTCAAACAACCTAAAAAAACGACTTATTGGGATTTGGTTAGTGTTTACATGAAATGTTGGTTAGAAGCCAGAACCAAAATCCTGACCCTCAACACGCCGTACTATTTTGAAATAATGAGTTCTGGGAAAATTAAAAAGAATAGCTTGTGATTCCTCACCTCCACTTCTTTGAACCCCCCGGCGCTTGGCAAAGAATGCTGCCACTGACCTACACTCGTCCTGTGGCGGATCTGTGCTGCGGCATTCTCACATTAGCCGAAAAATGGAACATCCGTCTGGCGGCAGCACACGTCTCCTTCGGCTCAGAAGCATATCTGTCCACACTTTTTGCGAATACGCATCCGGCAGATGCACTGCACATTCATGCAGGATTGCTCCCTACAGATGCCTTGGTGATGGCCGTGCGAACACTCAAAAGCAACGAAGCACTAGTTTACGGAGACGTGAAACTCGCTTTCAGAGGAGAAGGCAAGACACACATTCCTTTCGATGGAACCGTTTCGATGGTGCACTATCCGTGGGATTTGTTCAAATACAACAAACAAGAAATCGAGTCAGACTTTGATCTGATAACCAAAGGCCGAACAAGTGCGCTCATCCAAGACCCGCATACCAAGACCTATGGCGAGCGTATTTTTCTAGAAGAAGGAGCCAAGGTGAAAGCCGCCGTGCTCAACGCCGAAACGGGAGCTATCTATTTGGGCAAAAACAGCGAAGTGCAAGAAGGTGCAGTGATCCGCGGAGCGTTTGCGCTAGGTGAAAATGCGGTGGTGAACATAGGTGCTAAGATGAGAGGAGATATCACCGTAGGGCCACAGTGCAAGGTGGGTGGTGAAATTTCCAACTCTATCCTCTACGCTCATTCTAACAAGGCGCACGATGGATTTTTGGGCAATTCAGTAGTTGGCGAATGGTGCAACTTGGGTGCTGACACCAACAATTCGAACCTGAAGAATAACTATGCCAACGTGAAAATGTGGGATTTTGAAACCGGCAGATTCAAAGATACGGGCTTGCAGTTTTGCGGACTCATCATGGGTGATCACAGCAAGTGCGGCATCAATACGATGTTCAATACAGGCACTACGGTGGGCGTATCAGCTAATATTTTTGGGGATGGATTTCCGCGCAACATCATTCCCTCATTTGCGTGGGGAGGAGCCGGAGGGTTTGTGACGTACCAAACACGTCAGGCTTTTGAGACCGCCGAATTGGTTTTCCAACGAAGAAATAAGACTTTAACTGCCGCCGACAAGGCCATCTTGCAACATATCTTTGAGCTCACAGCCGACCAACGGGCGTGGGAGAAAAAGTAACGGACGCAGCGAATGAAATTTCAAGATATCCCCGGACAATTAGACATAAAATCGGCCCTGATCCAGTCAGTGCAGCGCAACAAGATGGCGCACGCTCAGCTCTTTGCGGGCGTAGAAGGTGGTGCGGCATTGCCTATTGCGTTGGCCTATGCGTCTTACGTTTTTTGTTCCAATAGGTCAGAAGAAGACAGCTGTGGCACGTGTGCCAATTGCACGCGTATCCACAAGGGAGTGCACCCCGATTTTCATTTATTCTTCCCCAAAATCACCGTCAAAGATTCGGAGTTTGACAAGAAGTTGCCCGAGTTTATGCAGTCGTTTCGCAAGTTCATCATGGAGCAGCCTTTTGGACTGGTGGACGATTTCACCCAAGAAGCCGGATTCGAAAGCAAGGGCATTTTGATCAACAAAGAAGACAGCAAGCGCCTAATCCGCACCGTGAGCATGAAATCGGTGGAAGGTGGTGCCAAAATCGTTTTGGTATGGTTGCCCGAATTCTTTCATCCGGCAGCTGCCAATGCCATCTTGAAGGTGCTGGAGGAGCCACCCGCCAATACCATTTACCTGATGGTCACGCATGCCTATCATTCGCTACTCACGACCATCGTATCGCGGACGTTGCTCTTCAGTGTGCCGCCCTTCACGGACGATGAAGTTGCTGCTTTTTTGGCAGCAAAGGGAACCGATCCGGCCAAAGCCATGACGTTGGCGCGTTTGTCACACGGCAGCATCGGAGAGGCACTGCATGTGGGTCTTGATGGCGATAATTTGGCCTATCAGGACTTTCAATTATGGATGCGCGAATGCCTAAACAATCAATTCGGTGCGCTCATTTTGCGTTCAGAGAGTTTTTCACAGTCGGGTAAATTGGCACAGCGATCAGCGCTTCAATTTGCTATGGACATATTGCGAGAGGCACTTGTGTCAGGCGAAGCTGCACTCAATAACCGCGAAGGTCAGGAGGCGGAGTTTATGCGCAAATTCAACAATTTTCTTTCATTGGAAAACAAACAGATATTGTATCAAGAACTCAACGATGCATTGGTGAACCTCGAGCGCAACGCCAATCCGAAGATGACGCATTTCCATTTGTCGAATACATTCTCCCGCTTACTTGTCCGATGAAAGCACTTCGCATCGCCACCCGCAAAAGCGCACTCGCACTATGGCAAGCCAATTGGGTAAAAGCCCGATTGGAGGCCGCCGGACAACCCTGCGAATTGGTGACGCTGGAAACAATCGGTGATAAGAAATTAGATACCACCATCGCGAAGATTGGTAGCAAGGGTGTATTTACTGAAGAGTTAGAGGCGTTGTTGGAGATCAATGAAGTGGAGTTGGCCGTACACAGCGCCAAAGACCTGGCGTCTGAATTGCCCGCCGGATTTGAAATCATCGCATTCGGTCCGCGCGAAGAAGTGAATGACGTGCTTGTGAGTCGGAAAAATCTTGACATTTCTCAACCACTCCTCATCGGCACGTCCAGCACCCGACGGATGGCACAATTGGCCAAGTACTACCCACACTTTAGCACCACTCCTATTCGTGGAAACTTGCAAACCCGCATCCGAAAAATGGAGGAAGGCGCTTGCGATGCACTATTGCTGGCCAAAGCAGGGGTACTTCGGATGAATGAAGCGGAATTGATTCGGTATGAATTCCCTATGGACAAACTGACGCCTGCCGCCGGACAGGGAAGTATTGCCGTGGAAGTGCACGAAACATTGCCCGAAGAGATTATGCAGCAAATTCGCGCAGCGGTGAATGATCCGGACGCTGAAAAGGCCATACTGGCGGAGCGTGCATTTTTACACAAAATGAATGGTGGGTGCTCCATTCCCGTATTTGCCCATGCTCGATTGGTTGGAAACGAAATTCATTTACAGGGTGGCATTCTGAATCTAGATGGCATCCAAGAAATCCGAAGCGAACAGATTGGCCTGCATCCGATGGAAGTGGGCGAGGCATTGGCACGTACCATTCTTACCGCCGGTGGAAGTGCCGTACTGGCGGAGATTAAGCGCAGTATGTGATGAGATAGCAACCTATCACACCCTACCTTTCAAATAATCAGCCGTATGGTTTCCTTTGATTTTGACCATTTCCTCCGGTGTGCCGGTGAAGCAGATGGTGCCGCCACCATCACCTCCTTCGGGTCCCAGGTCTATTATCCAATCGGCATTTTTGATAATCTCGGTATTGTGCTCGATGATGAGTACTGAGTTGCCTTGATCAATCAGCCCATTCATGGCATCCAGCAGCTTCTTGATGTCGTGGAAATGAAGACCAGTTGTGGGTTCGTCAAAGATGAACAAGATGTGTCCGTCTTTTCCGGCCGGAGAGTTTTTGCCTAGGAATGAAGCCAGCTTCACGCGCTGTGCTTCACCTCCGGAGAGTGTATTGGACGATTGCCCCAACTTCACATAGCCAAGGCCCACATCCAGCAGTGGTTGCAGTTTGCTCTTGATCGGGTTTTGTTTAGCAAAAAAGCCAATGGCCTCCTCTACCGACAGATCCAGCACCTCCGAGATGTTCAGATCATTATACGTCACCTCTAGAATTTCCTTTTTGAATCGCTTGCCCTTGCACACTTCGCACGTCAGGTTCAAGTCAGCCATGAACTGCATTTCGATTTTTACAGTGCCTTCACCTTCACAGTTTTCGCAGCGTCCGCCATCCACATTGAAAGAGAAATGCGCCGGTTTGAAGCCATTCTTTTTCGAAAGCGTCTGATCGGCATACAATTGTCGGATGCCGTCATAGGCCTTCACATACGTCACGGGATTGGAACGGGAGCTTTTGCCAATGGGATTTTGATCCACCATCTCAATTTGCGTCACCTTCTTGTAGTCGCCATCCAGCCCGTCAAATTTGCCTGTTGCCTCACCTGTCACGCCGAGCATTTTGCCCAAACTAGGATACAATATCTTTCGAATCAACGTGGATTTACCCGAACCGCTCACGCCCGTCACCACGGTCATCACGCCTAGAGGGATTTCCACGGTCAGGTTTTTCAAATTGTGCTCGCGTGCACCTTTGATGATTATTTTTTGGTTGAATCCCCTGCGCCGGGTAGGCGTGGGAATCGATTCCAATCCAAGCAAATACCGAGCAGTGTACGAACGGGTTTCACCATTCATTTCCGCTCGCGTGCCTTGGAACACCAACTCACCGCCGTGGATACCTGCATCCGGTCCAATATCAATGATCTGATCGGCTGCTTCCATCACTTTTTCCTCGTGCTCCACTACAATCACCGTGTTGCCCAGATTGCGCAAGGTCTTGAGCACTTCTATCAGTCGATCAGTATCACGTGGATGCAATCCAATACTCGGTTCGTCCAAAATGTACATTGAGCCCACAAGCGCACTGCCCAATGAAGTGGCCAATTTGATGCGCTGAAATTCCCCGCCTGAAAGCGTGCTCGTAAGGCGGTTGAGTGTGAGATAGCCAAGTCCAACTTGCTCCAAATAGCCCAAGCGATTCTGAATTTCTTTGAGAATGCGTCCTGCCACTTTTTCTTCGTAATGATTGAGGTGCAATTGCTGCATGAAATTGGACAAACGATCCACGGGCATGAGCACCAAGTCAGTGATGGATTTTTCTCCCACTTTCACATACGAGGCGTCTTTGCGCAGCTTCGTTCCTTTACAATCGGGACAAGTGGTTTTTCCACGATAACGCGAAAGCATTACACGGTATTGAATCTTATGCGACTTGGATTCAAGGTGCTTAAAATAGGCATTAAGACCTTTGAACGACGCTTTGCCCTCCCAAAGTAGGTCGTATTCCTTCTCACTCAGTTCGGAGATGGAGCGGTGAATGGGGAAATCCCAATCCATGGCATGCTTGAGCAGCGGTTGCACCCACTCGTACATGGTGTCGGTGCGCCATGGCACGATGGCACCTTCATATACTGACATGTTGCGATCAGGAATCACCATGTCCGGGTCAATACCTAGCACACGTCCGAACCCCTCGCATCGTCGACAGGCGCCATAGGGATTGTTGAAGGTGAAAAAATTGATGCTTGGCTCCTCGAACCGCATACCGTCTGCCTCAAAGAGATCGGAGAACGTACGCGTCTCGCCACCGATCATGCGAACCGTGCACTTTCCTTCTCCTTCAAAAAAGGCTGTCTGCACCGAATCACTCAAGCGGAATTGCGTTTCTTCGTCGTTTTTCACCACCGTGCGGTCAATGAGCATTTCAGCATCTTTCACCTTTTTGTTCGATTCGAGGATGTCATCTATGAATAGCACCTCCTCGCCACTCATCAGGCGCGTATAGCCTTTGCTTTTCAGCACCTGTAGCTCTTGCTCAAACGAGCGTCCATCTTTGGTTTTGAGCGCACACGAAATCATCAACTTGGTGTCTTCCGGATGGTTCATGATATAATCCACCACATCCGTCACCGAGTCTTTTTTCACTTCCTTACCACTGATGGGCGAGATAGTCTTGCCAACGCGAGCAAAAAGCAATTTGAGGTAATCGTAAATCTCAGTAGTGGTGCCAATCGTGGAGCGGGGATTGCGGGTATTCACCCGCTGCTCAATGGAAATGGCAGGGGCAACTCCTTTGATGTAATCCACCTCGGGCTTTTCCATCCGTCCCAAAAACTGACGCGCGTAGGAGCTAAGGCTCTCCACATACTTGCGCTGACCCTCGGCAAAGAGCGTATCAAACGCCAACGACGACTTACCCGAACCCGACAATCCTGTGATTACAACAAGCTTATTGCGCGGAATGGCCACCGAGAGGTTCTTCAGATTATTCACCCGTGCCCCTTTTATCACAATGAATTTGCGCGGATCTATTTGGTCAAAGTCTTGGGTCACGTTAGGGGGAAGGGTTTTCGAATTGTACTAACACCGGTAATTGCGCCAAAGTTGTTGAGAAAAATAGAAAAGTTGGATAATTAAAATATCCTGCTACTTTTGGCCTCCTCAAAAAGAGAAAGAATTTTTTAAACCCATAACCCTCGCAATATGATTTAGACCTCTACGTTAACAAACAGGTGAACTACATGGTAAATCAAACTAATCTCGTAGACGGTCAATTGCTTGACCT
>CAZPST010000034.1:0-15009 GCA_964589185.1 uncultured Roseivirgaceae bacterium | reverse complement strand
CAGCCGAACTTTCCATCGAAGAAGCGAGAAAAGAGACCGCTCGATTTGGAGAATTGGCTGTGAAAATGTCAGGCAAATTCAGGGAGCTCCTACACGAAACAAAGTCCAAGAAACAAAAAACCCTTCTGAAACAAATCCGCCAGTTAGAAGAAATGACGGATCAAATGGAACATGAAATTTCCCGCTACTTAATGAGTGTGTCGGGGAGCGGCACATTGAGCGCAGATGGTACACACAAGATCACATCGTTACTCAGCATCATCAATGACTTAGAACGTGTGGGGGATATCTTCTTTCAAATGTCCAGAGATGTGGAACGGCTTGTAAAAAATGAAATGAAGTTCAAGCCGACACAACTTGAAAATCTGGATAAAATGATTACGCTCATTGATGAAGCATTAGCCATCATGCTAAATAATCTAGAGTCCAAATCACGTGACATCAGCTTGGAACCTGCCATGCTGAAAGAAAAACAAATTGACAAAATGCGTAACAAGCTGCGCAAAGATCAAATGAAAGATATGGACAAGTCTAATTACGATCCCAAGCGAGATGGATGGTACAAGGATTTGTTTCATCTCTGCGAAAAACTTGGAGACCATATCATCAATGTTTCAGAGGCTATTACCGGAGAAACCGAACGTGTATTGAAGCGCGAATTGGAGGAAGAAGACGAAGAAAGGGCATAACCCATAGTTACAGTGAATACTTCGTCACCTTCCGGAAAATTGGATCAGGCCACATATTGGTCCATTTCGAACATAGTTTACATGTTCTTAGCTGTAGTGTGTTTCCTTTTGTCTATTGACATGCTGGGGCTCGGCCTGAGTCAATTTGCGGGCAGTTCAGCGGCACAATTGACATCTGCCACAGACAATCCATTCATTGGGCTCTTTATCGGACTACTCATCACGGCTGTATTGCAGAGTAGCTCCACCACCACGTCGCTCGCCGTGGCTGCTGTGGCGTCCGGCTCCATCACCCTCGAAAGTGCCATACCGGTAATTCTGGGTGCCAACATTGGAACTACCATCACGAGCACCATTGTGGCCTTTGGATTCATTACTAAAGCGAAAGAATTCAGACGGGCGGTATCGGCCTCCATGATACATGATATGTTCAATATCATAGGCGTGCTGATCATATTCCCCTTAGAGATCAAGTACCACTTTCTGCAGCGTGCAAGTTATTTCATAGCCTCCTCCATACCTGTCACCTCAGATGACACCACCCACTTTTGGGTAGGGCGTGCATTTGATTATGTTGGTGAAGGCCTCCTCTCAGTCACTGGCAGTATTGTATTTGTTATACTCTCGGTGCTGCTGCTTTTTGGAAGTATAAAGATGCTTTCAAAATTGCTCTACACCCATCTGGTGGGCACGCATCAAGAACAATTTCAAAACATTGTGTTCAAAAACCCCAGACGTGCATTTGGTTGGGGCATCCTCATGACTGCTATTGTGCAGTCCAGTTCACTCACCACTTCGCTGATCGTTCCATTGGTGGCTACAGACAAGGTGCGTCTAGAGCGGGCGTTTAACTTCCTGATGGGGGCAAATATTGGCACCACCATTACCGCCATACTGGCTGCACTTTTTCGATCAGAAGCGGCCATGAGCCTGGCCATAGCTCATTTTCTATTCAATTTGACGGCTGTACTTATCTATGTCTCCATCCCGATCATAGGGAGATTGCCTCTGTACTTAGCTGAGAAATTAGGCTACCTCATGTTTCGCTATCGTATTGCAGCCTTCGCATACATCACACTGGTCTTTTTTGTGATACCCTTCACCCTGATCTACTTCAGTAAATCTGATCAGCGGCCATCACCACCACCTATTGATAAAGTAAAAAAGCTCAATGAGCCGTAAGATTTCGTAGCATTCATTTAATTTGTCTCCTCATAAAAACGTGCAAATGTTAGGAGGATTAGTTAGCCGCATTACGGAATACGTCAAACTAAAAGTGCAGCAAATAAAGCTGGAACTGGTGGGGCATCTCGCGCGGCTAATGAGCCAAATATTGGTGATGCTCTTCTTGGCGATGCTAGGCTTGTTTATGGTGCTGTTTCTGAGTTTTGCTGTAGGTGCTTATCTCAATGAAGTACTGGAAAGCAATTACCTCGGGTATCTCATCGTGGCAGGGGGTTATTTCATTGCTTTTTTTATAATTGGCATGCTTGCCAAATCAGGACGCATACAAGCGTGGTTGGAAGAAGCCATTTTACGTGCTAGTGACCAAATTGAATCAGAAGAAAATGAGTAAATCAGGGCCATTGTCTACTCGAAAGTTAGAATTGGAGCAAAAGGAGCGTTTGCTGCTATCCGATATGTCGGAAAAAGGATCAAAAGTGAAGCAAATAGCCATTTGGTCACTGGTAGCAGGTGTCATTGGACTGCTGGGTTATGGGATTTATCGATCCTTCAGCGGCACACCAAAAAAGAAGAAAAAGAAGAAACACAAAGTGCAGGATGCAGCGCCTCATTCAGAAAGTAATCAGCTCATTGACAATGCCATCACCTTCGGTGGACCTGTAATAGGTCGATGGCTCTTGAATCAATTGCAGCGTAAGGAAGATCCGAAAGGTTAGCCGCTGATCAGCGACTCGCGTCGGCGCATTTTGCCGGCCGGTATACCAAACATCATTTTGAATCGACGGCAGAAATAGGCCGTGTCCTTGTACCCCACATCCTTGCCTATTTCGCGGATGCTCTTCTTGGACGTGCGCAGCATATTCACCGCCATTTCCATGCGCTGATATTCGATATAATCTTGCGGATTAATGCCCGTAAGCATTTTGAAGTACTGCCCTACATAGTCTTCAGAGACATTGGCCACATTGGCCAAAACCTTGTTTGACAGGTCATTGCTCAGATTTTCTTTGATATATCCAAACAAATCAATCAAGCGTGGGTCGCGGAAATAGGTGCTATTAGTGGCCAATTGCTCCACAAAAAGACCTTGCTTAAGTATGTGACGAATCAACTCCACCACCAGACTCTCTGTAAGAATATGCAGCTTACGATCTTTTCCGGGCAGATCTGCGGCACTCTCCTCGTTTGTTTCTTTAATCAGTTCCTTCAGTACTTCGTGTTTTGAAATCTTGAAAGGCGGAATATCCAATGAGCCAAAGAAATTGACTGAATCAAACGCCTTTGCCTCAAATGAAACGAAACTAAATCCATTCTTGATGTCACCTTCTTGGCCAAGATCGTGCGCCAAGAAGTAGGTTTCCTTATGCCCAATAAAATCCTCCTTGTTCATGACATCCGCTTCTCCCATACCGTAGGTCACAGAGATCATACGTCCGCCGGGTAGAAACAGCATTTCGCCCGCTTCGGCTACTTCTTTGTTCTTGCCGAATTTCACTTGCCCCCGGTTTACGATCAGTAGTGTATTCTCTACTTCGTAGTTATTCTCAATGGTTACTGGCTTGAGAATATTAATATTTCGGGCTTTGATATATCGAATCGCTAGGGATTCTATGATCTGATTGTAGTCTTCCATTTATACTTTAGCAATGTCTGAACGTGCAAAATTGCCGTATTCAGACTATATATTGTATAAATCTAATACGAATTTTCAAAAAAGCACTACTACGTCCAATCAATGAAGTTGTGTTATTTCAATAATCCTCTCGAAATAACGATCTTTTGAATCTCAGAAGTTCCCTCGTATATCTGTGTGATTTTCGCGTCACGCATCAAACGCTCCACATGAAATTCCTTTACGTATCCATATCCACCATGTATCTGCACGGCCTCAATGGCCGCATTCATGGCCGTTTCGGAGGCGAATAATTTGGCCATGGCACCTGCCTGAGAGTAATCTTTGCCCTCATCTTTGAGTTGAGCAGCTTGCAAGCAGAGTAGTCGAGCCGCATCTATATTAGTCGCCATTTCGGCCAGTTTGAATTGAATGGCTTGGTGTTTGGCGATTTCCACACCAAATGCCTTTCGCTCTTTTGCATATTTAATGGATAGCTCAAGTGCACCCGAGGCGATTCCTAACGCTTGCGCGGCAATTCCAATACGCCCGCCATTGAGTGTGCTCATTGCAAACGTAAATCCAAATCCATCCTCGCCTATTCGGTTGGCTTTTGGCACCTTCACATCCTGAAACATGAGCGAATGGGTGTCTGATCCTCGGATGCCTAGTTTATCCTCTTTCTTGCCCACTACAAATCCCTCCATACCGCGCTCCACTATCAGTGCGTTGATTCCTTTGTGCTTTTTGTCTGCATCCGTCTGCGCCATCACAATGTAGATGCCTGCCGAATTGCCATTGGTAATCCAGTTTTTGGTACCATTAACCAAATAATAATCGCCCATGTCCACAGCTGTGGTTCGTTGGGATGTAGCATCTGATCCGGCCTCCGGCTCTGAAAGACAAAATGCGCCAATTGTTTCGCCGGTAGCCAGCTTAGTCAGGTATTTCTGCTTTTGCTCTTCATTACCATATTTCTCCAAACCCCAGCATACTAGGGAGTTGTTTACAGACATGCACACCGAAGCAGATGCATCTATTTTAGAAATTTCTTCCATAGCCAGCACATACGACACGGTATCCATGCCACCGCCATTGTACTTGGGGTCTACCATCATTCCCATGAAACCGAGTTCGCCCATCATCTTGACTTGGGCGGCAGGAAACTTCTGTTCATTATCGCGCTCTATTACACCCGGAAGTAGTTCCTTTTGGGCAAAATCTCGGGCGGCATCTCGAACGGCTAGTTGTTCTTCTGTGAAGTTGAAATTCATGGGTAGGGAGGTTAATTGAGGCACAAAACTAAAAAAGGATTCAGAGAGTCCGAATCCTTTTCTACTAATGGTTTTATTTCATTATTAATCTCTGCTGCCGAGCAACATCAATACATAATAAAGCAACGTGGTGACAGCACCTAAGGCGGCAATCAAATACGTACTTGCTGCAGCATTCAAGGCATCTTTGGCCATTTCATGCTCTTGCGCATTTACGATGTTTCTGTTCGTAATCCATGCCAATGCTCGATTGCTCGCGTCATATTCTACAGGTAATGTCACCAAAGTGAACAGCGTAATGACCGTCTGACAAGCAATAAGGATTAACAGAATGTTTTCAATACCTGCTCCCATCAAGAATCCTCCTCCGAATATGGCAATCATCATTACCACATTCATAATGGTGCCGCTGATATTCTGAATAGGCACCATCGCTGATCGGAATTCCAAAAAGCTATATGCCGTGGCGTGCTGTACCGCATGACCACACTCGTGAGCCGCCACAGCCGCCGCAGCTGCTGATCGGCCGTGATACACGTCATGGCTCAAGTTTACTGTTTTGTTTCCCGGATTGTAATGATCAGTCAGTTGGCCCTCTACTGACATTACTTGCACGTCATAGATGCCATTGTCCTTTAGCATAAGCTCCGCGATCTCACGACCCGAAAGCCCGGATCCCAATTGCACTTGGGAATACTTCTCAAATTTCTTTTTCAGTCTTCGGCTAGCAATCATGCTAGCAATCATGAAGAGAATACCAATTACAAAAAGCATATGTTTAGTGTTTAATTTTTTGTACAATGTTAGTGGTGGAATAGCCATCTACCAAATCGATTGTCTCTACTTTTCCACCGTGCGTGAGTACGACATCAGCGCCCACTATGTTGCTGATATCATAATCTTTACCTTTCACCAAAATATCCGGCAAAAGTGCCGTGATGAGTTCTAAAGGCGTGTCTTCATCAAAATCCACAACCAAATCAACAAACGATAAAGCTGCCAAAATGCGCGCACGGGCATACTCCGGATTGATAGGGCGCTCCGGGCCTTTCAGCCGCTGCACGGAGGGGTCGGTATTGAGCCCAATGACCAGTCGATCACCTAATGATCGAGCTTTTTCTAAATAATCGATATGACCCAGATGCAGAATATCAAAACAGCCGTTGGTAAATACCACTTCCTGGCCTTGATCCTTCCAGTGCTGCACGATTTCACGCGCTTGCTCCCGAGTCGCTATTTTTTTGGCTGTTGACATTTCGTTTCAAAAAAAGGGACATCAAAACGGCTATTAATCCAAAAAGGAGAATTGCCAGCAGTTGCGACGTGTGAAGCAGCGAGGCAAAAAATACACCAGTCGTCTGGTCAATGCCATATAGTGCCAACATGGCAGCCACTAGGGCGTGAAATGTGCCAAAACCTGACTGAACAGGCAATGCAAATGCGATCAAGCCGGCTGACAAGATGGAGAATCCGACCTGCCATGGCAAATGAGCCGTGTCCGCAATGGCAAACACCATCCAATAAGACATCAAGAAATAAACGATCCACATACCGAGGGTAGAAAGCAAAAACTTGCCAAGGTGGACATTTCGCAGAGATAACAAGCCAAAGACGACTCCTCTGCTGAAAGCGCCCACTTTAGTCTGACTGTGGTAGATGAATTTAAAAAACAACCATGCTCCCAAAGCCATTGAAACGCCTACTACACCAAGTATTAATCCCCAATTGAGACTGGTGTCAACGGTTTGATTCAGAAAAGCTACGAGCTGATCTGACTGAATGATGAGTGTCAGCAATAGGATGGTCACCAATGAAACCAAATCGACCAAGCGCTCTGTGATGACCGTACCAAAGCTGCCTGAAACAGGCACCCCATCACTCTTGAACAGCACACCGCAGCGAGTAACTTCTCCAATTCTGGGAATGACCAGATTGGCCATATATCCAGACATCAATGCCAAAAATACGTGCAAAGTGGACGGACTATACCCCATCGGTTCCAAGAGCAGCTTCCATCTATATGCCCGTAGATAGTAGCAGAAGAAGGAGATTACCATTGTTAGTACTACCCAGCCGTAGTTGACCTCTTTGAGCATTTGAACGAATTCGGCAAGGTCAACCTTGCGAAAAACAAAGTACAAGATGGTGGCTGCCAAGGCTACACTCAGCGCTACTTTGAGAATGGTGGAAAATGATTTTGACATTAGTTGACCGGACGATTGTGCTCATCCGGGAAGACGAGCACCGGCGTATAATTCTTAGCCTCTTCCATATCCATAGAGGCATATGAGATCACTATAACAATGTCGCCTACCTGTGCCTTGCGTGCCGCTGGGCCATTCAGGCATACCTGACCGGATCCGCGCTCACCCTTGATGACGTACGTTTCCAGCCGCTCCCCATTGTTTACATTCACGATCTGCACCTTCTCATTGGCTATGATATTGGCAGCATCCATCAGATCCTCATCTATAGTGATAGAGCCCACATAGTGTAGCTCTGCTTGAGTGATCTTCACCCGATGAATCTTAGATTTTAAAACCTCAATTCGCATCCGCTCATTTTTCAGTCCGCAAATATAGGTTATCAATGAGTCTTACCCCCTCTACAAAAGCCGCAACACAGACAGATAGTGTCTTCGATTTGTCAAATTGATCTACTACTGTTAGCTGTTCGTCCACAATCTCCAAATACTCAATGGATAATCCCTTCACAGACCTGTAGTAACCCAAAGCGGCTGATTTAGTTTCATCAATCGACTCATTTTGTTCAAAACCCTGTTTGGCAATGCATAATCCTTGATAAATGTGCGCGGCTATGGTCAGTCCTTCGGCTGATAGTCGCTGATTGCGCGATGACATGGCTAGCCCCGAAACTTCGCGCACTATCTGGCACCCAATTATCTCTACAGGAAATGAGAAATCATGCACCATTTGCTTGATCAAGAGATATTGCTGTAGGTCTTTCAATCCAAAATAAGCTTTGTCAGGCATTAGGATGTTGAATAACTTGGATACCACCACTCCAACACCGTTGAAATGCCTTGGGCGAAACTCTCCTTCTAGTCGAGAAGCCAAATCCCCAAAATCTACTGTAATTCTGTTAGCGGAAGGATACATCTCCGAAATCGTAGGCGCAAAGACGATATCACAATCTGATGCCAAGGCCACCAAATCACCCTGCATATCACGGGGATAGGTATCCAAATCCTCCTGTTGGTTGAACTGAAGTGGGTTTACAAATACGGACACCACTACCACATCACATTCTCTAGCCTGCTTCACCAGTGATATATGTCCCGCGTGCAAAGCGCCCATCGTCGGCACTAAACCGATTGTCTGTCCTTTGCGTTTTAAGTCTGTCAAATGGGCGCGAATACCCTGAACATTGTCGTAAACCTGCATCCTGTTGAATGGTCTATCTTATTGATTATGTTGATGGTAAACCAAAAATATGGTATTTTTGTGCTCATTTTCCCATCTAGTAAGTAGCAAATCAAAAGTTATGTCGAATATCAAGATCCTTTATGTTGCCAGCGAAATTAATCCTTTCTTAAAGACCTCAGAGGTTGCCGAGTTTGTTCGGAGACTTCCTCAGGCCATGCAAGAGAGAGGAATGGAGATTAGGATTTTAGTGCCCCGATTCGGTCTCATCAACGAGCGTAAGAATCGACTGCATGAGGTTGTCAGATTATCCGGCATCAATATTTCTGTGGGTGAAGAGGAGAAGCCGCTCGTCATCAAAGTAGCTTCCATTCCAAATGCGAAATTGCAGGTCTATTTCATTGATAATGAAGATTATTTTCATCGCAAATCTGTCTTTTTTGACAAGGAGCAAAAATTCTTTGAAGACAATGACGAACGTGCCATTTTCTTTTGCAAAGGCGTAATCGAAACAGTGAAGAAACTTGGCTGGTCACCTGATATTATCCATTGCAACGACTGGATGACGAGCTTGATTCCGCTCTATGTAAAGACCACTTATAAAAATGATCCCATTTTCAAGGAATCAAAGACCGTCTTTACGATTTATGACAATAACTTCACGCATCAATTTGGCGCTGACTTGATTGAGAAAGTGCGCATGATCGATATAGATGACTCTATGCTTCACCCATTGAAGTCAGCCAATTATGAAGGATTTATCAAATTAGGTGCACAGTTTTCGGATGCGGTTATCTACGCCAATCAGCAGTCTACAGACGGCTTCAAAAAGCTGATGGCTGAAATCTCGAGTGTACAAAAAGTGGAAATGATCGAGAAGGACGAAAACTTAGAAGAATCATATTTTAATTTATACAATGAACTTGTTGGCTAGGAAGAAAGAAAGCGGCCTGCTACTACTGGCAGGCCTGATGTTGGTGTGGGGATGTAAGGAGGATTTAGGAATCGAACTTCCGCCGGATATTCAACGTACGCAGGTGAGCACTATTGAGCTTACCCTGCCTGTTACTACGGTCTATTTTGATAGTTTGCGAACGGATAAAGAGGGTATTCTTATTGTAGGGCAGTATAGCGATACGCAATATGGCTCGATTACAGCGAAAGGATTTACCGAGTACAACTTTAAAGTCGGCGCTATCCCTACTACTGAGACATTTCGCTTCGTAGACAAAGGTGATTACAGTGATTCGCTTGCTGATTATGAATTTGCAGGGGCTCGCCTAGTTATGGATATTGATCGGGTCTTGACTGACGATGGTTTCTTTGATCAAACGCTTGAGCTAAGATTACTTTCGGATTCTATTTTTTCGGAGGGAATCTATTTATCTAACCGCACCGTGCCCGAAGGCGATATTATTGGAGGAGGCGCAATATCACTTCCCCATCTTGCTTCAATAAAATTTGATTCGACCGCTCGCGTGCCTGTATCGGTTTTATTCACAGAAGAATTCAGTAATTTTCTCAAAGCCGATTTTGAAGATAATGGCACTACAAGACGAAGATTTGGATTCTCTATTAATGCACTTTCCGGCAATGGACTTAGTGCCATAGATGTGAACAGTGATAGCACAGAGATTCAACTACTTTACAGAGGAAATCTCTATGATACCGCTACACAATCACTTAAAAAAGATACAACCTTTGCTGTAGTGCGTTTCGGATTGGCATCTAGCAATCACTTCACAAATGTTATTCGAGATAGATCAGGTTCGTTAATTAGTGGCCTAACAGACGGTCAAGCTGCTGAAGTGAGTCCTGACGTTGCGCTTTTTAATGAGTTAGCAGGAGTGCACACAAAAATTGACCTAACTCCCTTTTTGGAATTTGCCGAAACAGAACCAGGTCTGCTTGTAAACAGAGCGTCGCTCAGTATAGAAGTGAATTCTAATGACATCAATATTCCTAACATCCAATCAACCAGTTATTATTTTCCAAAAAATACCGACCCTGTGGATATTAACTGGCCGTCGATTTTCCAGACGCCCAGCTTTTATCGTACTGTACTACAAAATGATGTCCGCTATTTATCGCCATCATCACAGCAATCCAATGTTATCCACCGTTTAGATACGCTAAATAGTTCACCACTCTCGTACCAAGGCAACCCTACTATCTTTTGGCAGTACTTGTATGATAATGTTGTCTATGATCTGGATAATGTGGAAATAGAGGATAGACCAACTATACATCAGTTTCTTGCTGAGGTCAAAAGCCTATTGATGGTAAATTCAACTAAATTGACATTGGGTCGTAGCGCCATTAAATCAGACGGAGTAAAACTCAAATTATACTACACAAAACCTCGCGAGTAACATGTGCGGAATAGTCGCCTACATCGGTCAAAAAGAAGCATATCCCATTCTGATCAAAGGACTGCACAGACTGGAATATAGAGGCTATGACAGTGCCGGTGTGGCACTGATGGAGAATGATAAAATCAATCTCTACAAGAAACAGGGTAAGGTCAAAAATCTGGAAGATGAAATTGGCTCGCAAGCGCTAAAATCTTCCATCGGAATTGGTCACACTCGCTGGGCTACTCACGGGCCCCCAAGTGACAGAAATGCCCACCCTCATTTATCCAGTGATGGCTCATTAGTCATGATCCACAATGGCATCATTGAAAACTACGGGAGCCTCAAGCAGGACTTGACGAACCGCGGCTACACGTTCCGAAGTGATACTGATACCGAAGTATTCGTGACCTTTATAGAAGACATTCAGAAAAAAGGAAATCACTCACTCGAAGACGCGTTTCGCATTGCGCTTACTAAAGTAGTAGGAGCGTATGCCGTGGTGTTGATGTCCGTTAAGGAACCACGGAAATTAGTGGCCGCTCGAAAAGGCAGTCCGCTCGTGTTAGGGTTAGGTAAAGATGAATTTTTCTTAGCTTCTGACGCCACCCCGATTGTAGAGTACACCAATGAAGTGATTTACCTCAATGACGAGGAAATAGTGGTGATCACAGACAAAGGATACGATATAAAAGATTTGGATGATGTGCCTAAGACACCCTATATCCAAACCTTGGAACTGGAACTTGAAGCCCTTGAAAAAGGTGGATATGAGCACTTCATGCTTAAAGAAATTTTCGAGCAACCCAACTCTATACGTGATTGTATGCGTGGGCGCTTGAATGTGGACACGAGCGAATTAGTGCTTGGAGGAATCCGAGAATATGCTAATGCGCTGACGAATGCGGAGCGCATCATTATCGTTGCGTGCGGTACTTCATGGCATGCCGGACTAGTGGCAGAATACATATTTGAAGACCTCTGTCGCATTCCTGTAGAGGTAGAGTATGCGTCTGAATTCCGTTATCGCAATCCGATTATACGGGAGGGAGATATCGTTATCGCTATTTCACAATCAGGCGAAACGGCAGATACTTTGGCCGCCATCGAATTGGCCAAAAACAAAGGAGCCATTGTGCTAGGAGTGGTGAATACGGTCGGTTCATCTATTGCTCGTCTTTCTCATGAAGGAGCTTATCTTCACGCCGGCCCTGAAATTGGCGTAGCTTCTACTAAAGCGTTTACTGCTCAGCTCACCGTACTCTCCATGATTGCGTTGCGCATTGCGCAGCGAAAGGGAACAATCACTGATCAGAAATTCCACGAATTATTAGTGGAATTGCACAGCATTCCGAATAAAGTGGCAAAGGCGCTAGAATCGAACGATCAGATCAAAACTATAGCAGACATGTTCAAAAACGCCCAAAATTTCCTCTATTTGGGTCGTGGATACAATTTCCCTGTGGCATTGGAAGGCGCATTGAAATTGAAAGAAATATCCTACATCCATGCTGAAGGCTATCCTGCGGCTGAGATGAAGCACGGCCCTATCGCCCTGATAGATGAAAATATGCCGGTAGTGGTCATTGCCACACGTGACAGTTCGTATGACAAAATCGTGTCGAACATTCAAGAGGTAAAAGCTCGAAGCGGCGTGGTGATCGCCGTGGTAACAGAAGGAGATGTGTTAATCCCTAAAATGGCCGATTTCACCATCGAAGTGCCGTCTACGCATGAAGCGCTGATGCCAATGGTATCAGTCGTTCCATTGCAACTCTTGTCATATCATATTGCAGTCATGCGGGGTGCCAATGTGGATCAACCGAGAAACCTTGCCAAATCTGTAACTGTCGAATAAACTATGAAGAAAATTATAGAATCCGCACAGGCTCCTGCTCCTATAGGTCCATACAGCCAAGCCGTAATTGCCCATGGCATGGTCTATATTTCCGGCCAAATACCCATTGATCAATCAACGGGAAATCTTGTATCTGGCACCATCGAGGAGGAAACCGAACAAGTCATGAAAAACTTGGGTTACATCTTAGATGCCGCTGGTTCCGGATTCGACAAAGTGGTAAAAAGCTCCATTTTCATCAAAAACATGGGCGATTTTGCTAAAATAAATGCCGTTTATGGTACTCGTTTCCTTAGCAATCCTCCCGCTCGTGAGACTGTGCAGGTGAGCGAATTGCCCAAAGGCGTGAACATTGAGATATCGTGCATTGCGCTGGTAGACTAATTGCATCCTTATTTTTCACCGAACTATTATGAAAAACGTACGCGTACGGTTTGCCCCTAGCCCGACGGGTGCCTTGCACATTGGTGGTGTCCGCACGGCGCTATTCAATTACCTTTTTGCCAAAAAACATAACGGCACATTCCTGCTGCGCATAGAGGATACGGATCAGACACGGTTTGTGCCCGGCGCAGAAGAATACATCAAAGAGGCGTTGGAATGGTGTGGCATTACGCCCACAGAGAGCCCTTGGAATGGTGGCCCGCATGCTCCCTATCGGCAGTCGGAGCGCAAGGATATTTATTTCAAATACGCCAAGCAATTATTGGATGCGGGTCATGCCTATTACGCCTTTGACACCTCGGAGGAATTGGATGAAATGCGTGAGCGCTTGAAGGAGACCAAATCGGTGAATCAGCAATACAATGCGGTGACCCGTATGACGATGCGAAACTCACTTACCATGAGTGTGGAAGAAGTAAAAGCAAAATTAGAAGCCGGTGAGCCATACGTGATCCGATTGAAAATACCACTGAAAGACGAGGTGCGGATCAACGACATGATTCGCGGTTGGGTTAAGGTGCACTCATCCACGCTCGACGATAAAATTCTGATGAAATCAGATGGTATGCCCACATATCACCTAGCTAATGTGGTAGACGATCATTTGATGGAAATCACACACGTGATCAGAGGCGAAGAATGGCTGCCCTCTGCTCCTACACACGCGTTATTGTACACGTATTTTGGCTGGGAGGACACCATGCCACAGTTCGCACATTTGCCACTCATCTTGAAGCCGGATGGCAATGGCAAGCTCAGCAAACGAGCTGCAGATCAGGCCGGATTCCCCATTTTTCCGCTCAATTGGAAAGACCCGGAAAGTGGAGAAACATCCGTAGGCTTTAGAGAAGAAGGCTATTTACCTGAAGCGTTGATTAACTTCTTGGCCTTTCTGGGGTGGAATCCGGGAACGGAGCAGGAGCTATTTAGTCTTCAGGAATTGGAGCAGGTTTTTTCATTGGAAAAAGTGAATAAGTCAGGGACCAAATTCGATGTTGACAAAATCAAATGGTACAATCAGCAATACATGAAGATAAGACCTGCGGATGACCTAGCACAATACCTAGTGAATGAATTGCATGTGAAGCATGGGCATACGTGTGACATGCAAAAGGCCGAATCGATTGTGGAATTGCTGCGCGAGCGCGTCACGTTTCCACATGAAATGGTGCAAGCCGCAACTATCTTCTTCCATCCGCCTCAGCAGTTTGACGGAAAGGTGGTTTCAAAAAAATTGACCCAAGAAGCAGCAGATGGCTTGAACCTTTTCGCCGATGCGTTGTTAAACAAGCCCTACATTACAGCTGACGAAGCGCGTGAATTGTTTTCGGACACACTTGAGAAGGCCAACATCAATCCCGGCAAAGTGATGCAAATGCTCCGAGTAGTCATCTCTGGGGAAGGTGGCGGGCCAGACTTGATGGGAATGATAGCTATCTTGGGTACTATGGACGTAGCAAATCGGATCAGACATTCTCTCGAAACGCTGAAAGAACAAATACTACCGGCATGAGCAAAGACAAAAAACCAAAGGTGAATAAAGAGCTAGAAGGATTCGACATCAAGATTGATTCCTTTGGCGAGATCAAGTCCAATATTGATATTGATAAGATCAACAAGTTCCTTAATAAGACCGTGGACGACAAGAAACTTCGGGATAGAGAAGATCTGGAAGACTTGAAAGCAGAAAAAGGTAAGGAATCCGAATAAGGACTTATTTTTGCCTCCTCGAATTTTCGGTATCGGGATGTAGCGCAGCTCGGTTAGCGCACCACTTTAGGGTAGTGGGGGCCGCTGGTTCGAATCCAGTCATCCCGACTAATAAAAAAGCCACCTACTCGGGTGGCTTTCGTGTTTTCACTCTAATGAGTAAGTACCTTTCAACGTAAGAATTCGTCCAACGCTTCTCAAAAAACTCTTTTATGTAAAAGCATTAGAATACTAATCAATTCCCCATTTCGATCACCCCCTTCAGGAATGTATCGGCCTGGCCGCAGTAGCATCCAAGCACGCCTCTTTAAATGCTTCCATGTAAGTAGGGTGTTCATGGCTCTTGCGGCTCACATCTTCGGCTGAAGCGCGGAATTCCATAGCTGTAACACCTGCCGCAATCATATCTGCCGCTCGTGCGCCAATGATGTGTACACCCAAGATTTCATCGGTTTGTTTGTCGGCCAGGATTTTCACCAACCCATCCAAGTCCATACTGG
>CAZPST010000033.1:0-15065 GCA_964589185.1 uncultured Roseivirgaceae bacterium | reverse complement strand
ATACCAAATAATCTATAAAAATTCCTAGGGTGTTGCAACGCTGAAAACAGGAAAGGTGGCGAAAAGGTAGAAGTAAGCAGGCGCCAAGCAGCTCGATTCAAAGAGCGAATGAGTCTGTAATCAAGATCGGATAATCTTCATGAACTCCATCTCAATGCCCCAGTCTTTGGCCAGATTGAGCATGCCGGTAGTTTCCATTTCGGTGACGTATCCTTTTTCGTAGTTTTCATCCCAGATTTCCATCAGGTGTGAGAGACGGGTTTTGGCTTCCAGCCTATTGAATACTTTGCTCAAAAACTCCCGAGAACGCTCAAACGCCGACAGGTAATCATTGGCAATGAAGTCATTGGCCCATTTCAATTCGTCAGCTGCATTAATACGATCTGCAGAAGTGCGTAATAGCTCTTCCTCTTCGGCATCCAGTCCGTGATAATGGAAGATCAGGGACTTCAATAACATGACTGCTTTCTTTTCTTCTTCTGACATGTCAGGTTGATTCGGCCATAAAAGTAAATTATTCAACCGAGAAAAAATGGAGCGCTATTTCATCAGCAAGGCTGAATCCTCTGGAAGTCAAGCGAAAAATGCCATTTTCAAGAATTGCCTTGCGCGTGTCGATGAGATCTCGGATGAATTTTTCATGTTGGATCAAAAAATCAAGTCCCCATTTTTCTTGGATATGAGCCAAATCAAGTCCCCATTTGGTGCGACTTCTCGTCAAGATGTATTCATTCAGTTCGTCCAGCGGAGTGAGCATTTCCGATTCCATTGGCAAATGACCTTTGGCTAATTCACGTATATACTCCGCATTGTTCCGCACATTGAATGATCTCGAAACACCATTATACGAGTGAGCCCCCGGACCAAAACCCGCATATTTTTTCCCTTGCCAATAGGACGAGTTGTGCGCAGATAGAAATCCCGGTTTGCCAAAATTGGACACTTCATACTGCTCGTATCCGGCTGAAGTCAAGCGGTCAATGGCCAATTCGTATTGCAAGGCATTGATTTCATCGGGCACAGGAGTGAATTCCCGCTTGGCAAATTGATGACCAAATACAGTTTTTGGCTCCACTGTCAGGCTATAGAGTGAAATGTGGGCGGGTTCGAAATCCATGAGCCGTTTCAGATCCGCATCAAACCGCTGAATGGATGTTGTCACAGGCGGCACTGCGAAGATCAAGTCTGTAGAAATATTTGTAAAGCCAATAGAAGCGCAGTTTTTCAGACAATCAACGGCTTGTTGTGCATTGTGTGATCGGTTCATGAACGAGAGAGTGGCTTCATCGAAGGTTTGAATACCTATGCTCAGCCGATTGATGCCCACAGATTTCAATTCCGTCAATTTTTCCACTGACAGATCATCGGGATTAGCTTCAAGCGTAATCTCAGCAGTGGCCTCAACCAAAAAATTGCCATAAATCGTATCAAGAATGGCAGTCAGTTCATTGGCAGAAAGTATGGATGGCGTGCCACCCCCAAAATAGATGCTGGCTATTGGTTCATTTGCGAGATAATCTTTCCGAATGAGCATCTCCTGCCGGAGGGCGTCAACCATGGCTTGTCGGGGTTTCAGATTGGTGCTGAAGTGGAAATCACAATAGTGACATGCCTTGGTGCAGAAGGGTATATGGACATAAATTCCGGCCATGTCGTAATATTACAACCATAACCCTTCAAGAAGTGGCTCGGATTGTCTTATTGTGTGTAATTCTCTTTAGCGCTCGGGCATCATTTGGGCAGCAGGAGATACGCATATTTGAAGATTTGCACGTTGTGGATGTCTGGAATGAAGTGGATTCATTGGCGATTATCAGCCGGGCGAATGCACGTATTCGATCCTTATGGAAACAAGGATATCTTTTTGCGGTTATAGATTCAGTGACCAGAACTGCCGTGTATTTGCATCGCGGGAGCAGGGTGCTGGTGGAAAACCCTCAAATGACTGAGTGGAAGCAGGTATTTAAGCAAGCGGAGCAGGAATTGGAACAAGCGGTAAATACCGGATATGCTTTTGCGCAGATCGCTTGGGATTCGTTAGGTTGGCAGGAAGAGCGCATGCGTTTTTCATTTCGATTGGAAAAAGGCCCAATCCTCATGTTCGATTCGTTGGTGCTGTTGAGCCCCATCAAGACCAGGCCGAGCTATATTCAGCGCATGCTAGACATTGAATCTGGCACAGTGTATAGCGAGCGAAATTTTCAGGCCATTTCCGATAAAATACGGCGGGTGCCTTTTCTATCACTTAATCGACCACCGGACGTCTCATTTCAGTCATCCAGTGTGTGGACGTATCTGGATTTGGAAGAACGTGCGCAGGGGAGTTTTCAAGGCGTGTTAGGTATTTTACCCAATCAAGCCACGGGTGAAGGGGTGCTTTTCACCGGAAATCTTGATTTGCACCTCGTGAATCTATTTAAGACAGGTAAGCAGCTGGATTTTGCGTGGGCGCAGTTTGCTGAGCAGTCGCAGCGGCTGGATGTAGCGTATTACTATCCATTTATAGCCGGCACGTCTTTTCACCTGACCACTTTATTCAAATTGTTCAAACAAGACACGAGTTTTTTGAATCGTGAGGTTGGCCTGGCCGGAAGCTTTTTTATTTCTCCTCAGATAGAAATGGGTGTTGGATTTGAGCAATCCACGGCCAGTATTTTGACAAGTGATGTAGACCGAATAGTCACCCAAAATTGGTTGGATTTTGATCAAGATTGGTACTCACTCACGTTGAAGCATGATGATGGTGTAACGGGGAGTTCCAAGCCATTTCTCAACTACTCCGCCGGGGTTTCAATTGGTGCACGTAAGGTCAATCGCAATTTTAGATTGCCTCCTGAAGTGTATGATACAGTGCGCATGCAAACAACGAATATGAAAATATCTGCATGGATAGAAACCCAACGACCCCTCACACCCAAGACATTTCTGTATGCAGACATCAATGCCGCACATGTAGCCAATAGGCAGGATTTCAGCAACCAATTATATCGTGTGGGAGGTTTGCAGACCTTGCGCGGGTTCAATGAGCAATTTTTTTTCACCTCATCATTTCTCATCACGCAGCTTGAGTGGCGCCTCTTTTTTGAGGAGGAATCCTATCTGTTCGCATTTTATGATCAGGGATTTTTACATACTGCTCAATGGGAAGTTCCATTAGGACTTGGTGGCGGATTTTCTTTACTCACTAGTTCGGGGTTATTTAGTTTTGTGCTAGCCGTCGGAAAGTCCGATGATATTCCGATTGAATTGGCCAACATGAAAATCCATTTCGGGTATTTGTCCCGTTTTTAGCCCGTGAGAGCACTAGTTATTCATCTTCTTTTAGTTGTAGGTTGTGGGCTTCAGGCGCAAGATACACTCACTGTAGACCGACTGGACTACAGGTTCTTTTCTTTTGACGGCAATCAATTTTCTCCCCTTGTTTCCTTAGAATCGTCAGATGTGGCAGGTGTTTTTGTGCATTGTCAGCAAGATGTACAAGTCGAACTGTGCGGAGATAGCTTTTTTGATATTTGGGTAGATGGTCGGCTGGTACATCGTAAGCTGACGAAAGGATGTGAGTATTTGGACATGAATGCCCTTTGCGCGGTGAGTAGTAGAGATACGGTCTACCTTTCACTAGTTGCAGATGCTAAATTGGTGGATGTAAGGGCTAGGACGATTCGAATCCGAAATTCAGTAGCCGAAAGCTATTTTGATGTGAGCCGTAGAACCGAAACGGGCAGTGGATGGCTCATTGGAGTCTTGCTTTGTTGTGCTGTAATATCCACGTTGCGCTTGGCTCGGAGTGGACAAACGGCGAAACTATTGCGTCCGCATTTTGAGAAAAATATCTATCGAATATCCAATGTAGATAGCTGGTTTTATTTGCTCGTTTCTGTCATTCTCAGTGCATTTGCGTGGAGTTTTCTATCCGATGATCGTTCATCTTCATTGCTTTTCGGATCGTTCGTCTCCGTGATCTCACTTCTGACCATCCGCTTAGTTTTGCTTTTCATTTCTGCTCTGATTTTCAATTTTGGCAAGCAAGCAACTTGGCAGTTCACTTTTTTCTCCAATAGCTGGGTGATCGTCTCTGTATTCGTTTTTGCCGCTACACTCATTGATCAACTCTACATGACCGTGAGCATCGTGGATCAAGGTGCATTGAAGGTGATGCTGAGTAGCTTGCTCGGGTTATTTGTGGCCATCGAATGTTACATTCTTATGACTCAGCGGGGCGTGAAAAGTCTTCACATATTTGTTTACCTTTGCACCGTAGAAATTTTGCCATCAAGCTTGATGATCTACTGGTTCTTGAAATAGTCTAAAAACTCACATATCAGATTTAGGATGGAGGATAGTTTGTTGGTTTTGGAAAAAGATAGGCTCAATAGCGTTAAGAGCATTTTGGTTTCGCAACCAGAGCCTCAGGATGAAAATTCACCTTATTTTAATTTAGCCAAAAAGTACAATTTAAAAATTGACTTCAGGCCGTTCATTAAAATCGATCCGGTGACTGCAAAAGACTTTCGCAGACAGAAAGTGAACATTCTAGATCACACGGCAATAATCCTAACAAGCCGCAATGCCGTTGATCATATTTTCAGGCTAGCTGCTGAAAACAAAGTGGAGATTCCTGCTGACATGAAGTACTTCTGTATTTCGGAGCAGACGGCCAATTATCTACAGAAATACATTGTGATTCGTAAGCGCAAGATATTTACTGGTGAGCGGTCTGCCGAGGATCTTATTCAAGTGATCAAGAAGCATAAGACAGAGAAATTTTTATACCCCTGCTCAGATATCCGGAAAGATGATATCCCAAAATTCTTAGGAGAAAATGGCTATCAATATCATGAGGCAATCATTTATCGCACAGTAGCAAGTGATCTGTCGGATTTGTCTAATGTGAATTATGATATTTTGGCATTTTACAGTCCATCGGGCATTGAGTCGCTTTTTTCTAATTTTCCCAATTTTGTTCAGAATAAGACGAGAATAGCTGTTTTTGGCCCCACCACAGCCAAAGCGGCGAAAGAAGCAGGTCTGATTACAGACATTATTGCGCCACTACCCAATGCTCCATCAATGACGGGCGCACTGGAACTTTACATCAAACAAGCAAACGGTCTGTAAGGGTAAAGCCGATTTTACACGTTAACTTGTTGTTTTTATTTGGCGAAAATCACGGATGAGAAAGTGTTGGATCCTTATACTCTTTATGTTTGCTGCGTCGGTAGGGGCGCAGAATGATCCGCATTTTAGCCATTATATGTTCAATCCCTCCTACTACAACCCGGCATGGCTGGGAGATGTGCAATCAGCATTTGCAGTGGCACAGCATAGGAGTCAGTGGGCAGGGTATACCACCTCTTTTGATGGGGATGGAGGTGCTCCTACTTCTCAACTTTTCACTTTTGCCGTGCCCATGACTGGAGTTTTGAAAACGGCAGGGCTCAATGTGGTGGTTGATCAAGCGGGAGCCGAAACAATTCTCAAAGCGCAGGTGGCCATTGCGTATTCTAAAGATTTCAAAAAGGGAGTACTATCCTTTGGATTGGCTCCAGGAGTGGTCACACGCACATTGGACGGTAGTCGATATCGTCCTGAAAACCCGGGAGACCCTTTCATTCCCTCCGGTCGCGAATCACAAGCCAAACCCGACGTAATGGCAGGTGTGTTTTACAGCACTTTCAATGGCTATTTTGGTGGAATAGCCATGGATCATATTTTATCTCCATCATTAATTCAAATCGATGCTGGTGGTACGCAAACTCAAGGCACATTAAATCCGGTGTATTTTGTGCATGGCGGCAAGCGAATTACGCTTAATCGTGACACGGAATTGACTCCTACCTTCATTTTTAGGACGGATGCTTCTGGATATTCGCTTGATATAAGCAGTGTAGTCAATTACAAATCGGTCATGTGGGCGGGATTATCCTACAGACGCGCTGAGTCAGCCGTATTACTCATTGGCTATAGTTTTTTGGAAAACAGGGAACTGAAGGTGGGGTATTCATTTGACTATGTGGTGCAAAATCAAGAGGCTAAACGACCCACATCACACGAAGTATTCATACGATATGACTTGCCTTCGCTAATGCTTGGTGGCCGAAAGGCCGTTAAGACGCCTCGCTTTAGCTTCTAGTGCAGGTGGTTTTTTTGAGAAAATTTGCTCAGAATCAATCCATAGCTTTATATTTAGGCTGATTTACGTACAATAATTGTTGCAAATGTTTGTTTATTTTACATACTTGCAAGTTCAATCAAGGTGTTATGAATAGAATACGTGTTAAGGTATCTTCTCTTTTTACTGTTGGAACGGCCATAGCCCTTTCCAGTTGTGGAATTTTAGGAGGAAGTAATAAAGGAGATCAAGGAGAGCTTCTGGGAGCGCCTGATCGGCAAGGCTGGGAAATGACCAGACCTTATGGTATGATTTCTTGTCCGGCTGGAACCTTCCACATGGGACAAGCTGATCAGGACGTGGCTGCCACGCAAATTAATTTCAATAAACAAGTCACTATCGGGGCGTTCTTTATGGACGATACCGAAATCACCAACAATGAGTACCGCCAGTTTACGCAGGCACTCGAGTCAGGATCAGAGCCATTCACCGCATCCGGATTTTCTGTGCAAGACTTGAAGCCGGATACTACTGTGTGGACTACAGACTTCACGCATCACATGGGCGATCCATTGGTGCAGTACTACTGGGATCACCCGGCATTTGATGAATTCCCTGTAGTAGGGGTGAGTTGGGAAGCTGCACGTATTTTCTGTGATTGGAGAACACGTCATTTGAATGACTATAGATCAACCGAAGGGTTGCCTAATATGCCTAACTTCAGATTGCCTTCAGAGGCAGAGTGGGAATATGCAGCTCGTGGCGGACGTGATATGGCCAAATACCCTTGGGGTAATCCATATGTCCGTAATACAAAGGGATGTCTCTTGGCAAACTTCAAGCCGGGAAGAGGTAATTATTTTGATGATGGGTATGCATACACATCGCCGGTAGGAACGTACTTTTCAAATGACTTTGGACTTTATGATATGGCCGGAAATGTGGCTGAGTGGTGTGAAGATGCCTACAATCCTGCTGCAATGCCACTCGTATGGGACTTGAACCCAACATACTTTGATGAGTCCGTAGAGCATAAGGTAATCAGAGGTGGTTCTTGGAAAGACATTGCATATTACCTTGAAACAGGTACTCGAACATTTGATCATATGAAGGCAAAGAGATCATCCATTGGATTCCGATGCGCTATGACCTATCTTGGCCGATCTTCAGGCTATGAATTTTAATTGAAAAACAAAAAACGATAACTATTAAACTAACCTAAATACTAATAAGATGAGTAAAAAAGGCGGATTTTCAGACTTGCTGTTTAAGACCATAATGCCCAAAGTGTATGGCATTGGTGCTGCAGTAGTAATTGTGGGTGCCATGTTCAAGATTTTGCACTTACCAGGAGCTAGTCTAATGCTTGGTGTTGGTTTGACAACTGAAGCAATCATTTTCTTGCTGAGTGCATTTGAGCCACCTCACAGAGATCCGGATTGGGCTAAAGTTTACCCAGAGCTTTCTGACGATTATGACGGCCCATCTGCTGCTCCTAGAGCTGCTGTGGCTCCTGCTGCTACAGGTGCTTCCGCACAAATGGACAAGATGCTAGCCGATGCTAAGGTTGGTCCTGATTTGATAAAGAGTTTAGGTGATGGAATGAGAAATCTTGCCGATTCAGCTTCTAAGATGTCAAACCTAAGTGATGCAGCTGTGGCTACTAACGAATACGCTACTAATGTAAAGAAGGCTTCTGTTTCATTGTCTGAAATGAACAAGTCTTACTCAGTGGCGATGGACGGTATCAAAGGGTTTGCTGATGCTTCTAAAGATACGAAGGAGTACCATACACAAGTGCAGAATGTAACCAAGCAATTGGCCGCCTTGAATTCAGTGTATGAAATGGAATTGAAGGATGCGCAGAGCCATACAAAGGCGTTGAACAAGTTCTATTCAAATATCAGTGGCGCACTTGAGAGCATGGCTGAGGCTGGTAAGGAGACTTCTGCTTTCCAGACTGAATTGAACAAATTGACATCCAACATCGCTTCATTGAACAGAGTATATGGAAATATGCTGACTGCAATGAAAGGTGGAGGAGCAGCTAATTAATTGATCTGTTAACCTAAACGTTTAGAAATTATGTCCGGAGGAAAAGAAACGGGAAGACAGAAAATGATTGGTATGATGTACTTGGTACTAACAGCCCTGTTAGCCATGAACGTCAGTAATACCATCATTGAGAAATTCATCTTTTTAAATGCAAGTCTTGAGCGAGCCAATGCTGAAGCAGAAGAGCGAAATGTCCAGATTTTGGAGGGTATGCGTTCGTCTGTAAAGGACAAAGGAAACAAGCCGGAAGATGTGGCTGTAATTAGAAGTGGTGATGAACTGCGCGCCAAAACATCAGAGGTGATTAAGAAGTTGGAAGACTATAAGGAACTCTTTATCGAAGTGACGAAAGGTTATGAAGAGGGATTTGAGGGTGATCGTATGCATATTAAAGGTAAAACTGACTATGATGCTGTTGGTCATTACATGATGCCTATTGAAGAAGGAGGGCAGGGTCATGGCAAGGAGATTGAAGATTTGTTGGGTCAGTATAGGGAGGATGTTATCAAAATATTGAAGGATAATAAGGCGGATGAGAGCGTAATCTCGCACTTCGGTGATTTGACGAAGGATGCTGAAGAAGATCCTGTTTATAAGCGTGATCCTAATCAGGCTGGTAAAAAGTGGTCGCAATTGGCATTTGAGAATTCGCCTACACATGCTGGTCTAGCCACTTTGAGTGAATTGGAGGCTACAGTTATCGGATTTGAGACCAGAGGGTTAGATTATCTTCAAAAGCGTACAGGACTGAAGGAGCTCATATTCGATGATATTAAGGCGATGGTTATGCCTGTGTCTAAATATGTAATATCCGGTAGTAAGTATGAGGCTGAAATGTTCATCGCTGCTTCATCTAAGAGTGCACAACCTACGATGAAGTACAATGGGTCAACAATTCCAGTGGATGGAACGGGAGTTGGAAAGGTGGAGTTCGTAGCGAATCTAGCTGGTGGGACACGTGAAGGTGGTGCCGTGAAGAAGTCGTTCTTGGCTGAAATTACCGTTGCTACAGCTGGTGGTGATACTACATATTCTAATACTATTGAATATTTCGTGGTAGAGCCTGCTATCGTAATCACATCGAATACAGCCGTATCTCTTTACAGAAATTGCGCTAATGAAGTCCGAGTTGATGTGCCAGGCTTGTCTGGAAATTATAATCCTACGTTTACCTTCCAAGGCGCAACACATATCGCTGGTAAGTCTGGTGAGGTAAATATCATTCCTGAAAGTAATGCGCGTAAGGTGGTGATGGGTGTTAGTAATGCAGGTCAAAAAATTGGTGATAAAGAGTTTGGAGTAAAGGAAATCCCGGCTCCTGAAATTCAGGTGAAGATGGGAAGCAACTTAGTAACCCCAAATCAACCTATCCCTACAGGTACTCCCTCTTTACGAATTGATGCTGTAGCTGACAAGGAATTTGCGGAGGGTCATCCTAAAGATGCACGTTTTGTGGTTCTTCAAGGCGAGGCTTCTTTGCTAAGTGGCGGTATAGTGCGAAGCAAAATTCCGATCAGAAATGGTCAACTAGATTTGAAGAGCGTGTCATCAAATATTAGAAAAGGTGATGCGTTGGTAATAGAAATACAACGAGTAGGTCGCAGAAACTTCCAGGACAAGGACGAGAACTTCACCAAGTTCCAGCGTTTCGTGACAGTTACTTACTAATAATGAAACAAACAGTGTTATGAAACGATTGGGTTATGTTTTAATGGTTGGATGTTTGAGCATTGGTTCGCTATATGCACAGGATTCTAATCGAAAGCCGGAGGTGGAAGAGCATTATAAAATGTTCAATAAGACTATGCTCCGCCGAATGGATCTTGAGGAAAAGCAGAATAAACCATTTTTCTCAAAGAATGGTGAACTATCTAAAATTCTCCTTCAGGCGCTGGCCAATGGGGATCTGAAAGTTTACAGTTCTGATAGTACCAACAAGATCATGCCGGACAGCACTTTGCAGAAGATGCTGGCTTTTACGATTACAGAACAACGACCTTCCGATCCAAATGATTACTATTCGCCTTTGGTTGACACGGAAATAACTACTCCCATTCCGGCTAATTTATTTACTGTCGTCTATATTCAGGAAGACGTAATCTTTGATCGGAATCGCTCTAGGATGTATTGGTATATTCGCTCCCTGACGTTGACGGTACCTGGTAAAGCTGAATATGTGAATCAATACGGTATTACGGGTGAGATGAGTAACTATCTGCATTTCAATTATGATGAAGTTGTGGAGGTACTTAGAAGTGAGAAATATCGAGATAAGGCAATCTGGTATAATGGTCAGAATATAGCCGCACATAGAAATATGAGTGATGCATTTGAGTTGAGGTTGTTTAGTGCACCAATTATTAAGGTGTCTAATCAGGATGACTTAGATATTCGTCAAATTTATGCGCAAGAAATTGCGCAGAATCCTTTGAAGGCAATGTTACTCCAACAACAGATGGATTACGATTTGGCTGACTATGAAGCTCAATTGTGGTCTTACTAAGAATAGAAATAACACAAATATTTAGGGTCTGGGCAGTTGCTCAGACTTTTTTTATGAAGTTATATCTGTGTGCCTGGGTGTCGGTCGCGGAGAGGTAATCAGTTAAATTTGTATAGTGAACCTCAAGGGCTATTACTATGTCGACGATTATAGCATCAACTAAGAAAGTACAATTCATTCATTTGGGTGAAATTGATTACAAAGCCGGCTGGGATTATCAAGAGGAATTGTTCAATCAAATTGTCAATCAGAAAATCCTTAACCGTAAGCTTCCAGATGATGATCAAGTGCAAACGAATAGTTATCTGATTTTTTGTAGTCATCCACATGTTTTCACATTAGGAAGAACAGGCGATGAAAGTCATCTTTTGTTGAATGAATCCTCTTTGATTGAAAAGAGCGCACAGTTTTTCAAGATTAACAGAGGAGGAGATATCACGTATCATGGACCCGGGCAGATTGTCGGTTATCCCATTTTTGATTTAGATCATTTCTTTACTGATATCCATAAGTTTATGCGCTTCTTGGAAGAGGCCGTTATACGAACGCTTTCGGAATATGGAATTGAAGCTGGACGTGTAGATGGACTGACCGGTGTTTGGATTGATGGGCATTTGCCTGACAAAGCACGCAAAATATGTGCACTTGGTGTAAAATCCAGCCGGTGGGTGACTATGCATGGTTTCGCGTTCAATGTCAATACGGACATCTCTTATTTTGGGCATATCATCCCATGTGGTATTCCTGACAAAGCGGTAACGTCCATGCATATAGAGTTAGGACAAATGGTGGATGTACGTGAGGTTGAAGAAAAGCTGAAGCGGCATTTGGTTGACTTATTTGAAATGGAGCTAATTGATGAAAAGTGATATAGATTTTTCTCCGGTCAAACACGTAACAATTACGGTGATTCGGATTGATATTGATAATTGGGAAGTCTTCTTGTTAAATCGAAGTGCGCACACAATTGATACCATACTTGTCACGAGCAAGGGATATGGAAGCAGTGACGGTCAGGATCAAGAGACGTCTATGCTACGACATTCCATCCCTAGTTTGGAGCCGGGTGAGTTTGCTCGGATAGAACCGATTAGTAAGGAGGTGTTTCATTTGACCAATCAATATTGGCTAAGTTATTATGTGGGGAATCAAATATTTGACAAAAAATTCATCTTTGTTCCCGACACGATTATCGAAAAAAATCTCACCTTTATACCAGAGTTAAACGCTCAAGGCGTTTTACATGATTAACGTATGCATCCGTTGCTTAAAAATGTTTTAGTTCTCGATATAGAGACGGTTTCTGCACATCCAGATTATGGACAACAATCTGTAGACATGCAAGAGCATTGGAACAGGAAGTCTTCCTTTTTGCGAAATGAAGATGAGAGGAGTGCTGATGAATTGTATTTCGATAGAGCAGCTATCTATGCTGAATTTGGTAAAATCATAGTAATTGGATTGGGGCTTTTTTTTAAGGACGGAGATACAATAAAATTTAAGGTAAAGTCATTGGCGAATGACGATGAAAAACAGTTACTAACTGATTTTGTACATGTTATTCGCAAGTTCGATCAAGATAATTTGAAGTTGTGCGGACACAATGGGAAGGAATTCGATTTTCCGTATATCTGTAGGCGGTTGATAGTGCATGGTATTGAAATTCCGTGGGCTTTAGATCTTGGAGGTAAGAAGCCATGGGAGGTTAATCACATTGATACCATGGAACTGTGGAAGTTCGGAGACAGAAAGAGTTTTACTTCATTAAAGTTGCTCACTGATCTCCTACAGATTCCATCAAGCAAATCAGATTTGGACGGTTCTAAGGTGAATGATACCTATTACAACGAAAAGGGCGGACTGAAGAAAATTGAAAGCTATTGTAGAGGAGATGTAGTGGCCACTGCTCAGCTCTACCTTCGATTGAATAACTTACCCCTTATCAGTCCGGAACATATTATACAATCTAATGAGTAAAAGAGGAAAGCGAAGCAAAGATCAACGACCCCCAAAGAAAAAAGGTCAGGATGGTTTCGCTGTAAAACAGGCAAGTCAATTGGTCAAGGAATTTTTCCAAGAGCACTCCGGCGAAGCTTTTGGGTACATGAATGTGATCAAGGCACTACGCGTGCGGGATCAGCGAACAAAGGAGGGGGTGAAGAATGCCCTATTTGCATTGGAGGCGAGTGGCTTTCTGCGGAAGTTGAGCAGCAATAAATACGTACTGGAGCAAGAGCTATCAGAGCTACAGGGTCGTGTAGATCATGTGAATCCGCGTTTTGCCTATATCACAGTTGAAGGTCGAGAAAATGATATTTGGGTAAAGTCAGATGATCTAAACTATGCGGTGGATGGTGATCTAGTGGCTGTGACTGTCACGCGTGAGGCATCATCCGGATTTAGGGCAGAAGGACGTGTGACTAAAATTATTGAGCGCAATCGATCTGAATATGTTGGCCGAATTGAGATATCCCCCAAGTTCGCTTTTGTGATACCTGACAATCGCAACATTCATTTTGATGTGTTTGTGTTCCCCGAACGACTCAATAAGGCAAAACACAATGACAAGGTAGTGGTGCAGATCAAGAAGTGGCACGACCGTACGAATAAGAGTCCACTGGGTGAAGTGATGGAGGTGCTTGGGCCGGCTGGCGAGAATGAAGCGGAGATTCATTCCATTATGGCTGAATTTGGCTTGCCTTTTCGTTTTCCAACAACCATAGAAAAGGCCGCTGATCAGATTCCTACCGAATTCACCAAGGAAGAAATAGCTGCTCGTCGTGACTTCCGTGGCATCACAACATTTACTATTGACCCTGTGGACGCCAAGGATTTTGATGACGCACTTTCTATCCAATTGATTGGAAAGGACAAATGGGAGATAGGAATTCATATTGCTGATGTTTCGCATTACGTAAAAGCGGGGACAGAATTGGATAAGGAAGCCATCGAGCGAGCCACTTCAGTTTACCTTGTAGATCGTACGATCCCAATGTTGCCGGAGGTATTGTCCAATGGACTTTGCTCGCTGCGACCCAATGAAGAGAAAATGACTTTTTCGGCGGTGTTTGAGCTGGATGTCAATGCCAATGTGACCAAGCGCTGGTTTGGCCGAACTATTATCAAATCAGATCGTCGCTTTGCCTATGAGGATGCTCAGGAGCGTCTGGAAACAGGTGAGGGTGATTTTGTTGATGAATTACGCATCTTGAATGACTTGGCCAAGAAGCTTAAGAAGCAGCGATTTGATAATGGAGCGATCAACTTTGAAACTACGGAAGTACGTTTTCGATTGGATGAAAATGGAAAACCGCTAGAAGTGGTGACCAAGGTGCGGAAGGATGCCCACAAATTGATTGAAGAATTTATGCTTTTGGCCAATAGAGAAGTTGCAACATTCATATTCAATCAAAAGGCAGGTAAAGAGGGCAAGCCAAAGACATTTGTGTACCGTACGCACGACAATCCTGACCCGGAGAAATTGGAAACCTTTTCAGGATTCGCAAAGCGCTTTGGGCATCAGGTGAAATTAACAGGAAACGTGTCGCATGGTTTAAATGCGCTCATGGAGAAAATTGAAGGTAAACCAGAACAGAATATTCTTGAGTCTTTGGCCATTCGGTCTATGGCGAAGGCAAAATATACGACAGACCCTGTGGGGCATTTTGGTTTGGCGTTTGAGCACTATACCCATTTCACTTCACCTATTCGCCGCTATCCGGACGTGATGGTGCATCGACTGTTGCAGCATTATCTAGATGGGGGCAAATCTGCTGATGAAGAAGAGTACGAAAAACTATGTGTACACTCATCCGAACGAGAGAAACGGGCGGCTGATGCCGAACGCGCATCGATCAAATACAAGCAGGTAGAGTTCATGCAGACCATGCTTGGTGAAGTGTTTGACGGTATTGTGTCGGGCGTTACAGAGTGGGGCGTGTTTGTGGAAATCACCCAAACCAAATGTGAGGGCATGGTTCGTATAGCAGATATTGATGACGATTTTTATGATTTTGATCCTAAGCAGTTGGCCATCATCGGCAAGCGCAATAAGAAGATTATTACCTTGGGCGATAAGGTACGTGTACAGGTGATGAAGACAGACATAGATCGGCGCACGATTGATTTGCGCTTTGCAAAGGATTGATCTTACTTTTGCACCGGACAGGCGCATGTGGTGAAATTGGTAGACACGCTATCTTCAGGCGGTAGTTCCGTAAGGTGTGGAGGTTCGAATCCTCTCATGCGCACGATTTGCAGAAAGACTATTCTTATATGAGTAGTCTTTTTATTTTCAGTTCTATATCAAACAAGGATCGCGATGGGAATTGGGTTGACCCAAAAAAAGAGGGTGTCTCAAAAGGGCATCCTCTTTTTTATATTGAGGTTTAAAAA
>CAZPST010000032.1:0-15256 GCA_964589185.1 uncultured Roseivirgaceae bacterium | reverse complement strand
TTCAGGAATACAATTTTTACCAAAACTGGCTGAACATACTCGACAAGGAATTCATCTCCCCTATTGCCGACGGCTGGCGCATATCGTATGACTATGACCTGCTAGACAGTGTATATATCGATGGTGTGCTTTGCTACGAACTCAACTTTTTCCCCAGACGAGATCAAGATTTGGCGTTCAGAGGTAAAATGTGGATTACCACTACAGACTATGCCCTGCGACGTATAGATGCATACGTGCCCAAATCGGCTAATTTGAATTTCATTGAAAAAGTGAAAATCCAACAGGATCTTTTCAAAACGGCAAGTGGCCCGTGGCTCCCTGAAAAGACACGCGTGGTGGTAGACGTTTCTCAGTTATCAGACAAATCAGCCGGATTCTTGGGCAAGTTTTACATAAGCACGCGAGATCACATTATCAATCAGCCCAAGCCCATCTCCTTCTACCTCACACCTGTGACTATGGAAGAAGACGTGCGGGAAGAAACGGAAACCTACTGGAGCACGGCGCGTCACGATCCTTTGTCAGAAACCGAACTACAGGTGTTTCAGATGATAGACACATTGAAGAAAATACCTGCAGTGAAGGCATTCACGGAAATCAATAAATTCCTAGCTACGGGCTATACCAAAGTGGGCAAAATCGACATTGGGCCATACACCACATTTGTGGGCAACAATGATATTGAAGGGTTTCGTGTTGGTTTTGGTGCGCGCACAAATATTTTCTTTAGCAACAAATGGGTATTTGGTAGTTATGTGGGGTATGGTTTTGAAGATGAGGAATGGAAACACCGCACCTATGCCAAGCACATTTTGGACAGGAAAAAATGGACAACTCTGCAACTGGAAGTACAAAAGGAAGTGGAACAAGTGTGGTTGCTCAATGAAAATATAGAACCTAATTCGCTCTTCTATTCCCTCAGTAGGTTTGGTACGCTTACACAGCCATTCGAAATACACAAATACCGACTCGCCTTCTCACGCCAAATCACTACCGGCTGGAACCTTGGCCTTTCGTCCAAGTACCACACTTTCGACCCGTTGTTTGATTTTGGCTATTACCGCAATACCGCTCAAACCGTAACAGGATCAAGTTATGAGGTGTCGGAAGTGAGCACGTCTATCAAATACGCCAAAGACGAGTTGTTTTTGATCAACGACAATGATCGGTTGAGCTTGGGCACATTACGCTGGCCGGCTGTCACGCTGGATTATACCTATGGGATGCGCAACGTACTGTCTAGTGATTTTTCGTACCACAAGCTGAATTTGAATATTCGAAAAAAACAAAAAATGGGTCAGTTGGGAGTGGCCACTATCAACATCAACACAGGCAAAATATTCGGAAATGTGCCCTACACGCTGCTCTACAATCCGATAGGCAATGAAACGCCCGTCTATGTGGGTTTTGCCTATAACCTGCTGAACTACTTTGAATTCTCGTCCGACCAATATGTTGACCTTCGGTACAGACACAATTTCGAGGGGTTGTTTTTCAATCGGCTACCACTCATACGCAAGCTGAAATGGCGCGTGGTGGGCACCACCAATATCTTAATGGGATCTATGCGTAGGGAGAATTTTGACCTTAATGTATTTCCTCAAGATGGATTGGGAAATGACCTGATTCCTTTTACTCAGATGACAGCCGGCCCATATGTGGAAATGGGCTATGGTATTGAGAATATCTTCCGCGTGTTTTCAATAGAAGCCTTTCACCGCATGACGTATCGCAACATACCCGGCACGAACAATTTTGGAGTGAAATTCAATGTGCAGTTTGTGCTGTAAATCGATCATTCTCTAGTTGTTGAGCAATTTCTTTGTCCTCAGACTGACAGAAGTCATAGCACAGCTTGTAAATAGTGGCCATCTTCATCCCATTCAATCATACATCATTATGGAAACGCGCCCTATTACTATCTCCTTGGATTTGTCACACAACCTCTACCGGGTAGAAGATGGCAAGTACGAAATCCATTTGTCGCTATTCACTGAGCCAAAAAAAGGCATTTTGGTTTGGCAAGAAGTACAACAGGATGTACTAGTGCGCGATGGAATTCTTAAACTATGCCTTGGCGCCAATCGGCCAGTGCGAAATCTTATCTGGGTTTATCAGCTCCTTTATCTAGAAATTGACTTCCGACATAAAGACCATAAGGTAGATTTCGATCATCGGTTTAAGATCAGACACATTGCCCAAGGCGAACCAAAGGAAAAAGCAGCAATGGTCTAGTCAGTTACTGTGACTGTTGCCTGAGCTGATTTCAGTCCTGCGCTCTTTCCAATTAATTTCACTGCGCCGGATTGCTTGGCTGACTGTATGATGATCATGGCTTTACCATAGAATAACTTCACCTTATCCGTGTCTTGCATGGGTGCAAACGACTGTGGATTGCCATTGTCCATACCTGCTATACTACCTGCTCCCGTCAGCGTAATCTCCACTTCGTGATCGGCCAATAGATGCACGTTCCCATTTTTATCCAACGCTTCAACCAACACATACGACAGATCCCTTCCATCGGAACTAATCGTGGTGCGATCAGGCGTAAGACGAAGCTGATACGGTTCAGAAGTAGTTTTAAGTACTTTTTCTCCCAATTTCACACCCTGCTTGTAGGCTATTACCTTCACTTCTCCGGGTTGATAGATAACATCCCGCCACATTAATCGAAACCGATCGACAGAATTTTTGGAAGCAGGCTTCTTGCATTGCATGCCCTGACTGACTCCATTTACAAACAGTTCGGCACAATCTCCATTGGTGTAGACAAATACCGGGATGTTCGTTCCCTCTTTCCCTTGCCAGTTCCAATGAGGCAAAATGTGAATCGTCGTTTCATTCGGCTTCCAATAGCTCTTGTACAAATAGTACCGATCCTTCGGAATGCCGACCAAATCCACAATGCCGAAATACGAACTACGAGACGCTTCTTTGTCGGTAAAACCAAGCTCTTTCACGGCATCATTGCCATACGGTGTAGGTTCGCCAAGGTAGTCAAATCCCGTCCAAACAAATTCGCCAGCGACATACGGCTCGTCTTGTTGCCACATGAAGTCATCATCGGCTATTTCGGCCCACCAAGGAGCGTTCAAATCGTATGAACTCACCTGCAAGGATTTGGTAAAATCTGTTTTCTTTTCCGGCAATGGCAATTCATAAAATCCACGCGTGCTCAGCGTAGATGCCGATTCGCTAATCACTACTGATTTGTTTGGTTCAAGTGTACGAGCCAATTCATACCTTCTGCCATAGTTCCATGCGTGCACATCGTACAAGTCAAAATGACGAAGCGAGGCGGATTCTTTGCTATCGCAAACTAACGTGGTGGGTCGAGTAGGATCGTATTTATTGACATAATTAAGCATGGTATGCAGGCGATGAAAGCCGCTGTTGATGTTCCACTGCACATCCCCTATTTCATTGCCCACACTCCACAGAAACACAGACGGATGATTACGATCTCGCACAACAAAATTACGGATGTTGCGCTGCGCAAATTCTTCAAAATCCGTCTCAGGGAGAATGTCTGCTTTGGCATCATATCGATCAAACACTTCATTGAAAAAGAGCAAGCCCATGCGATCGCACATATCTAAGAGTTCCGGTGCTGCCACATTATGACTGTTTCGAATGGCATTCACGCCCATGGCCTTCATGATCTCGAGTTGCCGCTCCATCGCCCGTGCATTGAAGGCTGCTCCCAGTGGCCCATGATCGTGATGCAGGTTCACTCCTTTCAACTGCACCCGCCGATCGTTCAGATAAAATCCATCATCTGAAGTGAATCGGATCGTGCGAATGCCGAAAGGGGTTTGATATTCATCTTTTATTTTACCATCGACAAGGATGCGCGTGATAACAGTATACAAAACCGGATTGCCCACATCCCATCGCTCTGGATCAGTAACGGTCAGATTCACTTCCAATTCTTTGTTTTCATTCCCCCGAAGGCCATCTTTCATTGACATTTTGGCTACTTCTCGTCCCGCAGGATTGCGTAGGATTTGCTCCAGTTCGATTTTGACTGAATCAGCAAGCGTGTTTTTCACATTCGTACGAATGCGAATGTCTGCTCGATTGGGCTTCACAATAGGTGTGGTCACATATGTACCCCACATGTCTACATGCACATCCGGCACCACGATCAACTGCACCTTGCGAAAAATGCCCCCACCGGGATACCAACGGCTGTCGTGAGGCTCGGTATTGGCAAAAACAGCCAATAGATTCTCTCCTGATTTATTCAAAAAGTCGGTGACATCCAGATAAAAGGAGTTGTACCCATAGTCCCATTTTCCCGATAATCGACCATTCACATAGACTTCCGGAAATGCCATCACCCCATCAAAAAGCAGATACACACGACCGTTTTTCCATCCATCAGGCAGAGTCAATTTGGTGCGATACCAACCTTTTCCCTTCCATGGCAGTTTGCCGGTGTTGCCGTCCCCATCCACGATAAATGGTCCCTTGATGGCCCAATCGTGTGGCACGGTCACGGTTTCCCATCCCGAGTCATCAAATCCCACTTCATGCGCCGACGCTGGATCTCCTTTGATGAATTTCCAATTGTCATCCAGCACTATGGTTTGACGGGTTTGGGCTCTGATTGAGAAAGTAAGGAGCAGGAGAAATGAAAGTATATAAAATCTCATGAGGACTAAATGGTTTGAAATGCGGTAAAGGTATCATTGATGCGTGTCTTAATCGCCTTAACAACAATTACATAATTTGTCGACTGGGATCGACATTTTTGATAGTGATTTGTCGATTACAAAAGACAAAACAACTACCCCTTTGGCTATTTGGCTTGCTCTATTGATGTACCGACAGCCATTTGTTTCTAACTTGTCCATCCGTTCTTAATTGCTTGACAAATGAAAAAAGTTTACGTACTGCTCCTAGTTATTTTCTCCGTTCACATTCTACCAACACGAGCTCAAAACAAGCCCAATCACGCCTATGTAGATGCCAAAGGTGTCATCCGATGGTCAGCGGATAATAAAGAAGTGCAGGGTTTTGGGGTAAATTATACCGTGCCATTTGCGCATGCCTATCGCCAAGCCAAGCGCATGGGTGTGGACGTAAAGACGGCCATGAAAAATGACATTTACCATTTCTCACGTTTGGGGTTTGACCTCTACCGTGTGCATGTGTGGGATACAGAAATCAGCGACACACTAGGCAATTTGCTCCAAAACGAGCATTTGGATGCGTTTGATTTTATGATCAACGAACTCAAGCAAAAAGGCATCAACTACGTCCTCACGCCGATTGCCTTTTGGGGAAACGGCTGGCCCGAACCGGATGAAAACACACCCGGATTCTCTCAACGCTATGGCAAAGGCGACTGTCTGACCAATGAAGCGTGCATCAGTGCCCAAGAAAACTATCTGGCACAATTCATTAACCATGTGAATCCGTATACAGGACTGGCCTACAAAAACGATCCAAGTGTAATTGCCTTTGAAGTGAGTAACGAACCACATCACAGAGGTGAACCCGAAACAGTACAGGCATTTGTGAAAGGAATGGTAGATGCCATGAAAGCTACCGGAAATATCAAGCCCATCTTGTACAACATCACCCATGGGGTGAATTACATGGAGCAATATTTCGCAGCGGGCATTCAAGGCGGCACGTTCCAATGGTACCCCACCGGACTCGGCTATCAGCGCGAGCTTCCAGGGAATTTGCTTCCAAATGTGAACGACTATGCCATTCCATTTGACGATGTGATCAAAAAGTATGGTGGAGCGAAAATCGTCTATGAATTTGATGCAGCCGATGTAGGCAAATCATACATCTATCCGGCCATGGCTCGGAGTTTTCGGGAAGCTGGCATCCAGATCGGGACGCATTTTGCCTATGAACCAACGTACTTGGCGCCATTCAATACCGAGTACAATACGCACTACATGAACCTCAATTTCACCCCTCAAAAGGCGCTCAGCCTGATGATCTGCAATGAAGTGTTTCATCAGGTGCCTATGAATGCTGATTTTGGGAAATATCCGACTAACACTCGTTTTGGTGACTTCATGATTGATTATGCGACTGACCTAGCGGTGTATAATACGCCAACCAAATTCATCCATACCAATACCACTTCATTTGCTCCAAAGGAAGAGAAAAAGCTGACCCGAATTGCCGGATACGGCTCCTCACCTGTCGTGACGTATGATGGTAGCGGTGCATATTTTCTAGACAAAATCGGCGCAGGTTTGTGGAGATTAGAAGTAATGCCTGATGCCATCGTGGTGGACAATCCGTATGGCCGAAACAGTCCCGATAAGACCGTAGGTGTGATCAACTGGATGGAGCATACCATGGGCGTCAAACTGACTGAGCTAGGGACAGATTTCCGCATCACGGCCATCAATGATGACAATTCAAACAAGCCGACAGTCTCAAATGGCACATTCACTATCACACCTGGCACCTATATTTTGCAATCAATGAAATCAAAATTAGGATGGCAAAAGGATCAGCCTTTTGCCACGTACAAATTGAATGCATTCTATGCCCCTGCTACATCGGTGACCAAGCCGTGGTTTAGCCACACACCCAAGTCAGAAATCTCAGCCGATCAACCACTCACCATCGAGGCGCAGTATGTAAGCCCACAAAAACCGGATAAAATTGAAGTACTGGCTTATTTCGGCTGGCGAAGGGAATCGTTTGAAATGACAACCACTGACGGATATCGCTATGCCGCTACCCTGCCTGCTGACAAAATCAAGACGGGCTTTCTGGGCTATTTCATAGCCGTGACACATGGGGATAAAACGACCACTTATCCTTCCGGCATTGATAAGAAATTAAGCGATTGGGACTTTTATGATTTCGCCAATTATAGCATACGAGTAGTTCCATCGACCAATCCCATCAGTCTCTTTGATGCATCAACGGATGTGAATGTGCTCGTGAGGCCGTGGAGAAATGGATTTGCCACTTTACCTACCGAAAATCTGAATGAGGTAGAATATCAGATCAATCTGGAAAAGATATTCGAAGTGGATGGCGAAAATCCGGAGGCCGCTCCCATCCATGATTATTCCTTCAAGCATTTCGTCATTGATAGAATACGTGGGAGAAAATCGGATGTAAGTACCATGAAACATCTCGTGATTAACGGCCGCTCATTGAATGATAAACCCTGTGTGATCCAATTGGCATTTGTACTAGACGATGGCACGTCTTTCGGCAGCACCATTACACTAGAACCTACTGTGAAAACGCATCGCATCAATTTGACTGACCTCAAACCTGTGCCGACGGTTACACTTCCTCGTCCCTATCCGTCCTTTTTGCCTTATTATTTGGAACATGAAGTACAAGGCGCATTTGATCCTACGCGTATAGAGAGCCTTCAATTCTCCATCGGGTCTGGGATACCGGCCGATGAATTGAATGACCGACATGGTGTAGGAATTAGAGCGGTTTGGATGGAGTAAGTGGCAAATTACAATATCAAAAAAAATCCCGGCCTAAACCGGGATTTCCAGAAGGGCTTTTAACACCCTTTACCACTTAACACTACTTTGTCTTTATTGATTTTATACGTCCAATTAAACGTGGTTGAAATAATTTGGATGACTTCTTCCAAGGATTTTTGGTTGAATTGTGCGGTAAGTTGACAATGGAGCAAATCAGAATCAAGGGACACATCAGCTCCATACACATCTTTGAGGGTAGTCATGATCTCTATGCCGGTTGCACGATCAAATTTCAGCAGGCCATTTTTCCAAGCCAGATAATTCACATCGGTGATCCCGCGTTTCAGAATGCCATCAATGTCTTTTCCTACTTTCCCCATCTCTCCTTTGGCCAAATGTACCGGCGTGATTCCTTCATTCAAGATCATATTCGAAGCAAAGGAAACCAACCCACTTGCCACAGACACCTCTGTGAAATCCTGCGTAGTATGCACCTGAAAACTGGTACCAAGCACCTGTACGGTAGCATCATCAGTCTGAACGACAAATGGTCTGGATTCATCCCTGACCACCTCGAAGAAGGCTTTTCCGGTGATCTTTACCTTACGTATGTCATCTGAAAATTGCAAAACGTCTAGCGTAGATCCCTCCTTGAGACTCACGATGGTGCCATCCGGAAGTGTCATCTCTGAACCTTTGAACACAAATTGATTGTCTTGTTGATTGTCTTGCGGAGCTTCTCTGTTGACAAACCACAACGTGCCTATCATGGCTAAAAGCACCACCGCCGCGGCGTACTTCAAATAAGTCGGCCACCCCACTATGCGGGCAGCAGGTTTGTCTTCCAGTATGGCCTTCAGTATTGATTCGTTGGGTACTTCAGGTGCCGAGGCATTGATCCACGCATGCTTGGCATCCATGAATTCTTGGGCGTTTTGGCTACTCTCATTTCGCCAGTGTATGATTTCTTCTCGTTCCTGCTGGTTTGATTCTCCTGCAAAAAATTTCGCTAATTGCTCTTCCATTTGATAGATAAGTACAGTTGGTTAACAAAGTTCACTACAAATCCCCTTATGGCCTGTGCTCATAAGGTCTCATTTTCCGGGTAATAATTTTCAGGCAAAATATCCGCTATTCTTTCCCAATACCAATAGCCAAAAGTGGCCATGCCCGGATATTCCATTCGCCCGTTTGATTTCAGCACTACAGTCGTATCATTTAAGCTAATGAAGGAGTGTTGAAATTCTCTACTCCCTGCTCGATTAAAGAATTGACTATTGTACGATTCATCCGGTTTTCGGCGGTAGGTCACCATCAAAAAACCATCAAAATCGAGTGTGTACGTATTGTCTGCCAATTCGCGCAGCAAATCATCTCGCAGCACTTCTTTAGACGGTGTATCGGGTACCGATTCAATATTGTCGGCCAGTATCAATTCCATTCTGAATTGCTCCTTCTTCAATTCATCAGCGATGAGTGCGCGTCTAAAGTGTAGAAATGATCCGTGATACACCTTGATCCGATTTTTCAACCATTTTCGTTCCTCCTTCCCATTTTCCGGTTTTAAATTTCGAAAGCGTGCCTTTCCGTAGAAATTTACAAATTCGCCCACTTTCTGAAAAATATCAAAGTAGTAGGTAATCTCATACCCCAGTAGCTCATTTATCACTACGATGGGCTCCAATGCAAATACCTCGAGTTTATCCTCCTTTCGATCATAGATAAAGTCTAGCACATCCGGATTCATCAGTACACATTTCTGTGCATTGACTGATCGGCCTAAGAATTCGTCTTCAAAAATGCGTACATATTTACCTCGCTCATCGAGTCCGATGAGTCGCTTGGATACCACCTCAAGTGTATCCAGCATACGAGAAGCCATGGCCATTTGCGCATTTACCGTCAGCACACCTTGCGTCATCAGTTCGGCATCTGTCAAGACCATGTCATACGAGAGGTGTGAAAAAATCACTTCATACGAACCGATCGGGATGCGATCGATCATATAAAACCCATCCAAATCTGTGACACCTCCCAGATTGGTACCCGACAAAAACACATTCACGCCGGATATTGGCACATTGGTAGTGCTATCTCTCACCTGTCCGTTGATGGTGAAGACCTTTCGCTCAAGTGTAGTGATAGCGGGTGTGAGGCGCTGTTTGAGTACAATTTGATCATTCATGATCTGATGCTCCACATCAATGCCGGTGAAGAGTTTATTCAAAAAGCGATCAATGCCTATTGCCTGCTCGCTCATCGTATATTTACTTCCCTTGGGTAGTATTTCCGAATTGTATGAAAAGTAATACCCCGTTTTTTGCGTGACAATGCGCAGTACCGAATCGAGTGGAAGGTTATTGAATTGAATATCGAAGGTCTGTTTTTGTCCGAAAGAACAAAACGCACCCATAAGCAAAAACAGAAAAAGTCCCTTTCGAGTCATTGATCTTTGAGGTGGACTAGCTTTTCTCGAAGTACACGAAGTGCTTTGCCCATCTGTACCTCTACAGTTTTCACAGAAATCTCAAGGTGATCGGCAATTTCTTGGTACTTCAAGCCTTCTAATCTACTCAATTTAAAAATCTCACTGCATCTGGGCGGCAAGCTATCTATGGCACTCATGATTTCGCCACGTAATTTGTCAGGATCGGGATGCTCCACCGTCATCTCGGCTGTTCGTTCCAAAAAATGCAGCACATGTTGCCTGTATGCATCTTTCACCTTGTCATGCTTGAGCTGATTGAGACATGTGTTGTGCACTGAGCGGTACAAATAGCTCTTGACCGACGAGTCAGGTGCTAGGTCTTGACACTTGTCCCAAAACTTCACAAAAACATCCTGCACAATCTCCTCGGCATCTTCCCGATCATCTACAAAACGCATGGCATAGGAAATCAATACGCCGAAATTGGCATTGAAAACAAGAGCAAATGCTGCTCTATCTTTGTTGCGCAAGCGGCTGACCAAAAGTGATTCGTCTTCCAAGATTAAAATGAAATTTTACTTTCCACATGTAGCCTTCACATTGGAAGACGTTTTGGACGGAAAAATTAACCAAAAAAATGTCTCCGAATCGGAAAGGTATATCTTAAACTTCGTGAAGGAGTGGTATTCTGACAAAGACCAGTTTCTTTTTCAGACATCCGGCTCCACCGGCGCACCCAAGACGATCACACTCACGCGTGCTCAATTGGCCTATAGCGCTGCAGCAACACTTCGTTTTCTTTTCCCAGACAGACAGCCCCAGCGCTTGTTGCTTTGCCTTGATCCCACACGCATCGGGGGCACACAAGTGATCACCCGTGCACTCCTGTCCGGTGCTGATATGGTAGTGCTCCCTCCTACCGCTGATCCATTGGCACACCTTTCCGACCCCATCGACTTGGTTTCCTTGGTGCCGCTGCAAGTAGCATCCTCGTTGATACACCCTAACCCGTTCAGTTTGGTAAAGAATGTGCTTATAGGCGGAGCAGACGTGGATCATGTGAGTTTGGCTGCACTAAAAACCATAGCTTCAACTACCTTTTATCAAACCTATGGCATGACGGAGACGGCCTCACACATTGCTTTGCGGGAGATTCATCTGTCCGTCTATCAGCCCATTGGTGATATTGAATTTGGAGTAGATGATCGGAGTTGCCTGAAATGCCGAGGCACTATTACTAACCATGAGTGGCTACAAACCAACGATGTAATTGAACTCTCACGAGAGGGATTTATTTGGAAAGGACGCGCAGATTGGGTGATTAATACAGGAGGAATTAAAATCCATCCGGAAGTGCTGGAGGAAAAAATACGGTTGCATTTTCCTGATGATCAGTTTGTGATTACATCCAGCCCAGATGATCGCTTGGGCGAACACATCCTGTTAGTCACCGTCAACCCACTGCTTCAAAGACTCACTTCGTCAAAAGCGCTTTCTAAGTACGAACTACCAAAAGAAGAGCGAATTGTTGCAGCCATCCCTCGGCTAGCCAATCAGAAGATTGATCGGATGACGGTGAAGAAGATTTTGATTGCTGAATAGGCCGAAATTTGCACATTGCCGCCATTTGCTGTAGGTTGGTGCCCAATTAACTAACCTAATTTTTAGAATAAATGAACAGCTTAGGATTTGTAGGAAAGCTCGGTTTCGGCGTGGTAATGGTCTGTTTTGGCGTGCTTCATTTTATGAATGCCAAATCGCTTGCCTATGACGTACCAAGTTCGTTTCCTGTGCGTGAAGTCTTTGTGTATCTCACCGGTTTGGCGCTCATTGCATCTGGAGTAGCATTGATTATCAACAAAAAAGCGCAATTGGCTATGTTGCTTCTGGGCATTTTGCTCTTGTTGTTTGCCGTGCTTGTTGATTTGCCACGTGGTGCGTCAGGTCATTTTGATTTGCTAAAAAGTATCGGACTCGCATGCGCTGCTTGGTTTATGTGTGCGCATGCTAAAGATTGACAGTTCTCACTACGTACAGTACTCAGAAAGGCCCATTTGGGTCTTTTTCTGTTTATAAGAGTCGCTTCGTCTTGATCTCAATGTACTTATTGATCACATCCACTTTGAGGTTTTGTGGACGTGTGTACAGTGACAATATACCGTTGTGATGCAGCATGTTGCGTATAGCACGCTTCTCATCAAAAAGCTGCTTGGCAATAGCCTTGTCATACACTTCTCTAGCCCGTTGTGCCGGTGCTTCTATTAGGTTTTCTAATTCAGAATTCTTGAAAAAAATGACCAACAGCAGATGGTGTTTGTTGAGCAATTTTAAATACGGAAGTTGCCTTTCCAATGAATAAATCGACTCGAAATTGGTGAATAGCAGCAATAAACTACGCTGCGTAATACGCTGAGCTACAAATGGATATAGTGAGCTAAAATCTGTTTCGTTAAACTCCGTTTTTTGCTTGTAGAGCGATTCCAGCAAGTAGTTGATTTGCAAATTGCGCTTCTGTGCTGGCACAAATGTCTCGGGCTTGTGGCGAAACGTGACCAGCCCCGCCCTGTCTCCTCTTTTCAAGGCAATATTGGACAGCACCAGCGCCGCGTTGATCGAATAATCCAGCAAGGTCATACCATCAAACGGCATCTTCATCGGGCGCCCTTTGTCTATCATGCAATAGACGGGCTGTGACTTCTCGTCCACGTAGTGGTTGAGCATTAAGTCTGACCGCCGCGCTGTGGCTTTCCAGTTGATATGGCGCGGGTCATCACCTATCACATAGTCTTTGATATGATCAAACTCCTGACTCTGACCTATTTTACGCATGCGCTTTTGGCCGCCCATGCGCAGGTTTTTTGAAATGGCTGCCAGTTCGTATTTCTCCAAATTGAGAAAGGATGGATATACTTTCACCGTCTGTGGTTCCCCGAACTTCTGCCGACGCACAATCAACCCGATAAACGAGCGACACAGCGTATTCACATGCCCAAACAGATACTCGCCTCGCTCTGTAGGTACCACGTAATATGTCTCGGTTTTGGAGGTTTTTCCCGCCAAATCAATGGAGAGCAAAAACGAACGATGTTGAAATTGCGCCGGCAATTCATCCACCACATCTACGCGCATCGGCAAGGCATACTTGCTACGGACAGAGACGGACAACTTATTTTGATCCCCATTTGATAGCCTATCAGGCAAAGGTCGGATCAGTTCCAACTTTCCAGTGCGGAAAAGCAGCAAATAATCGCCAACCAATAAGAGGAAAAATGCCACCACCGCTACCTGTGCCACTTCAAATAACCACGGCACAAAATAGCCTGCAAAGCACAGCAGCGCCAGTGCAATGACTATCTGATAGAAGCGATTGGATGGGAATATTTTCACTATTTCGGCACGTCTACTTGCGTCATTATTTGTTCGGTCACTTCGCGGATGGTCATACCTTGCAATTCGGCCTCCGGCGATAGCAACACCCGATGTTCTACCACCGCACGGAACAGACGCTTAATATCTTCGGGCGTTACAAAATCGCGTCCATTGATAGCTGCAAATGCCTTGGATGCCTTGAGTAGGTCAATAGACGCACGCGGAGAAGCGCCCAAGTACAACGACGGATGGTTGCGTGTTTTGGCCACCAGGTTCACTACATAGTGGATCAACTCGTCTTTCATGAGAATGCGCTCTAGACTATTCCGGATTTCCACGATTTCTTTTTTGGAAATGACCGACTGAATGAAGGTGAGTTTATGGTGCGTGGTATTGGCGTTTACCATTTGCAGCAAGTGTGCTTCATCTGCGGCATCAGGATAATCCACCACAATTTTGAAAATAAAGCGATCTAATTGTGCCTCAGGCAATCGGTACGTTCCCTCCTGCTCTATTGGGTTTTGAGTGGCCAACACCATGAATAGATCTTCCAATTTATAGGTAGTGCCGTCATTGGTTACTTGCTTTTCTTCCATCACCTCAAAGAGCGAGGCTTGGGTCTTGGCCGGTGCACGATTGATCTCATCGATCAGTACCAAATTAGAGAAAATGGGGCCTTGCTTATACTCAAAGCTGGTGTTTTTCGGATTGAAAATGGACGTGCCCAGCACATCTGACGGCATCAAATCGGGTGTGAATTGGATTCGCTTGAAATCGCTATCCACCAGTTTTGCCACTAGCTTGGCCGTGAGTGTTTTGGCTATGCCCGGCACACCCTCTATGAGCACGTGCCCTCCGGCAAACATTGCTGTGAGTATCAGATCGAGCATTTCCTGCTGACCAACTAATGCTTTTGAGGCTTCTTCCCTAAGCTTGGCTACCTTGTCTGCAAGGGGCGCCAGATCTATTCTGTTTTCAAATGTGCTCATCTAAATGCGTCTATTTTCTTTGATAATGCTACTAATTGTTCTTCTGTAAGTGTGGGTGTCTTTCGGGCTAGTTCTATTAGTTTGAACGTTTCCACCACATGCGTTTTTTCCAAGCCGCTTTTTCCGGCTAGCTGTTCATAAAACTTATCTGTAAAATCGGGCTCCAACCAATAGCGCTCACGAATATCGCTAAAAAAGTGCGCGATCAGTTTCAATGCCGTGCGGAAATGATTGCCTTCTCTGTAAAACAAGCCACCTAATGTACGAGCATACTCAATGCTGGTGTTGGTAGGTGGCGTCACGGTGGGAATGCTTCGTTGCTTGCGCCAAGAGTCTATGCCTAAGAGTACGAGAATGCTAAATAAGCCAAGATAGATCGCCCATCTGAGTGGCGGTTGCGACAGAAAATAGCGCAGAGGTGTCTGTGCCTCCGGACGACCAAACTGATAAAATTGGGAGTAGTGCAGCGGTCCTGATGGCAGCTGACGAAGTAACGACTCGGCTACATCGTGGTTTTGATTGTAGAGCAATCCGAAATTGGTAAATACGAGTGGATTGGTAACCAAAATGAGTTTTCCGCCTCCGTCGTACGTTTTTGAAACGGCCACAGGCTTATCCCCCGCATGAACCAACACATCCCATTCGGTTGAATCTTCCAATTGGAAATAATTCGTCAGTAAATCATAAGGATATCTGTACTCCTTGCCCTCCACGGTGATCACGCTCTCATTTGACTCTAGCAGTCCTACTCCATAAAATTTGAATTGATAAGCAGTATTGAACCCCAGCGAATCTTGCATGTAGGTACCAAAATGATTGGCACCTATGAGCACATTGGTGCCGTTTGCCAAGAGTTCATTCAGCCGCATCACGTCCGGCCTGCCCATCGTCATCTTATCGGCCAAGATCAAGAGGTTTTCATCTTTGTTGAATTGAGAGACGGTGGTATACGAAACAGAGAATGACGCAAAGATATCCGTGGCGCGCTCGTTGAGTATATAGGTGCCAAACGGACTTTTGTC
>CAZPST010000031.1:0-15436 GCA_964589185.1 uncultured Roseivirgaceae bacterium | reverse complement strand
GAATTGGTGTTGCCAAATGAAACAGAGCAAATAGCACAAAAAGAAAGCTATGGAGTTGATCTGGCTATTGTGAAGACAAAACGAGACACAAAAATCAAAGAAGTTTTAGCCGAGGGGACACTGGACTTTCCCGAAAACACCTACGCTCAAAGTGGAGGTAAGGACGGCAGACACACAGAGCACTTGGGCTATATTTTGGCTGACCTTCAGTTTTTGCAAAGAGCGTATCCGGGGAATGAATGGTGATGCGATTTAAAGATTGTTTCGATTTTGGATTGACGATTTGCATTCGCTACATCAGAATATTTTAAATTGAAGAATTATGTCATTTCAATATCATCATTTAATCACAATGGAACCCGGAAAGCGGGGCGGCAAACCTTGCATTCGCGGCATGCGCATTACAGTAGCTGACGTGCTTGAGTATTTGGCTTCAGGAATGACAATGGAGCAAATTCTAGATGATTTTCCATATTTAACAAAGGAAGACATTTATGCTGCTTTAGCATTCGCCGCTCATCGTGAACGTATTGCACTACAGGCTTGAAATGAAGCTCCTGCTCGATCACAATATTTCGTACAAAATTGTCGAAAAGATTACACCAGTTTTCCCGGGTAGTTCACATGTGTATTTATTGAATCATGGAGATGCACATGACGGGGTGATATGGGATTTTGCGAAAACGCAAGGATTCACCATAGTTACTAAAGACACAGATTTCTTCGATTTAGTCTCTTTGCGCGGCTTTCCTCCGAAGGTTATTTGGCTTAAAAGGGGCAATTGTCCAACCTTGGAAATTACAACCTTGATTCAATCAAATGCGGATCGCATTTTGGAATTCATTTCTGATGAGGAAAATGGCATCATCATTTTGGAATAATGATAAATTCTCAAAGACATATTTACGATTTGCTAAATCAAGTCACCGACCCGGAAATCCCCGTGATCTCTGTGCTAGATTTGGGAATCGTTCGCGACGTGAAAGTGAATGGCGATGAAGTGGAAGTAGTGATCACGCCCACGTATTCGGGATGCCCGGCCATGCTGGAAATAGAGCGCGACATCCACAATGCATTGAAGCAGGCGGGGGTTCAAAAAGTAAAAATCACAACAGCGCTCTCCCCCGCCTGGACTACCGAGTGGATGACTGAAGATGGCAAACGCAAACTGGAGGAATACGGCATTGCACCGCCCAACCCCACCCACCCGGATGAGATCGCTTGCCCACAATGCAAGTCAAAGAATACGGTACTTATCAGCCAGTTTGGCTCCACCGCCTGCAAGTCGCTCTACAAGTGCAAGGACTGCCTAGAGCCATTTGATTATTTCAAGTGCCACTAGATTAGGAAGATGGTAGATTAGCACACTCAGTTTCGGAAACCTGCCAAATCAGTTCTAGTTTCTGATCCTGCCAGTTCATACGTCTTCGTTTGCCGAATGAGTCGGGAAAGATGGAACGTGCATAGCAGAGAAATGCGCTTGGAGGACTAATAGTCCACATTACTTTGAAGATGCAATCGTCAGTCTCACGCGCCCTCATTACAAACCAAGACGGTGGCAAATGCGGAACTCAACAAGACGTAAACTTACTGGAGGGGCTCCTTTCGCACCCCATTTTTACGTGCAATCCACTGCATGTAGTCATTCCAATCGGGCTGTACGCCACCGTAGTTTTTGCCCAGCCGTACTATGACCATGCGTTGCTCAGGGTTCACATAAATGAATTGTCCCAGATGTCCTTCAGCAAAATAGTCTTCATCCGGATACCGAAAGTATTGCTTGTTATTTATCGTGACTGTGTCATGCACGATCGGTGGGACAAACCCGGGGGTACTTAGTGAATCCACAGATCGGTTAGTCCACCATTGGTACGTATAATTAAAGTTGTTTTTGGCTCTATCATAGGTAGTGGCCTCTGCCACCCATCGCTCGGGCACCAGTTGTTTTCCCTGCCAGTTGCCTTTGTTCAGAAAAAGGAGTCCAAACTTGGCAAAATCTCGAGCAGTAGCATTGAGGCAACAGAACGCCTTCATGGTAGAGTCGCGTTTGTGATCAAAACTCCATGATGCAGGAGACTCCATGCCCATAGGTTGCCATAGTTTTTCAGTCAAATAGTCGGTTATCATCTTGCCGGTGGCATTCTCCACCGCCTCGGCTAGGAGCTGTGTATTCACACTTCGGTACTGGAAATAGCTATCAGGCTTTATCTCCAAATCAAACTTGGAGTAGCGTTTCTTGATATTTCGGCCGTAATAGTCCATAGCCGCATCACTAAAGGGCGAGTAATACGATTCATTGTAATCTATACCACTGCGCATTTCCAAAAGCAGCCGCAGGCTTACCTGAGCCAAGTCGCCTTGAACCTCCGGCACATATTTGCCAATGGGATCGTCTACACTCGAAATGTAGCCCTCTGAAATGGCGATACCCACTAGGGTGGATACAAATGACTTGGTCACCGAAAATGAATTAACCCAATCGTCTTGACCGTATTTGTTGAAATAGCGCTCGTAAATGAGCGTGTCGTTTCGCAAGACCAGAAAGGCTACTGTGTTGCTTTTTTCTAATCCTTCTTCAAAAATGTACTGCTCTCCCTTGATTTGAAGTTTTGGAAAAAGAACCGAATCGGTCGAGGAGGTCTTAAATGAGAATACTGCATTGAGATCATTGGGAACAGGTGCATTCTGGAAGCGCTTGTGGTCATCAATGTTGGCAAAGTTCCATTTAAAGAATCGGGCGACAGTGCACCCCGAAAGAAGCAACGTCAACAGTAGAAAAAGGAGCGTGGTATTCTTCATAGCATGTTAGTAGCGAAACCAATCCGGAAATTACATAGGGTCAATAATACTTGATAAAAGTAGGAACGCGCTAGCACAGTAACTGCATTCTGCACTGGACGATATAGTTTATCTCCAGTCTCCAAAGATCCAATTGCCCGGTACATTTTCCTTTGGTGAACGAAAGAAATCATCCAAACCCTCAAGCAATTCCGATCTTGAAATCAAGTGGTCATTGTTTTGATCTAGGCGGTCAAAACTTTCCCTACACACATGAAGTGGAATCTTATAGACACTGAGCATGTTGGCATACTCTTCAAACTGGATGAAGTTGTCTTTGTTCAGATCAAAGAGCGTGAAAAGGTGATGGTTGATTCTAAACACATAGTAATACAGCAGTCCGCTGCGCTCCTGTTTTTCGATCTCCTTTTCAAAAAACAGCATCCAGTCGCGAAACGAAATGGACATTTCGGGTTGGTTGATGTCGATAAGAAGTTGGATAAAGAGCCGAGATGCCTTCTTGAGTAAGACCTGTGATACCCTTGACTCTCTGTCCCACTTGAGTTGACGGATGATCTGATCACTTACTTCTACGAAATCGTCCAACTGCAACTGCCCGTTCTTGTTTGTATCTAGTACATTGAACAAATGGGCTATTTTGCTCTTTTGAACGTCCGTTAGCATGTGGTGATTTATGGCTCCCCTGTAATTTAAGACAAATACGAACATTGGTCAATCCCAACTTATTCGGAAACCTGCCAAATCAGTTCTAATTACTGATCCACCCAGTCATACGTCTTCGTTTGCCGAATGAGTCGTGATAGATGCAACAAGGGCGATGGTGGGTTAGCATACGCTCAACATTCTTATTTCGAATGCTTCAGCACCTTCTTTACCAAGGGACCGATCGTCAAGCCTTGTACGATGATAGAGAATACCACAATGACATATGTGATGGTAAGGAAGAGTTCGCGGGACATCTGAGGCTCTAGGGACAAGGCCAGCGCAATAGAAATACCCCCTCTGATACCTCCCCAAGTCATGATCAGATTTGTTTTGGGGATGAAACCCAGTTTGGCCTTGAATAGCGCAATCGGACCGGATAGGGCAATGTACCTCGCCAAAAGCGCCAAAGGAATGGCCATGCATCCAAATAGGAGGTATTTTTCATTCAGAGAAATGACCAATAATTCAAGCCCGATCAACACAAAGAGTATGGCATTGAGCAGGACATCAATCAGCTCCCAGAATTTGTCTACGTAGCTATTGGTGTTTTCAGACCAGGCAATTGCGGGGGCTTTATTGCCCAAAAAGATCCCTGCCACCACTACGGCAAGTGGACCGGAAACGTGTATATAATGAGCCAAGCCGGAAGTGCCCATGACCAGAGCCAGTGTGATGATGACCTCTGTTTCAAAGTTATCAATGACCCGCATCATCTGAAATGCAACCCATCCCGCCAGCAAACCAAGGACTAGACCCCCTACAACTTCCGTGACAAACAACCAGCTCACATCCAAAAAGCGCATCGCATCTGTACCTTGCTGAGCCACTTTGAAAAGAACAATGAAAACCACCACACCCACACCATCATTGAACAGCGACTCACCCACGATTTTGGTCTCCAGTTTTTTGGGTGCATTGGCATCTTTCAAGATACCCAGCACCGCAATGGGGTCAGTGGGGGAGATCAGTGCTCCAAAAAGCAGGCAGGAGATGTAATTGACCGGATAGTCAAAAGCCATAAAAAGGTAATACATCATGGTGCCGATCAGAAAAGTAGATAGCACAATACCAATAGTGGCAAACAAAGCAATGGGGCTTTTTAGCCTTTTGAGTGCATCGAGTTTGGTGTGCAACGCCCCCGCAAAAAGCAGGAAACTCAGCATGATATCGAGCAATGCAGTTTCGAAATGCACCGATTCTATCAGTTGCCTAGCCTCATCCAGCACATACCGATTATAGCTACCAAGAATGGTGATTGCAACTGTGAAGACAATCGAAATGACCATCAAACCAATCGTAAAGGGAAGTTTCAGGTATTTAGTATTAATAAATGCGAAAACAGCCGCTAGGATTGTCAGTATGGTAATGATGTTGAAGACGCTCATAGTACGGGTAAATTATCGTGAGTCTCGGTGCAAGAATACGGAAAACCCTTTCGTGTGGGTGGACGATGCAATCGTCATTCTCGCCCGCCCTCGTTACAAATGAGGGCGATGATGGGCTACAAGCTCGCATTAACTGGTTCTTGAATTAGCAATTGAATCAAGGTTGGAAAGGAATTTCACTATATCTGCATGTATTTCTGAGGGTTCCATATTGGAAGCTAATGAAACTCTATTAATTTTCAGAATCCCCTTTGAGTGACTCTTAATTCTTTCAAAAAGTGAATCAGAATTTTCAAATAATAATTTCTTTCCGTCCAGAACTTTAAAGATACTAGCATTTACATCTCGCCAAGATGCGCCTGTTGGAAGTGTAAGGTTCTCATTTGCAAAATAGCTATCAATTAAATCACCATATGATTGCATAAATAATCCTTCTGCTGGTTGATTCAATTCCTTTGCAACAGCTCTTTTCCATGCGGATGGGACTAGTAAATAATTATCGATATTCTTCCTCTTCCATTCATTAAGAACTACATTCTCAGCGCTTGGATTAATGGCAACCTCATCGCTATCATAGTCAAGAAGAATGCATCTTTGGACATGTGGTACGATCTGTTTCAAGGCTTTAAAATGTCTATCAGCCTTTTCTTGCATTTCCCTTTTTGATGAACCCCCCAACATGAACGGATAAAATTTTTGATAAACTTCACTTTTTCCAAGCTTTGCTGCCCATACCGAAAGTAAACGCTCATCATCCTCTCCTTCTAAATAGAGTATAAAGGGACTTTGATCAGTACGTACGACATCAATGTTGTCAATTTCACTAAGAGCGTGAAGGACTTCATGATTGGAAGAAACCCTTTTAGGCTTTCCTGACAAAATAGAGTAGATGGAGTCAATATCGACACCCTTGATGAATTCCTCTGAATGAGTGGCTATTAGAAATTGTTTGTTGGTCTTCGTCTTAAAATAGTTGACGATTTGCCGTTGCAAATTGACGTGAAGATGAGCATCAGGCTCATCAAATAGAATAGTCGAAATTTCAGGATACCCATACACAAAGGCTAACAGAGTTAATATCTGATGAAAGCCACTTCCCCCTGAGATTATATCAAATGATTTTTTATTTGCCTTATATTCTGATTTGATTTCAACACTTATTCCCTTTTCATAGTTGGGAGCTTGTAGCTCGATTCCAAACCAATCCGAAATGCATTTCTTTATTTCAATCCACCCTTCATTCTTATCAGCTGGAATTTCCTTACCATCTATTACTCTGAAAAGAAGATTCCGAAGTACAGAGCCGGGTTGTGCCTTTCCTATTTTTTGCCTTACGTTTCCTTCGTCCATCCATATTTCATGTGGCTCCAAGCCGGAAAATGGGGGGACATAAACTATTTTAGGAAAATTGTTTGAACCATATTTTTTAGTAAAATCGGTCCATCCGTCTTTAGGAATTGCAAAAACTGCTTGAGGGGACTGATATCTCATTTGGACACAAAAATTCTGAATCCCATGCGCCTCGTCATGCCAAAATACATCAATTTCTATATATATGTAATTGTTATTGGCTTGTCCGATCCTATCTGTCCATAACAAATTAAACTCTGGAAGTGGAAGTGCAGTAAAGTTGGGTAAAACCACCTGAATGCCCCTGCTCCCCTTTCGCTTAGAAAGAGAAAATTGATCGACGCAATACTGCCAAATTGCTAGAGCCTGCATAGCCGTGCTTTTGCCACTATTGTTGGCTCCTACAATAAGATCGAAATTATTAAATTCGAAGACTTCCTCTCGGATTCGCTTGAAATTCTTAAGAATAAGTTTGTTTATCATTTCTATTTATCATCTAAAGCTACCAAATTCCCATTCAACATCAAACTAGCCGCGATCCTTAGAGCGCGCAGGGAGTTGATAAACACCCCATCCGTCCCGCTCCAACCTACGCTTAATGCTTCGGTTGGCACGCCATCTTCAAATTAATTCATCGGCACATCATCTCCCGATGGCAATCGGGATTAGCCTCTCTTCTTAATCATCGTCAAGATGGTGGCAATGGCTACTGTCTCGCCGGTTTCGTCATAGACGTCTACGAGGAATTTGACAATGCCTTTGGCTATGCCGTCTTTGGTTTCTTGGTCCACTTTTTCCTTGGCCGTGAGACGCACGCCTATGGTCATGCCCGGGTACACGGGCTTGGTGAAGCGGCATTCTTCCAGGCCGTAGTTGAGCAGCACAGGGCCTTTCTTGGCTTGTACAAAGAGTCCCGCGGCGGCAGACAGCACAAAGTAGCCATGCGCCACGCGCCGCTGAAAGGTGGTGCCCTCCAGAGACGTCTCGTCGGTGTGGGCGTAGAAGTGATCCCAACTCACGCTGGAGAAGTTCACTATGTCGGTCTCGGTGACGGTGCGCTTGGCGGTGATTACCGTCTCGCCTATCTGTATGTCTTCGAAGTGCTTGGAGAACAAATGCACGCCCGGGTCTTTGTAGTCGCCTCCGTATTGGTACTGCTGCGTGATCTCGGTAAGCGTGGTGGGCGAGCCCTGTATGGCGGTGCGCTGCAGGTAGTGCAACACGCCGCGCTTGCCGCCCATCTCTTCGCCTCCTCCGGCGCGTCCGGGTCCGCCGTGGGTGAGCAGTGGCATAGGTGAACCGTGTCCGGTGCTTTCTTTGGCGCATGCGGCGTTGAGCACCAAGATGCGGCCGTGGTAGGTGGCGGCTCCTACTACAAACTCTCTAGCCAGTTTGTCATCGGCCGTGGTGATAGACGAGCAGAGCGAACCTTTGCCACGCTTGGAGATTTCCACCGCTTCGTCGATGGTCTTGTAAGGCAGGATGGTGCTCACCGGCCCAAATGCTTCGATGCTGTGCACCGCGTCATCTTTCAGCGGATGTTGGTTCAGGAAAATAATCGGCGACATGAAGGCGCCCTTCTCCCACGTGGCACCAATGGCCTCCCCTTTATCCAGCGAGCCATACACCATGTCAGATGTTTTGGCCAATTCCGCTACACGCTTGGTCACTTCGGCCAGTTGCTCTTTGCCCGCCAGCGCGCCCATGCGCACGCCCTCCACACTCGGGTCGCCGATGGTGGTCTGGGCGAGCAATTTGCCCAAGGCTATTTGCACGTCTTCCACCAGTTTCTCCGGCACAATGATGCGGCGCACGGCCGTACATTTTTGTCCGCATTTGGTGGTGATTTCCTTGCGCACTTCTTTCACAAACAGGTCAAACTCCGGCGTGCCGGGTACTGCGTCTTCGCCTAACACGGCGCAGTTCAGCGAGTCGGCTTCCATATTGAACGACACAGAATTTTCGATAATCTGCGGAAGTGATTTCAGTTTCTTGCCCGTCTCGAACGATCCCGTGAAGGTGACCACATCTTGCATGTCCACATGATCGAGGATGCCATTGCCGTATCCGGCGACTAGTTGCAGTGCGCCTTCAGGCAAAATACCCGACGCGATGATTTCTCTGACAACCGCCTCGGTGAGGTAGCAGGTTTGCTCGGCCGGTTTGATGATGCACGGCATACCCGCCAGCCAGTTGACGGCTGCCTTTTCCAACATGCCCCACACGGGGAAGTTGAAGGCGTTGATGTGCACTGCTACGCCTTCCTTGGGTACCATGATGTGATGCCCGACGAAGGAGCCGCCTTTTGAAAGCGGCACGGTTTGTCCGTCAACATGGTACGGCAGATCGGGGAATTGTCGGCGCAGGCTGGCGTTAGCAAACACGTTTCCTATGCCGCCCTCAATGTCGATCCAGCTATCCATGCGTGTGGCACCTGTGGCTTTGCTCACTTCGTAGAATTGCTCCTTCTTTTCCATGAGGTACATGGCCAGTGCTTTGAGCATCAAGCCGCGCTCTTGGAATGTCATTTTGCGCAGGGCCGGATTTCCAACTCGTCGGGCATGGTCGTAGGCCAGCTTGAAATCAATGCCTTGGATGGTGTGGGTGGCTACCGGTTCGCCCGTGATGGCGTGGTGGAGCATGTCACCGTCTCCGGCACCTTCCATCCATTGGCCGGCGATATAGTGTTGTATTTTGGGGATAGTCATAATGTTGCTAAGAGTTCTTCGGGGGTGAGTATTGGCAAGGTTGAGTGCTGAAAATCTTTTTTGTTTCGGGTGATGATGGCTGAGCAGCCGGAGGACTGGGCGATGTGATACTGGAGTGCATCTTCAAGGTCTGAGAAATTGCTCTCTAGTGCAAAATCGACTGCCTTATCATCAGATGGCAACAAGCCAACGATGGATTGCAATTCGCGCATTTTTCGTATGAAATCTACACGATTCAATCCTTTTTTGACATAATAGAAAATGGTTGCGAAAGATACAATGCTCGTTCTTAATTGTATCGATCCTGCTTCACCCGCGAGTAAGACTTTAGCTGAACTTTCGTAGAGTCCTTCGCGCTGCAAGAGTACATCCAATATCACATTAGTATCAACGAAGTACAAGTTAGTTGACGCCATGCTTCTTACCTTGATGCATCCTGTAGTCGTCGTTCTCGTATTTTACGTGCTTGATTATGCCAATTAGGCCTTCAGTGACGGATGAATGTGAAGCCTTCTTTTTTTGCTTGTGACTTGTTGATTCTGTTGTTCTTTTCAAGAAATTCTCCACCAGACTTGAAAGACTTACTCCTTGCTTCTGTGCATATTCTTTGGCCGTTTGGATCACGACCTCATCTATGCTTAGTATCAGTTTCTTTTCCATTGTCACACGACTTTTAACAAATGTACGAAATCAAGACACAAAATTTTCTGACTTCTCACCTTGAAACCGATACGTAAAACCGCCTCAATCCACCGGCAAACCGCTAAACAAGCCATGCAGTTCGCTATCAATTTTGAACACCACATCTGAAAAATCTTCGGGATTGTTGAGGAAATCGCGGTTGGTCACGTCGATGATCAGGAGCTTGCCCGCATCGTATCCGCTTATCCAATCTTCGTAATGCTCATTGAGTCCTTTGAGGTAATCGATGCGAATGGCATTTTCAAAATCTCGTCCGCGCTTCTCGATGTTGCGTACCAATTTCGAAATATCTGAGCGTAGATAAATAAGCAAATCCGGCGGTTGGATGAGCTTGATCATGGTGTCAAAAAGCGTTCGGTAGCTTTGGTAATCACGCTCGTTGAAAAAACCTTGTTTGTACAAACTTTTGGCAAAAATGTAGGCGTCTTCATAGATCGTGCGATCCTGAATCACGGTCTTGTCGCCCGTGCGCAAATTGTGGATTTGTTCGAAGCGATTATTCAGAAAATAAATTTGTAAATGAAACGACCAACGGTGCATGTCGCCATAGAAATCTTTGAGATATGGATTGTCCTCTACTGACTCGTATTCGGCGTGCCACTTGTAGTGCTTGGCCAGCATCTCTGTGAGGGTGGTTTTCCCCGCGCCTATGTTGCCCGATACGGCAATGTGCATTGCATTTGGTGTATTCACTTCTGACTTATTTCTTGGTTTCGTTCCATGTTTTGTATTGAGCAGAAGCCGTTGGCCTGTTTGGCTCTACTTCGCTGAGTGGCTCACATTCCCTTAGCGAAGCAAAACAATCCGCAGGCAATTGCTGATACAATTTTGTCCCTTCACTTTTCCAGGCAATCATCTCATCGCTTACTTCCCGAATGCGCTTGGCCGGATTGCCTACGATGAGGCTCCTTCGCTCAAAGACTTCATCGGCCTTTACGAAGCTAAGCGCCCCCACGATACTCTCGTCACCGATCACGGCATTGTCCATGATCACGGCATTCATGCCTACCAATACATTTCGCCCGATCTGCGCTCCGTGTATTATAGCACCATGCCCAATATGCGCTGACTCCTGCAATGTGATAGTAATACCCGGAAACATGTGAATAGTGCAGTTCTCCTGCACATTGCATCCATCTTCGATAACAATCCGCCCCCAATCGCCTCGGATGGCTGCACCGGGCCCGACATATACATTTTTGCCAATGATTACATCTCCTGTGACAGCCGCCAACGGATGAATGAAGGAAGAAGGGTGGATGACCGGTCGTATGTTGTTGAAAGCGTAAATCATTTTTAATGATAGTGCTAATTAGCTTCTCTCCAACACTACAGCATAGCCTTGCCCCACACCGATACACATGGTCACGAGCGCGTATTTCTTGTTGGTTTTGTGTAATTCCAATGCGGCTGAATAGGTGATGCGCGCTCCTGTCATTCCCAGCGGATGACCAATTGCGATGGCACCTCCGTTAGGGTTGATACGTGGGTCAGTATCTGCTAGTCCAAGCGAACGTGTGCAGGCCAATGCCTGCGCAGCAAAGGCTTCATTTATTTCGATCAGGTCCATTTGGTCTAGCGTGAGACCGGCTTTTTTCAGCGCCTTTTGTGATGCCTCTACAGGGCCAATGCCCATGATGCGTGGCTCCACGCCCACCACAGCTGATGAAACGATACGTGCCTTTGGTGTCAAATTATGCGTGGTTACGGCATCCTCTGAAGCTATCAACACAGCAGCTGCTCCGTCATTCAAACCGGAGGCATTTCCGGCGGTGACAGAGCCGTCCTTTCGGAAGGCGGGACGCAAACCGGCCAAAATTTCTTTCGTAGTGTTTGACTTGATGAATTCGTCTTGTGCAAAAAGCATGGGATCACCCTTCCGTTGAGGAATTGCCACCGGCGTTATCTCTTCTGCCAATCGTCCATTCGCTTGCGCAGCACTCGCTTTCATTTGTGACCAATGAGCAAACGCATCTTGATCCTCTCGGCTGATTTTGTGGATATCCACTAGATTTTCAGCTGTCGTTCCCATGCTGTCTACGCCGTAGAGTTCTTCCATTTTGGGATTGATGAAGCGCCAGCCAAAACTGGAATCGTACATCTGCGCATCCGTACCGAAGGGCTTGGCCGATTTGGAGATCACCCACGGTCCACGGGTCATATTTTCCACGCCTGAGGCAATGAACAAATCCCCGTCTCCGGCTTTGATGGCACGGTTGGCATGGATCACCGCCGACATACCAGATGCACACAGTCTGTTGACAGTTTCTCCCGGAATGGTGTAAGGCAGTCCCGCCAGCAGTAGCGCCATACGCGCCACGTTGCGGTTGTCTTCTCCCGCTTGATTGGCACAACCCATAATTACCTCGTCGATAGTAGCCGGATCAATGGACGCATTTCTACGCATCAATTCCTTTAAAACACTAGCTGCCAAATCATCTGTGCGAATGGACGCTAAAGTGCCACCAAAACTGCCAATGGGTGTGCGGATGCCGTCTATTATGTATGCTTCTTTCATTTCTATTCCTGCTTTTTGACTGGACTTCCAGTCAACTATTTAACTAATAACCATTCACTAAATCTCCCATTGCTCATCCTTCCTAAAAACCACTCCTTTAAAAAGTCCCACCAACTCTTCACCTCTCATTACACGAACGATATATTGTCCCAAACTTTTCGAAATACTTTCTTTCTGAGCAACCGCTACCAATTCGTCTCCTTCAAAAACCGCTTTGATGTGATTGATGGACGTCTCAATGGAAACGGCCTTTTGACCATGGGAATTCGATGCAAACGCAAAGGCACTGTCAGCTAGAGTAAAGGTGATCCCTCCATGCGCCACGCCATGTCCGTTGAGCATCTCATGTCGCACTTTCATACGCACACTAGCGCGACCCTCAGACACTTCCACTACTTCCATACCCATCCACGCGCTAAAGCCGTCTTTGGCCATCATTTTGTCTACTATTTTTTCTGCACGAGTCATTTAGTTATTGGTGATTAAGTTATTAGTTAATTAGTCCACTGAGTCAAAGCACTCTCATTAACTCGGCAATCTATTAACTGAAAAACTTTTGATTTTTCGTTTTCATTCTCCTCAACAACGGACTGCATCTATACCGATCCTCGCGATACTCATCGTAGAGCGCATCCAACTTCTCCACGCACCAGACTATGCCTTTTTCATCCGCCCATTTTAGCAACCCTTTGGGATAATTCACCCCTTTGGTCATGGCTTGGTCAATGTCTTCTTTGCTGGCAATGTTCAGAAATAGTGCATCAGCCGCTTCGTTGATCAGCATCACGAGTACCCGATCGAGTATTTGCTGCCCGACTTGGGTGTCTTTCACAGGTTCGGGTTTTATGGCACCTTCAGCATAATCGTAATATCCCTTCCCTGTTTTTCGTCCCAAGAAGCCTGCTTCAGCCATACGCTTTTGGGTGAATGACGGCCGATAGCGCGGATCATAGAAGAAGGATTCAAAGACCGTTTCGGTCACCGTGTAGTTGATGTCATTCCCAATGAAATCCATCAATTCAAATGGCCCCATGCGGAAGCCGCCCAGTTCTTTCATAGCCCAATCGATGGTCACTTGATCGGCAATGCCTTCTTCGAAGATGCGCAGCGATTCGCCATAAAACGGACGCGCCACACGGTTCACAATGAATCCCGGTGTGTCCTTGGCCAATACGGTGAGCTTGCCCCAACTATCCACCCAAGCACGGGCTTGTAGGATGACATCAGGTCGTGTTTGCACCGCCGGAATGATTTCCACTAGGGGCATCAACGGCGCAGGATTAAAAAAATGAATGCCCACAAATCGGGACGGATCTCTCAAAGACGAACCGATGGAAGCCAACGAAAGAGAGGATGTGTTAGAAGCTATGATTGTATCCGGACGGACGATCTCCTCAATCATGTGAAAGACCTTCCGCTTGATGTCCAGATTCTCCACAATCGCCTCTATCACCAGATCACTGTCTTCAAAGTACATGTGGTTGTCGGTGAAGTCAATGCGTCCTAAGATTTTGTCGGCTTCTTCGCGCGTCAATGCGCCCTTTTCCACCTGTCGGTTCATCACTTTCACCAAGCTCTCCGAAGACATTTCCATGATCTCATGATTGGCATCATTGATCACCACATCCCATCCGGCCGTGGCGGCCACTTGCGCTATGCCCGTACCCATGGTACCGGCTCCAATTACGGTCAGTTTGGGCATTATTCTCCTGTGAAATTAGGTGTTCGCTTTTCCATAAATGCCTGCACACCTTCTTTGTGATCCTGCGTGAGAGTGGCTCTGTATTGCCACGTTTTTTCACGTTCCAATTGATCCTCCAGCGTGCTGTCGGCCGATTTGTTCAGCAGATATTTGGTATATGCCAGCCCCTTAGTAGGCATATTGGCCAGTTTTTGCCCGATTTCCTCTGCTTGTGCCATGAACGTATCGTCCGGGAACACTTTGTAGATCATGTTCATTCGTTCGGCCTCTTCGGCAGTCACTTTATCGCCGAGCATCATCAAGGCAGAGGCTTTTTGGAAACCAACGATGCGAGGCAAGGAGAACGTGCCACCGCTATCGGGTACCAATCCGATTTTGCTGAAGGCTTGTATGAAAGAGGCAGATTGGGCGGCCACCACCACGTCACAGATCAGGGCAATGTTGGCTCCTGCACCGGCAGCCACCCCATTTACGGCAGCTATCACGGGTTTTTCAATGCGGCGAATGCGCTTGACGAGCGGATTATAATGTTCGTCTACGATTTGCTCTATTTCCAAGCCATTGTCGGCAATGACTTCCTGTAGGTCTTGCCCGGCACAGAAGGCTTTGCCTGTGCCCGTGAGCATAATAGCGCGAATGTCAGGATTGGTGGCGTAATCGTCTAGCGCCTTTTGCACGGCTAGTGCTAGATCCTTGTTGAAGCTATTGTAAACCTCCGGCCGGTTGAAGGTGATGATGCCGAGGTGGCCTTTTTGGGTTAGTTGTATCATTGTTTTGAGTTAATCTATGCTTTAGTGGGAGGACAAATTTAATGGTTTCAATCGGGAGGACACGGTGAGCTCGTATAAAAACCCACAGAGCCACAGGGGCAGATTACCGACGGGATAAGCTTCGGCTATAACGACAAAATTCCTTTGTCACATCTGCGATTTGCTTGCGCGATTTGGGTCATTGACTAAGCAACAAAAAAGGTCTCATACAAATTGCCCGTTTCGGGAGTGTTTTCAGTTGATGAAGTTTCTCTGATTTGTGCACTGCGTGATTGAATTGGCTAGGTAGCTGGTTCACTTTTCAAGAATGGTCGTATCTTTTTGGTCGATATCTTCACAGGCAATGAAGCACTGGCCGAAAGTGTCACCAACTGCATGTTGTGGGTTTTTCAAACTAAGAAGTAAAGCACAAGTATCATGATACGATTCAATTATTACCTTCAGACCACCCTATTGGTTATTGCCTTGTGCTTGGTGGTGATGCCGTATATGCTCCTGTATTTTCAATTCCTCGTGGGGGTCATTCAGATGGTTATGTCCACCATTTTGTTGATCAGGCGCACCTCGCGTACTGAACTGATCCGTATTCATTGGTTTAGCTCCGTGACCGTTTTGATTCTTTTGGCCGGATTAGCCAAACTGGATATGCTAAATGACAACCTCTACTGGACGATCCTCATCGGCATTCCATGGGCGTTGGCCATTTTCTTTTGGTTTGCCTCAAGGCAACTGTATAAAAATCAAAGCCGGAATTCGTCCGGCTTTTGATTCTTCATTTTTTGGAGATAAACAGAAAC